>NZ_JBQHWP010000010.1:0-140489 GCF_052063915.1 Bilifractor sp. HCP3S3_D3
CCCACCCCCTCCCCACATCCTGCAACACCCCCCCCCCCACAAAACCCCCCCCCCCCCAAACACACCACAAAAAAAAACACCCCCCCCCCCCCCCCGGGGGGGGGGGCCCCACCCCCCCCCCCCCCCGGGTCTTCGCCTGCTCATTCCGTATTAAGTTTCGTAATAAGTGCGTCTCCATACTTCTTATTACTCATGCCGGAGGCATTCCATCGGGCTCAGGTGCGCTGCTTTACTGTCCGGATAGATGCCGAAAAACATACCAATCCCCATCGATACCCCGGCAGCCGAAAGCATAACCAGGGGAGAAATGACCAGCTTCATATGAATCGCCGCGCAGATGATGGCTGAAAGAATCGTTCCGGCAAGATTTCCGCTTCTTTCGCCGTCTGCCTGGAAATCACCGGCAGGGGAAATATATGTCCACTTGACATTCTTCCTCTCCCGAAGTTCACCAAGAGCTTTTCCCATTGCGGATGCCAGCGGCTTAAAAGCATCCGAGAAATCAGCCCCTTCCATAACGGTAGCTGTATGTTCCTTGTTGACATAAAGACTGCCTGCGCCTCCGACAATCAAAAGTCTTGTATCTGTTCCGCTTAAGATGTCATAAAGATGCTTAAGAGATGTGCTGTGCTGCGGCAGGGTTTCTTCTGTCCATGCCCCAAAGGCATCCACAACAGCATCAAATCCGTTGAGATCCTCTGCTGTCAGCTCAAACAAATCTTTCTGTACATAATGCTGTGCCAGCGTGTTATTCTCCTTACGTCCGAAGCCTGTAACATCAAATCCGCGATTCACTGCCTCTGCAATAATTTTTTTGGCTGCTTTGCCGTTTGCGGCAACAATTGCGATTTTCTTCATTTGAACGCCAGACTCATTGCCTCTGCTGACCCCGGATGACTCCTTAGAGGGTGACTTTCTTGTAGAAGTTTACGGCAACTTCGCCAACCATACCATAGGGCTGCGGAGTGGCGGAAATGTTAAAGTTCAATCCCGGTGCATCATCTTTATCCTTTTCTTCTCCATCCATGGCATTATTGGCATTCTCAGCGAGGGCTTTAGACATCTGTCCGACCATGTCGTAGTAGCCTCTCTGAATCAGTCGGTTGCATAGAGTGGAGGATACCTCTACCGTAATCTTGTTCTCGCCGCACTGTACAAGATTAGTGATGTCTACTTTGAGCGCGTCAATGTCTACGGCGCCAGCTTTCTGACCATTGACATAGACAGCTGCGGTACTCTTATGTACGTTTTCGATAGAGAGAAAGCAACCGATATCATCTGCCCAATCAGCAGGTGTAGTGAAACTTGCTGTGTAGTATCCGACTCCGGAGACATCCGGCCCGATCTCAGGAATATCCATCCAGGGTTTAAGTTCAACCCGGCCGGCATTGAGCAACGTCTTTTTTGTTTCAAAATGAACTTCGGTTGTGATATGACCCACACCGCGGTCTTCTTGAATTACTACCTTATCGCCTTCGTTCCAATCTTCAACCTCAAGATTCCATTTATTGATGACAATCTTCTCGGGGACTACTATGGAGACCTTTTTCCCGATTCCATCGGATAAGACGACATCGTAATCTCCACTCGATTCTGCTTTTGCAATGAGTTTCCCTTTATCTGCGACAATTGTCAATCCCCGGGCTTCGACTGCGTGCAGGGTTTCCTGTCCTTTTTCGATCACATAAATGCAGGCTTCACCCGGCGCAAGCACTGTGGTAATGAATGTTTTGCCTTTTTCTATTTTATAGCATCCGACTTCCTCGACTCTTCCGTTCCAGCAGTCAATTTTATACGGCTTGCCGGCACCATTAATGGCAGCTGTGAAAGTAAAATCTTCTGTCTCTGTGTACTGCATGTTATACGCATAGTAGATAATTTCTTTCTCAGTTTCTTTGAGAAGTGTTAGGACTTTTGTGTTTGGCTCAGTAAAAGAAACCCTGGGTTGAATGCCCAATTCTGCGAGAGCCTGAATCGTCTCGGACTGGACATTAATCTCTTTTGTGGTCGGAACAGACTTAATTTTCCGGACAATGACTGCCAGTTCTTCGTCTTTTCCGTCGTTGAAAGGTGTCATGGCTGCTGCCTTTTTGTGGGTAACTGTAACGCCCGGACGGATTGTCTCGGAACATCCATTTACGAAGACGACCGGAAGTCCTTTCCTTGCCATTTCCAGAATCTTCTTTGCGGTTGTGACCGGCAGGATACTCTGGAAGATCACGATTGCCTGATATCCAGGTCCGTCCGGAAGCAGTACCCCGTATCGGGTATCCACAAAGTCCTCTTCGAGAATCTGCGGGGCAAAGTAGTCCCATGTGTAGCCAGCATCCTGTAGGTTCATGTCTTTCCAGTATATACCTTCATGACCACGCATCAGCTGATGTTCATAAAGATCCTTTTCTCCGGATTCAGCAGCGAAATACAAGTTGTTAAAATTATAATCCAGGCGTAATATGGCAAGATCCATTCTGGGTTTTCCCTCGCGCAACAGCATCTGATAACGGGCCAGCATGCCGGTCCAGTCATTATAATGCTGATATGCAGGCTGACGAGAACCGAATCGCTCGGAAAAGATCGGCCACATGCCCTCATGTCCCGGCCAGTAAGTACTCTGCTTTGAACCAGCGATACTGGAATAGCCGTGCAGAACTGTTTTGGTAACGCCCGCAGCAAATTGCGTATAGATGATCTGCGTGTAGAAATCCAAGGGCATCTTGTAGTTCATGGTTGTTGCACCAGTCTCACTGGAATACATGCGACCGTATACATGAGCAGTACCTGCAAGGTTTCTGTAGGGCTCGATCTGCGATGCAAACTCAAGAGACTCGGTCTCAACATCGTCAACATACTTGCCCGGCTGGGAAATTTCGAAGGGAAGCCCGTAGGAAATCTCGGAACGGAGCCACATATGGTTCTTGTTACACCACTCCTTCATCGGCTTCATCATATTCTCACAGTACATATCTGTGGCCGTTTGATAAAGGTCGTTGAGAAGTTTTTCTGCAAAAACTGAGTCTTTCATATAATAGTAGTATTCATGGACCGGCTGCATCATGCCCGGCCTTTTAATTACAAAGGGAAGATAAGGTACAATATCATAACCTCGGCGTTTTTTGAATTCGTCTACGAAATTATACCCCCATAGCTGACCACCTTGCCCGAAAGTTGCGAGTTCCAGAGAATCCATGTACATCATAGCGCGCCCGTTCTGCTCGAGCGTCTTACGCAGCTCCGGTGTGATTACCTCTCTGTCCCAGTACCGAATGAAGGCATCAATGCCATAGTGATCCATATAGTTAACAGTATAAGAAACACTGCAGGATGGGTTTGCCGTCTGCCCGGTACCATGAATCCAGAAGGTAAAAAGAAGATATTCACCATCCCCTGGTGCAGTAAAATTCAGTTCTCCTCCTATTACCTGATTATTTAAAACAATGGCAGAATCCTTATCCAGATAATGCTTTCCGTCCTTCTCCCCTAAATCACGAATCGCAACAACAGCGACAAACTCCTGCTTTGTAACACCCGGCATGATTAGTTTGGACTTTTTCAGCTTGCCTTTTCTACTCTCTCCGGATTTCAGCCTTTCCAGAGCATAATCCAGTTCCTTGGCAGCTGCTTTATCATCCGGTGTGATGGTTGTCAGATTGCAGTTTGACCAGTTTGTGCCACAGGTAGCGCTGACTCCCATGCCGCGTTTTGTTGTTTCCCTGAACATGAGTTCTGAATCATGAACCCATTCCTCAGATCCCCATCCATAAATTTTGGAATCTGCTCCCGGCTCGTCCATTGCCAGAAATTCAACAGCACCGAATCCGGATTCCTTCAAAAGATCCAGATCATGTTTCAGAGTTTCATCTGTATTGAGGCCCTCAGCAAGCCACCATCTGATATCTGGTTTAAACTCATCTGCCGGTTTCTGCAGTTTCTTTATATCAATCATTTCAAATAACCTCCGTATAAGAAATCCTGTTTTACATAAAACTGAAATATCAGCCTCTGATTTTTACGATTTCTTCATTCTGCGCATCTAATTTTTCTTTTGACAGAGGATACAATACAGCAAAGATCAATGCGCCAAGGGCTCCAAGAATAGCCGGTGCGATGATAACACAGAAAACAATTGCGAAATTTACGCTTCCAGTCTGTGTTGCCGCTTTTGCATCAAATCCTACCACTGCAAGGATGTATCCGGGAATGGCTCCGCCGATACCCATTGCACATTTTGTGATAAAAGATGAGAGGGAAGCAATTGCACCTTGCGCTTTTATGCCGAGATGCAGTTCAACGTAGTCGGTATTGTCCGCCTGAATCGCATAGGTTAGAGGCATACTGAGACCGGAACCTATACCGGTTACTACGGTTGCAATCAGAAGAATCGGAATATTTGTTACATTGAACAGCCTTACAAGCGGTATGAGCGTAATCATCACTAATGATAAGGCATATAAGCGTTTTTTTCCAAACCGGTTAACCAGCGGAACTGCAAGAACAGTAAAAGGAATCAGTGTCAACAGCTGAACAATTGATACAAGACTCAGTAAAGAAAGATCGCCTAATACGTATGTGTAGAAATAAGTATTCGCTGTATTCAGAATGTATGTGCCGACAAAATATGTCAATGCGGTAAGGAAAGTGACCCATACCGGACGAGCCGTCAGAATTCGAAACAAATCTCTGAACTTATAAGATTCTGTGTCGGGTGCTGCCTGAATTCTCTCCTTAATGCCAAGGGTTCCAAGTACAGAAAAACCAATGATGATTACAGTTGCAATCACAACTAATCTGAAGTAACCAGCAGCGATGTTTGTATCACCGATAATGATTGGTGCTACGATGTTCAATCCGAAAATTCCTGCCATGTAAGCAAATCCTTTGATAGAGCTTAAGGCGGTTCTCTCTTTCACATCTGAGGTCATAACAGGAAGCATACTATTCAGGGAAATATCCATAACCGGAAACAGAACACCGATCAGAATGTATGTCACATATGCGATAACCAGCTTTCCTCCGGTTGCCATATAGGGTCCGTAGAACATCAGTAAGAAGTTTATGCCACAGGCAATAGAACCAAAGAGCAGAGTCGGTCTGAAATGTCCCATCTTAGTTGTTTTAGCATGGTCAATACAGAAACCTATCAGCGGATCATTCAGTCCATCCAGGATTCTGGCTATCAAGAACAGAGTCGCACATGCTGCAGGATTTAATCCGACAATGTTTGTGTAGAAAATCAATAGGTAGGATCCTAAAATTGCCTGAACCGGAATATTACCCAGGTTCGTTAATGCATATGAGATTTTTTCTTTAACACTAATTTTTTCATTTAACTCTCCCATTTTTCTCTCCTTTTGCACAAGCCTAACATTTATTTGTAAATAAAAAATAACTTGTTTTTTATAGAGAAAAAAGCTAAATTGGAGACATTGGAAATAACTTTTCGGACATGGAAAATGAATTAGAAAGGCTTAAAGATGAATCAAGCTTTCTCTTTTGACGTAAAACTGACGCTTCCAGATTTTTTTCTGAAAGAGACTAAATTTTTAAGACAATACTATTATGACCATCCGGACGTGGACTGGTCTATTCCAGGAAATACTGTTAACAAGGATATATTCAATTTGAATTATCCTTTTAACGAAGACGAAACCTTACACAAACTACAAATGGATCCTACGAATAGGTATATCCCCGATCATGTACTGGATGCATTTGATACCGATGTCTATGCTATGATTCCCCCCAATTATTTTCCAGCTTTCTGGCATTATCACACTTATTTCGAGCTTATCTATGTGTTAAGGGGAACGGCAAGAAACTATACGGACAACAGCGTTTTTGATCTGAAACAGGGAGACTTGGTCATTCTGGGATTAGGCTCAAGACACGCTCTTTCTTCCTACAACGATGATTGCGTTCTTGTGAATATCCTGGTCAGAAGTTCTACTTTCTGGGAGATTTTTTCTAATCATACCTATGAAAATGATATTCTGCATCATTTTTTCACTAATGTCCTTTCTCATTACGTAAATGATACCTTTATTCTTTTTCACACCGGACGTGATCCACTTATCCAAAGCCTGACAATTAATCTTCTTCAGACGGATCCGTCTTATCGAAAGTACACGGAACTGGAGAAAAAGGCATCTATCTCCCTCCTTTTCTCCAGACTGATGAACAAATATGCTTCTACTTCCGAACTGATCAATAACGATCCCACCGAAAAGAATTATGACATAGCCATGATTCTGAGTTACATGCAACAGCACTACAAGGAGATTTCACTCTCATCCTTAGCCAAATTCTTTGGATACAGTGAACGGCAGACACGGCGATTGCTCATCAAATTTACGGGTAAGGGATATCAAGAGAATTTAGATTACATCCGGATGGCAGAAGCCAAAAATCTACTTAAGACGACAGATAAATCCATCGAGTCCATTGCAGAAGAAGTCGGCTTCTCCTCTGTATACAGCTTCCGAAAGAGCTTCAAGCACTACTACAAACGGACACCCTCAGAGTATCGGACCGAAGAGAAAATAAAAGAGCGGCTAAGCCCCTGATTAATGTCCATTTACTTTAATAACTACATCTGTCTCGTCAAAGCTTTTCTGCACACGTTCTGAAATATCAAAATTGCTCAGTTCAGAAACAGTAGATTGACATTTGGCGGTCAGAAACAATAGATTGACATTTGGTGTGCACTTTCTGAATGGATTGTGTTATAATAGGCCTGTTAAAGCAGAACGCTTTAGAAAAATCAAGAGAAACAGACTGGGGAGCCCGATGCATCGGGCTGAGAGGACGGATTTCAGCTGTCGACCCATTAACCTGATTTGGATAATGCCAACGTAGGGAGCATCGCTGTGATTATGCGTATTTATGCAGACTGTCGTTTGGCAGTCTGTTTTTTTTACGCGAACAGTGAGCCGCAGCCGAATGCGAAGTATTCGTGTGCGGCAAGCGTCGCGATAGCGAGATAAAACTCGCACAGCGTGTTTTATCTCGTTTCGCGTCCGGACCGGTGATCATAGTGACAATCAGCCGGCGCGTCATCAATTTCTTTAAATCTTAAAAAGGAAGGGATATGATCATGAAAAACAAATGGAACACAACCACGGTTTCTGCAAAGAATGCAGCTTCTGCTGCTGCCCCGCTTCCGGAAGGGTCACGGGCAGGAAAGCTGTCTCTGAAGAAAATGGTATTTACAGCGATGCTTGCATGTCTCGGATTTGTGCTGAATACCTTTGTATGGTTTCCGCACATGGCTCCGTTTCAGCACTTCTGCAACGTTATGGGGGCGGTTTTTCTGGGCCCGTGGTACAATTTCATCGCAGCTCTTCTGACGGGCTGCATGCGGGTGGCTCTGGTCGGCTGTGATTTTCAGGCTGTGATCGGCGCGATTTTTGGTGCCCTGCTTTCCGGTATTCTGTATAGAAAAACGCATAAGCTCTGGGCAGCATGGGTCGGAGAAGTCATCGGAACCGGATTCATCAGCGCGGTACTGGCAAGCGTGATTTTCAACCTGGCACTTCACATTAAATACGCGATTTTTTATCTTATCCCCTACTACGGCCCAGCATCTGCGATGGGGGCAACCCTCGCCATTGCGGTTCTCCTGGTGCTGAAGCGATCCAAGGCGCTGCCGAAGATGCAGGCGCAGCTGAACAAATGAAAAATTTTCCGCGGCCGGGAAGTCCACTGAAAAAATGATGAAGCATTTTATGGAAGGAATCATAACAGATGGAGTATGGAGAATCTCTTCGAAAAGTGCAGGAAACGAAGCCTGCGGTGCAGTGTATCACAAATTTTGTCACGGTCAATGACTGCGCGAATATCATTCTTGCGGCAGGAGGAACACCGGCGATGACGATGGATGTTCGCGAGGTCCGCGAGGGAGTGGAGGGAATGAATGCCCTTGTCTGCAATCTCGGAGCGATTGAATCGGTAGACAGCATGATCATTGCCGGACAGCATGCGAATGAGCTGGGAATCCCGGTTGTTCTGGATCCGGTCGCTGCCGGCAGCACAACGCTGCGGCGGTACAGCATCCGGGAGCTTCTGGAGACGGTCCATTTTACCGCAATCCGGGGAAATGCCTCTGAGATCCGTGCGATTGAGACAGGAGGCCTTGAGGCGAAAACCGGGAGGGGCGTGGATGTCAGCGCGGAGGATGAGATTACCGCAGATAATCTCGAGAAGAGTATTGTGATGGCCGAAAAACTGGCTCTGCGGATCCGAAGCGTCATAGCCGTATCCGGAGAGACAGATATCGTGACTGACGGAGAACAGACAGTGATTCTCCATAATGGGTGCGCAACGATGGCACGGATTACCGGAAGCGGATGCATGCTTACTTCGCTGATCGGAGCGTTCTGCGGTGCCGACAGAGAGAATTCCTTCCGCGCTGTCGTGAGTGCAATGACGGTGATGGGCCTTGCGGGAGAGATCGCGGAACAGAAGCGTCTGGAGAAGGGAACCGGAAACGCCACCTTCCGCACAGATCTGATCGATGCCGTCTTCAATATGACTCCGGAGAAGGTGGATCAGGGCATCCGGTGTCAGGAGGAACAGAGAAATGCGGAAAAAGTACGCGATTTTTGATGTGGACGGCACGCTGGCGGATTCGATGCGGTACTGGGATCATCTCGCGGAGGATTATCTCGGCGGTCTGGGCATTCATGCATCCCGGGAGGATCTTGCGCCGATCGAAACCATGACAATGTCCGAAAGCTCGGCGTATTTCATTCACAGATACAGTCTTGCGAAAACGCCCGGAGAAGTGATGGAAGAAATGTTCGCTCTGATACGAAAGCACTACGAGGAGGACATTCCGCTGAAGGAGGGAGCCGCCGCTTATCTCCGAAGCCTCCGGGAACGGGGTGTGCGCATGTGCGTCGCAACGGCAAATGACACCGCGCTTTCCAGGGCGTGTTTCCGGCGGAACGGAATTCTGGAATATTTTGACTTTTTTGTGAGCTGTGAGGAAATCGGCAGGGGAAAGCGGGATCCGGACATCTATGATTTCTGCAGGGAGAAAATGGCCGATGAGACAGGCACCTCTCTCCTGCCGTCCGATGTGGCGGTGTTTGAGGATGCTGCCTATTGTCTGGAAACCGCTTCAGGTGCCGGGTATTATACCGTTGCGATGTTCGAGAGCAGCTATGAAAAGGACTGGGACAGAATCCGGGGGATTGCTGACGAATCCTATGTGAGCTGGAACGACGCGATGCAGCAGGCTGGCAGAATACCGTGTGATAAGGCGGAAGGGCGCGGTGTAATAGTCTGCCAGAAAATACAGCGTGATAAGCTGTAAATACGTGATGCGAGTGGCTTTGACGGATGTATTGTAAGAAGGTGGAGAAATGCTCCCTGGAAAGTCAAAAGTACACAGCGTGAAAAATGCAAAGAGATAAAACACGCTGCGCGAGTTTTATCTCGCTATCGCGACGCTCGCCGCACACGAATACTTCACATTCGGCTGCGGCTCACTGTTCGCGTAAAAAAAGGCTGCCGCAGCGATGTGATCCGTACAGGAAAACAAGCTGCGGCAGCCTTTCTGACTGTGTCAGAATATTTGTGTCAAAATATTATATTCAGATTCTTGCGACTCCGCTCTCACGGGCTGCCTTAGCGACAGCTTCGGCAACGGCAGTCTTTACTCTCGGATCAAATGCCTTCGGAAGAATGTAATCTGCGGAAAGCTCCTTGTCGGAGACAAGGCCGGCGATTGCCTTTGCAGCGGCGATCTTCATCTCGTCATTGATGTCGGATGCGCGTACATCCAGAGCTCCGCGGAAGATGCCCGGGAAGCAGAGAACGTTGTTGATCTGGTTCGGGAAGTCACTTCTTCCGGTCGATACAACTGCTGCGCCTGCAGCCTTTGCGTCATCCGGATAAATTTCCGGTACCGGGTTTGCGCACGCAAAAATGATCGGATCCTTTGCCATGCTGCGAACCATATCCTGAGTCAGTGTGCCGGGTGCGGAAACACCGATAAATACATCAGCTCCCTTGATGACGTCTGCCAGAGTGCCGGACTCATGTGAGCGGTTTGTGATCTTCGCCATCTCTTCCTTGACCGGGTTCAGTCCTTCACGGCCCTCATAGATTGCGCCCTTGCGGTCAGTCATGATAACATTCTTGAGACCCATGGAGATCAGAAGCTTGATGATAGCGATTCCGGCAGCGCCGGCACCGGATGTGACGATCTTGATATCCTCGATGTTCTTGCCGACAACTTTGAGCGCATTCATCAGGCCTGCAAGGGTGATAACCGCGGTTCCATGCTGGTCATCATGGAAAATCGGAATATCGGTGCACTTCTTCAGCTTCTCTTCGATCTCAAAGCATCTCGGAGCAGCGATGTCCTCGAGGTTGATGCCGCCGAAGGATCCGGAAATGAGAGAAACGGTCTTTACGATCTCGTCTACATCATGTGTTTTTACACAGATCGGGATTGCGTCTACATCGCCGAAAGCTTTGAAGAGCGCGCATTTTCCTTCCATAACCGGCATTCCTGCCTCCGGTCCGATGTCGCCCAGGCCGAGTACTGCGGAGCCGTCTGTTACAACTGCGACGGTGTTCCATCTTCTGGTCAGCTCGTAACTTTTATTGATATCCTTCTGGATCTCAAGACAGGGCTGCGCAACACCCGGGGTGTATGCAAGGCTCAGCGCCTCGGCGCTGTCTACTTCAGCTCTCAGCTTGATTTCAATTTTACCCTTCCACTCATAGTGCTTTTTCAGGGATTCCTTTGCGTAATCCATTTGATTATCCTCCATATATGAATATGAATTTATGAATATGAATTGAAATTGTTACCGAATAAGAATTGCTGCTGTACAAAAATATTGGTTATCGTCAAATTAATGGTTATTGTGTGGAAACCGTTACCGTACAGAATTTGTCCAGCCGCAATATGCCTTCCGGAACAGGTTACCACTCCGGAGGCATTGCTGTAAAGGAAATCAGTAATTGCCGGCGAAGAATTTGGAATCTTTGTTGACCTGATATCCCTCAAAGTATTTGCTGAAGTCCATGTGCAGGTAGGAGCAGAGGTTGCTGAGCTCTACCATGGTATTGTCGTTTACCGGAATACCGTTTTCTCTTCTGTCTTTTTCTGCAAAAATTTCTTTTTCTCCATGCGTATAGATCTGTTCCTGACCTTCTGCCTTCGGGCTCTCACGAAGTCTCTGAAGGTAATCGGAGAAGTTCTTCTTGATGGCTTCCGCATCTCCGAAGAAGGCGGGATTGATCGCGATGAAGCCATGGCAGATTCCGGTTTTATCCTTGAAGGTGCAGCACTGATCCGAGTTCACGCCGTTTGAGAGGATGGAACTGAGGATTTCGCAGACCATGCCCCATCCGTAACCCTTGTGGCTTCCGGTCAGAGGATCATTTCCACCAAGCGGCATGATGCCGCCGCCCTTCTTTGCTACGATATTGGACAGAACGGTCGGCGCGTCGCTGCACGGATTACCGTTGGCGTCGAGAGCCCATCTTTCCGGAAGCGGTTTTCCGGCTTTATTGTACATCTCCAGCTTTCCTCTGGTGACAACTGTTGTAGATGCATCGAAAAGGAAGGGGAACGGGTCGGCAGGAACGGCAACCGCAATCGGATTGGAGCCGATCATTGCCTTTCTTCCGAACGTGGGAACCATGATCGCCTCAGAGTTTGTCGCGGCGACACCGATCAGTCCCTGGTCACTTGCCATCTTTGCGTAGTATCCGGCAATTCCGAAATGATTGGATTCGCGGACGGATACGATTCCGACACCGGTGGTCTTTGCCTTCTCGATTGCCTTATTCATTGCAAAATAAGCATTGAGCTGGCCCATTCCATTATGTCCGTCAATAACTGCGGATACGGGTGTCTCAAATACAACTTCGGGCTTTGCGGTCGGATGAATTGTTCCCTTTTCAATTCCCTTGTGGTAGCGGACCATCCTCTGCATGCCGTGGCTTTCAATTCCGTAGAGATCAGCGGTCAGCAGAACATCCTTGATGATTTTTCCCTCTTCATCGGAAAATCCGAAATTGTGAAAAACATCGGCGCAAAAACGATTCAGTGTTTCATAGCTCCATTTAACGTACCCCATTGTACTGCTCCTTCTGGTATATTTACCATGATTGTTGCTTTGATTGGTAATACCAATATAACACCGCACATATTGAAATTCAATGATGATTTCCCGGATGAACAAGACAAAAACAGCGACTGTGACCGTCTGCGTTCTGCCCGGGATCCTGGAAGCTGAAGATCAATGAGAGTAAGGAAAGCCCGAGAAGGACGAACGGAGACATGCCGGAAATGAAGCTCCCAAAGGGCCCCGAAACGAAAAAACAGAAGGAGCTCTTCTCGAAATCGGGAAATTTTGTGGTAATATAAGTAAGCGTAGAGGATATGAATCTAAACAGAAAATATGTAAACCTGCATGTCCTGCAAGGCAGGGCGTCACAGATAATATTCTGCGAAGCACGGAGCAATCCGCAGCTTATACAGTGTGTGACGCGGGGACGTATACAGTTTGTGGCACGACTTATCGCATGGGGGTTTATTGTATAAAGACAGGATGTAAAACGGGGAGAAACAGATGACAGAGCAGGTCGTTTTTCAAAAAGTAAATAAAGAAGATGCGGTGAATGATATACTCGATCAGATCATAAAGGCAATCGAAGATGGCCTGCTTCATGAGGGAGATGCGCTCCCCACGGAGAGGAAGATGGCGGAGCAGATGGCTGTGTCCCGGCCGGTGGTGCGTGAGGCACTTCATTCTCTCCGGCTGCTCGGCATCATTCATTCGGTGCAGGGGGGCGCGAATTATATTACAGACGACTTCAATCAGTGTATGATCACACCGCTTACGCTTCTGTTCCGGATGAACCGGAGCACAGTAACGCAGGTGCAGCAGCTGCGTTCTTCACTTGAAGTGGAATCCGCCTCTCTTGCGGCCGAAAAATGTACCGAGGAGGACACTGCCGAGCTGGAATGGTATCTCAAAAGGCTGGACCAGGAGGAGAATGACCGGGAGCGTGCGTCTCTTGACCGGGAGCTTCATCTGAAGATCGCCTCAATTGCGGATAATCCCATGATCTATCAGGTACTGTGCGCATCCTCCGTATTGATTGAGAACATGATCACGGATATCCGGGCTCTGGTCATGCAGAAGGAAAAATCCACAAAAGGCATTGATCAGGAGCACCGGAATCTGGTTCGGGCGATAATGTCGCACGATACGCGGGATGCTCGACGTCGGATGAACGAGCACATGTGGACGGTGACCGGCTATGTCAGAACGATTGAAGAGAATAAACGTTCCTGCGGGGAAGGCTGATATATTTACGTCCTTTACGAAGCCTCCATCACAGGAAATGCAGTCAATGAAAATCTAAAACGTAAATTCAAAATGTAAAATCAAAACGTAAATCAAGGGCGATGACAGATGTGGGCCTATTTTTATTTTACGGGGAAGTGTGAACCGGTACCGCCCTCTGCTCCACGCTGGTTGAGAAGACGATCTGGGTCTTGGTGCGGCCGAATTTCTGGAGCTCATTGATGAAATGATCCAGTTCTGTCGTACTCTGGAACATGACCTCGATGAGCATCGAGTAATCACCCGTCACACAGTTGCACTCCACCACGTTCGGGATCGACTTGATATAGGGATAAAACTCCGGTTTCTGATTTGGTTCGACCTCCAGATTGATGAACGCTTTGATATGATAATCCAGCATCATAGGGTTGATCTGTGCGTGATATCCCAGGATCACGCCCTGTTCCTCCAGCTTTTCCAGCCTTGCAGAGACGGAGGGCGAGGACAGAAAAACCTTTGCTGCCAGATCTTTGAGAGGAATTCTGCCGTCTTTCTGCAGGATATTCAATATCTTGATGTCGATGGCATCCAGCTTTTTCAAAATTTCACCTCCACGAAATCCATCCAAATACATAATTCAGGAAAAAATTCCATCTATAAAATTCAGAAAAGAAGTTCATCCATGAAATTGAGGAAAATAATCCATCTACAAAGAAATTGAGGAAAATAATCCATCTACAAAATTCAGGAAGAAAATCCATTCACAAAACAGAACAGCAATCCATCCGTGGAATCCAGGGAAATAGAAAAAGAGGCACCGGCTGATCTTTTCAGCTGGTACCTCTCTGTACTGCCCTAATTATAAACCTTCCGGCGTCAGATGCAAGTGAGAAGTTTACAAACGGCTTTATATTATTCGTCATAACGGAAATTAACTTTATTTATTTCGTGAGAACGCCCTGGATTTCTTCTCTTTCAATCTTTTCAACTTAAGATATTTACATCGGGTTTTCAGGGTGCTATTCTCGCGTCATCCGGAAGGACAGTCGGTGAAGACGTCCGAAAAGTTTAATGAGTGCTCAAATTTCATTCAGGACATTTGGAGGGAAACATCATGGAGATTTTTGAGAAGATCGCAGCAGGAACTCGTCTGGAAGCTGATTCCATCGGCACACTGGAGGTGCCGGAGGATGCCTATTACGGAGTGCAGTCTCTTCGGGCAAAGAGGAATTTTCCGATCACCGGCACCGGACTCCATCCCCTGTTTATTCGGAACCTGGCGAGAATCAAGCTCGCGGCGGCCGAGACAAACAAGAAAAGCGGAAAGCTGAAGCCGGAAAAGGCAGATGCCATCGCAAAGGCATGCCGTGAGATCATGAGAGGCAGGCTTACAGAGTCTTTCATCGTGGACGGAATTCAGGGCGGAGCCGGAACCAGTGCAAACATGAACGCGAATGAGGTTGTGGCCAACAGGGCAATCGAGCTGCTTGGAGGCAAAAAAGGCGATTATTCCGTCATTCATCCAAATGATGACGTGAACATGTGCCAGTCAACCAACGATGTGATTCCGACATGCGGCAAGCTGACTGCTCTCGATCTTCTCTCCGTCCTTGACGGTGAGCTGGAAGCGCTTGCAGACAGCCTCTCTGAAAAATCTGAAGAATTTGATCATATTCTCAAAATCGGACGCACACAGCTCCAGGATGCTGTCCCCATGCGTCTCGGTCAGACCTTCCATTCCTATGCATCGATGGTTTCCAGAGACCGCGATCGTCTTCTGCATCTCAAGAAAGAACTCTACACGGTGAATATGGGCGCGACAGCCATAGGTACCGCGATCAATACCTCCGATTTTTATTTTTACAATATTGTCCCGACACTTGCAAAAATCACCGGTTATCCGCTTACGCAGGCAGCGGATCTGTTTGACGCGACCGAAAATCTCGACAGCTTCGTGACGATTTCCTCCGGACTGAAAACCTGTGCGGTTGACCTCTCCAAGATGTGCAATGACCTTCGTCTGCTCTCCAGCGGACCACGGGCGGGAATCGGCGAGATCTCTCTTCCGGCGATGCAGAACGGATCTTCGATCATGCCCGGAAAGGTCAACCCGGTAATTCCCGAGGTTGTGACGCAGGTGGCATTTGAGGTCGCCGGCAATGATACGACCATCACCATGGCAGCAGAAGCCGGGCAGATGGAGCTGAATGCGTTTGAGCCTGTTCTGTTCTACAATCTGTTTGACTCTGTTTCTGAGCTGACGCACGCGGTGAACACGCTGCGTGTGAACTGCATCGATGGAATCACAGCGAATGAGGAAAGATGCGGGGAGCTTCTGAATGCAAGCGTTGGAATTGCCACTGCTTTGAATCCGTATATCGGATACAGGAAAGCCGCGGAAATCGCAAAGAAATCCCTGAAGACCAGCGTGCCGGTGAAGGAGCTGGTGCTTCAGGAAAAGCTGATGACAGCAGGCGATCTCGAGCAGGTGCTTGATGCCTACAGTCTGACGTCAATCCATACGGGAAGAACCGCAAGCAGCGCAGTCTGAAAACGTGATAGACGAAAAGTCCGTAAACAGGAGCGGGGCCTGAACCAATACTGATGAGAAGGGCCGCAAGCAGCACAGGCCTGGCCAGGGAAGGTGGGAGGGACCGCGGCTGCTCAGCTCCTGTCGAAAACGATCGAGAGAACCACAAAGATCAGGAGCAGGAAGGGATAGAATAAATAAGGAATGATCGATACGGTGGAGACTCCGGAGAGGCTGGCTGCAATCAGAAGCTGCGCGCCGTAGGGGATAATGCCCTGAAAGATGCAGGAGCAGGTGTCCAGAAGGGACGCGGTCTTCTGCGGCCGTATCTGATATTCGGTGCTTACGGTTTTTGCGATAGGCGCGGCGACGACGATGGCAACGGTATTGTTTGCTGTCGCGATATCCATCAGGCCGGTAAGAAAGGCAATGCCGAACATGGCACCCCGCTTGCTGTGGGAAAATTTCCGGATCAGCTCCAGGATCGCCTCAAAGCCTCCGTACTCTTCCATCAGCGCGCTGATGGAGGCGACAAGAATGGTGACGATCATGGTTTCGAACATCGACGATGTGCCGGTACCCATGGAGGAAAACGCGGTGGCAAAACTGAGTTCTCCGAGCAGACCGCCCATGATCAGGAACAGGAGAATCCCGACTCCAAGGACAACGAAGACATTGGTTCCGAGAAGGGCCATGACAAGAACCGCAAAATATGGGAGCGCAAGGCCGAACTGGAAAGGATAATTTCCGAGTTCGGCTTTTCCGCCGTTCAGGGCAATGACGCAGAGAATTGCCAGCGTGAGTACGGCGGCCGGGAGGGCGATCCGGATATTCGCGCGGAATTTATCCTTCATCTCAACGCCCTGTGTCTTGGTGGCCGCAATCGTCGTGTCGGAAATGAAGGAGAGATTGTCTCCGAACATGGCACCGCCCACGACGGTACCGACACAGAGAGGCAGGTAAAACCCGGCTGTTTTTGCGACGGAAGCGGCGATCGGCACCAGTACGGTTATCGTGCCGACACTGGTACCCATTGACATGGAAATCAGGCAGGCAATGACGAAAAGACCGGGAATGGCAAATCGGCCCGGTATGATATTCAGAAGCAGGTTGGCGGTACTCTCCACTCCGCCCGCCTGGTTGGCAATTCCGCTGAAAGCGCCTGCCATCAGGAAAATAAAGAGCATGATCGTGATGTTGTCATCGCCGATTCCTCTGGCGCAGATATGGATCTTCTCATCAAAGGAAAGAGAAGGATTCTGGAGAAAGGCGACGATCAGCGCCAGACCAAAAGCCACGACGACAGACATGATATAGAAGCCCATTTCTCCCTTAACAGGGTGGATATATTCAAAATAAATACCAGATCCCAGGTACAGGACGAGAAATACCAGGATGGGGATGAGTGCCTTTGGGTTTGACTGCTTCTTCCTGTGATTTGCAGTGTTGTTTTGTTCAGACATTTTCTTTCTCCCGAAATAAGTTAATGGTGAATACGAATATTACAGATACAGGTTTACCGATACGGGTTTACAAATACGGATATATTAATAATATTTCATAAGGAGGCGATGTTCAAGAAAAACGGCTGTTGTTCCAGCCGTTTTTTCATGAATTTTTCCTGATATTCAGCATTCTTTGGCCAGTACTTTCAGGACTTCGTACATCGACAAATTCCGGTAAAACTGTTATGATGGTTCGTTGTCAAGTTAAAAGTGTTGAATCACTGGGTTAAATCATTGCGCCAGACATGTTAAATCTGCCATAATGCAGAAGGCCACGTGAAAAATCTGCCGAAATGCAGAAGCTTACGTGAGCAAGCTTCTGAAACGCAGAAGCTCACGTGAAAAATCTGCCGATATGCATAAGCTTACGTGAGCAAGCTGCTGAAACGCAGAAGCTGAGCAGAAAGAATTTGTCTATGCACATAACAGATGTCTGGAACGGAGGAAATTATGAGTATAAAGGAAGTCCTCGGAAAGGGGAAGCACTGGTTTCTGAAGGCAGTAAGGCCGGAACCAAAACCGCCGCGGCATCCGAAACTGGTGCAGTTTCTGAACCGCTATGCCCTTATTTTTCATTTTGCCGCATCGTTTTTCGGATATCTGCTTATTGAGGCGCTGTCGAGACATTCCTTCGGGGCGGCGGTAACATTTCTGGATGATCACACCAAGGTTTTCCTGTATAATACACTGCTGATCTTTCTAAGTTCACTGATCGTATTTCTGTTCCGGAGACGAACCTTCTGGAGAATACTGGTTCTGACCTTCTGGATGCTCCTTGGAATCAGCAACAGCATATTGCTGGCGAACCGTGTGACACCGCTGACCGGACCTGATCTGACGGCGCTGAGCGAAGGAGCTTCTGTAGTCACCAAGTATCTGTCCGGCTGGGAGATCGGTGTGATATACGCGCTTATCATTGCTCTTGTGGCTGGTCTTATTGTGCTGCTGTGCCGCTCTCCGCGCTATCAGGGAAAGACGCACAGGATTCCGGTGCTGATCGGGATTGTACTCTCCTGCTTCGGTTTCTGGGGACTGACCCGGGAGATGGTGAATGTGCGCCTGCTTTCCGCTTATTTTGAAAACATTGCCTATGCGTATGAGGATTACGGTTTTCCGTACTGTCTGACGGTTACGGTTCTGGATACCGGAATATCAAAGCCGGATAATTACTCCAAGGCGATGGTGGATCAGATCATTGCGGATGAGCATGATGAGGAGAAAACCACCTCGGATACGGAAAATCTTCCGAATATTATTATTGTGCAGTGCGAGACATTTTTTGACCCGACCCGTATGAAAAATCTCACGTTCTCCGAGGACCCGCTTCCGAACTGGCATAAGCTGGAAAAGGAATACACCTCCGGTCTGTATCAGGTGCCGGTCGTGGGTGCCGGCACGGTGAACACCGAATTTGAGACCCTGACCGGAATGAGCATGCGGTTCTTCGGAGCCGGTGAGTATCCTTATAAGGGCATCCTCAGGGAAGAAACCTGTGAGAGTGCGGCTACCGTGCTGAAAAATCTGGGATTCTCCGCGCATGCGGTCCATGACAATGAGGCGAACTTTTACAGCCGCCGCAAGGTGTACGCGGATTTCGGATTCGATACGTTTACTTCGGGCGAGTACATGGACACGCAGAATGACGTGAATGAGAACGGATGGATGCGCGATGAGAATCTGATCACTCCGATCAACGACGCGCTGGATTCCACATCCGGGAAGGATTTTGTCTTTACTGTTTCTGTTCAGCCTCATGGCTCCTATCCGAGTGAGCATATCATTGATAATCCGGAGATTACAGTGACGGGGACTGACACAGACGCGGAGAACGCCGCGTGGGAGTATTACGTGAATCAGCTACACGAGGAGGATCAGTTCATCGCGGACCTGATTCAGGATGTGGAGAACCGGGGTGAACCTGCAGTGATTCTGTTCTACGGGGATCATCTCCCAACGATGGGCCTTTCCGATGAGGATCTGAATTACGGTTCGATCTACCAGACCAATTACCTTCTGTGGGACAATATCGGCCTGAAGAGGGAAAGTAAAGATATCACAGCATATCAGGCGGCAGCGGATCTGTTTGACAAGCTTGATATTCATGACGGCGTGATGTTTCGGTATCAGCAGACGATGCAGAACAGCGAGAGCTATACCTTCGACATGCAGACGCTTCAGTACGATATACTGTACGGAAAACGATATGTGTACAACAAGACAAATCCGTTTAAAAAGTCCGATCTCCGGCTGGGCGTGAAGCCGATTGTTATAAATGGAATTACAAAGCTGGCGAACGGAACGTATTACATCAGCGGTGAAAATTTCACACAGTCATGTAAGGCGGTTATTGACGGAAAGCTGGACAACGATACGATCTATGTGAACAACCAGACGCTGATGGTAAATGATCAGGATCTGAATGAAGACAGCATGATAAAGGTAGCGGTTCAGTCAAATTCCAGCACACACAAGGTATTGAGCAGCACGTACGCATATAAATATAGTTGGTTCACTGGCTAAGGATTGCGGGAGTGCGAAGCAAGGAGCAATCCGCAGCTTATCCGGTATCATAACAGAACAGCTCTTCGAAAACCCAGACAGAATAAAGATAAGAAAAGAAAAAGGGGGTGCCGCACCAGATTCGTGCGACACCCCCTTTTTAACGAATGAAATCCGGCTGGGAGTTCTGATTTTTATGAATTTTTCAGAGCCATTCAGACGTCTACGCGCACATCGGCCTCCGCTTCTGCTTCCGCCTTGAAGTCCGCGATCTGTCCGGGACTGAGCTCCGGGAGCTGATCTGTCGATTCCACACCGAAGTAGCGGAGAAATTTTTCTGTGGTGCCCAGAAGAATCGGCCGGCCCGGAACATTAAGGCGTCCGAGCTCCTGAATCAGATCATATTCCAGAAGCTTGTTGACCGCGTGCTCGGAGCTGACGCCGCGGATCTGTTCGATCTGCGCCTTTGTGACCGGCTGTTTGTATGCGATGATGGAGAGGGTCTCCAGAATGACATCGGTAAGCTGGGGTTTCTTTGGATGTCTGGCGAGCGTGATCAGCTGGCCGTAATACTGTTTCTTTGTGGAAAGCTGCCAGGAGTTGTCGAGATCGAGAAGCTGAATGCCGGATTCCGGCCGGCTCAGTCTTTCCTGCAGGGAGCGCAGAGCCTTCTCGGTCTGCGAGGAGGTGCGGCCTACGGCAGAGGCGAGACGCGACAGCTCAACGGAATCTCCCATCGCAAAGAGAAGAGCCTCAAGGGCTCCCTCCAGAGTTGTGTCCTCCGTTTCGGTGAAGCGAAGGTTATCGTCCTGCCGGGGGGAATCCGCTGAGTGACCGGGTTCGGAACGGGGAGCTGTATCAGCTGTTGTTTCAGGTGTAGTATCCGGGTCTGTTTCTTTATTTTCGCTTGTTTTTTTTGTTTCTATTTCTTCTGCCATCTGCAATTACCATTTTCTCAGAACAGTTCATTAAAAGGTTTGTTGCCTGCGTCCTCCCGGTAGGCATCTCCGGCGAGGGCGGTTTCGTGTTCATTCTCCAGGGATTCAATTTCAATATCGCCGAAGAGCTCATCCTGGGTGCAGTGAATCTTGCCGAGTTTCATGAGCTCAAGCACTGCCAGGAACGTAACAACAGCGTTCATTTTCGTCGGCTGTTTTTCCAGCAGTCTCCGGAAGGAGACCTTTCTCTTCTTGCGGGTTACGATCTGGACATAATCCAGCTTGTCGGGGAGAGAAACCTCATCTCTTTCAATATGGCCGAATTTACTCCGGATCGGGTCGATTTTGTCCTTCTGCCGTTTCAGGACGAATTCGAAGATTTCGTGAAGCCTTTCCAGTGTGACGCCGTCCAGAAGCTGCGCCGGATCTACCGGCGGCGAATAGCGTGCCACCTCCTTCGGAAGGTGCTGCCTTCGCGTGACGAGCTCTCCCGCATCCTCCGCATATTCGCGCAGATGCCTGGAAATCTCCTTGTATTCCTTGTATTCAAGAAGCTGCTGCACGAGGTTTTCGCGCGGATCAATCTCCTCGCCGGTTTCTTCATCGACCTCTCTGGGAAGGAGCATCCGGCATTTGATGTCGATCAGCGTTGCCGCCATCACCATGAATTCACTGGTGACATTCATGTCTTCGTGGTCCATCTGCCGGACATATTCCAGATACTGATCGGTAATTTCAGAAATGGGAATATCATAGATATCTATTTTGTTTTTGTCAATGAGATGCAGGAGAAGATCCAGAGGACCTTGAAATACCTGGAGATTTACAGATATTGCCACTTCGAAGAGATTTCCTTTCTGAATGGAAGCTGTCAGGACTGAGAATTCTCATTTACATGAATTACTACGGTCACGATCTCCCTCGGATTATGGATCCTGACGGGGATGGTGTGTTCTCCGCAGCCGGAACTTACTATAACACTTTTTCCGTTTTTTTGGAATAAGCCGTAGGCTTTTCCGGTAAGAAGACAGAGATCAGGGCTGATCAGCCCTCCGTGCTTTCCAAAACGTGCGACTCCCCCGTGGTAATGTCCGCAGAGAGTCAGATCAGCGCCCCATTCCAGATAGGCATCCATACCGGATGGGCTGTGTGCGAGAAGAATACTGATCCGGTCTGAAGGAGGAGTCCCGGGATTCTGATCTGTACGGAAAGCCTCTGTAATCGCGGAACAGGGGAGATTTTCGTGATGGATTCTGCCATAGTAGCGGCGATCCATGCTGAAGCCGCAGATGCAGACCGGGAGGCCGTGCACGGTGAATTCGCGCGATTCGTTCTGGAGCAAAATGAGGTGTCCGGATTGCTGCAGAGCGCGCTGGTAGCGGGTATACATGTCGCCGTACACCTCCGGGTAGATCCGTGTGCGATATTCGTGATTGCCCATGGCGAGATAGATATTTCCTGCAGGATCTCCGTTCTCATGAGCAGAGGCCCATTTCCCGGCAAGACAGGTGAGAAAATCAGCCGCGGGAGCGACAGGGTATCCGGGCTTCCCGATAATGCTGTCTCCGCCGCACAGAATGAGATCCGGGCGGTTTCTCTGCAGAATGGTTTCGATGCGGGAGATTTCCTCAGGACTGCAGCAATTGTGCATGTCAGTGAAGAAACAGACGGTAAGCGTGCCTGAGGGAAGTCCGGGTTTTTTGAGATTGAGGTTGTAGCGGGTATCTTTGTATCTTTTCATGAATATAAATAAAACGAAGAAAGCTCTGGCATTTACATGTCAGAGCTTTTCATGTGCAAATTAATTATATTTACGTTTTCTTGCTGCTTCGGATTTCTTTTTGCGACGAACACTCGGCTTCTCGTAGTGCTCTCTCTTACGGATCTCCTGCTGGATTCCAGCCTTAGCGCAGCTTCTCTTGAAACGACGTAACGCGCTATCCAGTGTTTCGTTCTCTTTTACGATAACGTTTGCCATATGCCCAAACCTAACCTCCCTCCAGTTGTAAGATTGTGCTAAATACAACTGTTTGGGTATTTTTGCACTCACTTTATTATAGCAAATTTTTTATTTTCGTCAAGGGAAAATTTAATTTTGACGGGTTGACGGATGGGGTGTTTTTTTATTGCATATTTAACTATGCCCGGATCGGATCATTCAGCTTCATAGGGCATGCCGCTTCATCCCATTCTTCCAGGGAACGGCATCCGTCTACTCGTCCGCCCCCTGTCCTTCCTGTTTCCATCCTTCAGCAATGGAAAAAAGATAATGTTCATATGCTCTTTTTGCGGCAAAAAATCCCTGTCGGTGAATATGAACCTGTTCGCCGCCCTGCATGACAAAGGTCAGCAGCTCGCGGTCTATTCCGCAAATCTTCGAGAGGTTGACCAGAAAGCTCTTATGGCAGCGGAAAAAATACTTCTCCGGGAATTTGTTTATCTCGTCATCCAGTTTTCCGCGGAAGATCAGTTCTTTTCCGTCATCCATGTGCAGACAGATGCTTTTCCCTCTCTGTTCTGCAAAGAGAATGCAGTCAAAAGGCACTCGTATCCTCTCACGTACCGATTCACATTCGAAATGAGGCTCAGATTCCTTCTTGTGAATAACATCCTGGATCAGTTCCCGGATATCCTCCGGTTTTACAGGTTTCTCCAGATAACGGGCGGCACGAAGACGATAGGATTCCAGCGCAAAATCCTGACTGGTTGTGGCAATGGCTGCCACTACGCGTGTATCCTTTCTGCGGATCTGTTCCAGCGCGTCAATTCCGGTCATCCGTTCCATATAGATGTCAAGTATCAGAAGATCGAATTTCCCGGGAAAAAAATGATCCAGCAGATCTTCAGCGCTTTCAAACGCCTCTGCGGTTATTTTTTCTGCGGAATCCGTCACCATATTCAGAAGCCGGATGCGTGATTCCTTATTATCTTCACATATGCCTATCCGAAGCTGCTCCATTTGTCAACCGTTCCTTTCCGGAACTTTTATTTACGCGAACAGTGAGCCGCAGCCGAATGCGAAGTATTCGTGTGCGGCGAGCGTCGCGATAGCGAGATAAAACTCGCGCAGCGTGTTTTATCTCGTTTTCAGATTTCCGGTTTCTTCTTGTGTGAACCGAATTTAATTGATTTACTCGGCCTCGATTTCCTTAATGATACATTCATTTCCCTTGAGGAGCCATGTCTCTCCACTGTGACAGTAGGGGCATTCCCGTCCGTACTCTACGGTCTGGTAGGTTCTTCTGCAGTGATTGCACCAGGTCACTGCAGGGATCGTCTCAAGCTTCAGTTCTGCCGACTTTAATACGGGATGGCGCACCTTGAAGTAGTCCCAGCAGTCGGTGAAATAGTCCGTCATGATGCCGGAGACCTCTCCGACCTGCAGTGTGACAGAACCGATTTTCGTAATGTTCTGTTCCTTTGCGAGATCATCCAGTGTCTTCGCGAGATGAGTTACGATTCCCATTTCATGCATAGCCGTTCTCCGTCACCTGCGCGCTGCCTTTTTTTCGCGGGCTTCCTTTCGGATGATTTTAATTTCCCGCTTCATTGCATAAGGCGCGATCGCCTTCATCTTATCTTCAGAACGGAAGAAGCTGCTGCAGTCCGGAAGGTCCCGCTCCAGATGGATCGCATCGAATTCACAGCGGGTGGTGCACAGGCCGCATCCGATGCAGCGGTTGATATCAACTGTTGTTGCGCCGCATCCGAGACAGCGGTCCGCCTCCTGATGTACCTGCTCTTCGGTCAGCGGAAGTCTTGTATCGTCGAAACGGTCCTCGACCTTACGGGATCCAGGGACGCAGCGTTTGGCGTGATCATAGCCGAGAGGAACTGTGATATCCTCTTTGTCGAGCTCGATGAATTCCCGGAGATCACGGGCAATCGTGAGCGACTGACCTTCATGTACGAAGCGGTGCATAGATTCCGCTCCCTTCTTGCCGTCGGCAATGGCGTCAATGGCGAAACGGGCGCCGTGGTTGATATCGCCTCCGGCGAAAATGTCCGGTTCTCCGGTCTGGAAGGTAACCGGGTCGCAGATAATGGTGCCGCCTCGCCGTGTCTGTGCTTTTGTACCTTTCAGAAGATCGCCCCAGACAGCAGACTGGCCAATTGCCTCCAGTACGTTCTTGCAGGGAACGGTGATTGTTGTTTCTTCGTCATACTGGGGATCAAAGCGTCCGTCGGGGTTCTTGACCCGGGTGCATTTCTTGAACACAACGCCGGTTACCTTTCCATCTTCTGTCAGGATCTCCTTCGGACCCCATCCGTTCTTCACTTCAATGCCCTCGGCCTTTGCGTCTTCAACCTCATCGGCAGCGGCAGGCATTTCATCTGCGCCTTCCAGACAGATCATGGTGATGTGTCCGTCTGTCACACGCTGTGCTGTCCTTGCTACATCGACGGCTACGTTGCCGCCGCCTATCACAACCACATTTCCGGTCAGTTTTACGCTGTGATCGCGATTCACGCGATTCAGGAAGCCTATACCGGACTCTACACCCGCGGCATCCTCTCCGGGCACACCGGCGCTTCTGCCGCCTGAGAGACCGATGGATACGTAAAAGGCGCGATATCCCTGTGCTCTGAGATCGGCTATGCTGACATCCTTTCCGATTTCTACACCGCAGCGGAACTCAATTCCCATTTCGCGGAGCATATCGATCTCCGCATCGACGAGATTCTTTGAGAGACGGAAGGACGGCATCCCGTACGTGAGCATTCCGCCGGGTTTTTCTTCCTTTTCAAAAATTGTGACCGGATATCCTTTGGTCCGGAGGTAATAAGCGCAGGACATGCCAGCAGGGCCGGAACCGATCACTGCCATTTTATAATTATCGTCCCAGAAGCCGCCCTCGTCACGCTCGCATATGGGAAGGATAGATTTGCGGAAAGCGGGATCGATCTCCTGCTGCGCGACAAATTTCTTGATCTCGTCGATCGCGACAGGGCTGTCCACCGTACTTCTCGTGCAGGCATCCTCACAGCGGCGGTTACAGATGGCTCCGCAGACAGCCGGGAACGGATTATCCTGACGAATGAGATTCAGCGCGTCCGCGTATCTGCCTTCTTTTGCCATCTTCACATAGCCCTGAACCGCAATATGCGCCGGACAAGCCGTCTTACAGGGGGAAGTTCCGGTGTCATAGCAATTAATCTTCGCGTCCTCACGGTAATGAATGTTCCAGTTGTCCGCAGTCCAGCGTGTTTCATCCGGCAACAGCGTCAGCGGGTATTTCACCTCACTTCCGTCCTTTTTGCAGAGCTTCTGACCGAGTTTGGCCGCACCGACCGGACATACCTCCACACACTTTCCGCAGGCTACGCAGTTTTCCTTCTTTACATGCGCACGATATGCGGAACGGGACATATTTGGGGTATTGTAGAGCTGAGAAGTGCGGATCGCATTGCAGACACCGGGCGCACAGTTGCAGAGTCCGACGATTTTATCTTCGCCGTCAATATTCGTAGTCTGATGGACAAATCCATGCCGCTCTGCCCTCTCGCAGGCCTCCAGCGCCTCCTCCTTCGTAATATAATGGCCGCGGCCGGTATTCACGCACCACTCGGCGAGATCGCCAAGGCCGATGCAGCACTCCTGCTCGATCGAACCATCGCCCTCTCCGCGGATGCGCTGCTGCCGGCGGCAGGTGCAGACACCGATGGAAAGCTTGCCCTCATATTTATCCAGCCAATGCGAGATATGCTCAAGCGGTACGGATGTGGAAACGGATTCGATCGCTTTTTCTACGGGGATGACATGCATGCCGATGCCCGCGCCGCCCATGGGAACCATGGGAGTAATGCCCTCCAGGGGCATCTGGGTCATCAGGTTAAAAAATGTCGCGATATTCGGGTGCTCTGCCATCAGCTTATCGTTCATGACCATGAACTCGGCGATGCCCGGAACAAAAATCGGTACATCGTACCACAGCTCTTTTGCCGGGTTCTCACGATTTGTCTCAATACAGCCGACCCACATCAGGTGTTCCAGCATTTTATCGATCTGCGTCTCTGTAAACGCAGGGTTCATTTTCACAAGCTGCGCGTGGCTGTAGTTTGTCCTGGGTTTCTTGAAACTGAGCATGAACTTTACTTCATCCTTGTTCATGACCTCATCGAGGCACCAGACCTCCGGGTCGTCCGGACGAATGGTATGGGTGTATTTTGCCACATAACGGTCCGTAATCATACCAGCCAGACGAATCAGCAGCTTCAGCTTTTCTCTGTCCGGATAGACAAAATTCTCCGGAAGCCGGTAATCACGTTCGTTCGTCATTCGGTTCTTCTGTTCGTTCATATAAAATCCTCTCCTTTTCTTCTCTCGTGCGCGGCATTCCCCCGAAAGCCGGCACTGTTCCTGATCCGGCGGCTTTGTAAATCAGACGCTTAGATATAAGTCAGACACGGAATATCTGGCCATGAGGACTTCAGACACAGTCTATCTGGCCATGAGGACTTCAGACACAGGATATCTGGTCATCAGGTTTTCAGACACAGGATATCTCCGGTCATAAGTGCTTCAGACGCCGGACTTCCAGTTATGTACGGCGTTTCGAAGCCATTCCTCCCATGCGGCCATCCCCTCTCCGGTTTTCGCCGAGACGGGAAAGATCTGTATGGCGGGATGAAGAGCTCTTACCCGCTGTATGCAGGCGTCCATGTCAAAATCAAAATACGGCAGCGCGTCAATCTTCGAGATGACGAGCGCATCGCTGGTTCGGAACATCAGCGGATACTTCAGCGGTTTGTCGTCGCCCTCTGGGACGCTGAGTATCATGACATTTTTTCCTGCTCCGGTATCGAATTCGGCCGGGCAGATCAGGTTTCCGACATTTTCCAGAAAAGCCAGATCGATGCCCTCATATCCCAGTTCACCAAGTCCTCTTGCCGTCATTCCTGCGTCCATGTGACACATGCCGTCGGTGTGGACCTGAATTGTCTTCGCTCCCAGACGGTCCATCCGCCTGGCATCCACATCGGAATCGATATCGGCCTCCAGCACGGCGATCTTCAGCTTGTCATCCGATCTTCGGTTTCCGGCATCGCCACTGTCCTCGCCACTGCACTCGTCCTGAAGATCGCGGATCGTTCGCGCCAGCAGTGTCGTCTTGCCGGAACCCGGACTGCTCATCAAATTGATCAGCAGCGTTCCTCTTCTCTTCATCTCTTCACGAAGTGTTTCTGCATCACGGTCATTTGACGCGGTCACGCTCTCGTGCAGTTCGATTACCTTCATCGCGTATTCACCTCCCGCTTCAGCCAGCTGATCCAGGCATCAAAGCCCTCTCCCGTCTTTGCTGAAAGAGGAAGAACCGGCATCTCCGCTGAGCGCCTATCTGCTTTTTTCCGCTGTGCGGAGACATTTTCGCGCAGCCTGTCAAAATCAAAATCGAAGATCGCAGCCGTATCCGACTTGCTGACCACAAGTAAGTCGCTTACCTGAAACATCAGCGGATACTTCAGCGGTTTGTCATCGCCTTCCGGCACGCTGAGAATCATCACCCGCTTATCCGCACCCACATCGAACTCTGCCGGGCAGACAAGATTACCGACATTTTCGAGAAATACAAGATCCAGGCCGTCCACGCCCATCTCATCAAGGCCTTTTTGTGTCATCACGGCATCCATGTGACAGGAGCCTCCGGTATGAACCTGAATGACCTTTGCGCCGGCCTCTGCCACCGTCCTTGCATCTACGTCGCTGTCTACATCCGCTTCCATCACACCGATGCGGTATGTGTCTTTCAGCTCCCGGATCGTGCGCGCAAGAAGTGTTGTCTTGCCGGCTCCTGGTGAAGCCATGAGATTGATCAGAAAGACTCCCTTTTCTCTCATCCTGGATCGCACCGCATCCGCGATGCTGTCATTGTCCTCCATAATGCGGTTCTTAACTTCAATCACTTTGAATTCGTCATTATTCATGTACAATATGCCCCTTAAATGATGGATTTTAAAATTATAACATAAATATCAGCTTTATAGAAACATATTTTGTGCATTATTTACGGATTTACGGGCTTCCCGTGAGGCGTGTTATTCCTGCCAGATCAATGGATGTGAACCGAAAGCACAGGTGAGAGATTCCGTTGTTTGCAGGAAGTTGTTCAAAGGAATAAGAAAAAAACGCAGACAGCACCGCCGCGCGTATTACGCGCGAAGCGGTTCTGTCTGCGTTCCAACGGTGTGCGCCGTTTGTGTGAGTGCGTTTCACCGGTCTGTACTGTTTGTGTGGCTATGATTCACTGGTCTGTGTCATTCGTCTGACTGCAGGCAGCTTTCTGTTCCGCGGTGGGAACCTCTGTGCTGTCAGCGCCGTTTTTCCTGGCGGGAAAGATCTTTGTGAGAAGCATCATGATGACAATCAGCACAATGGTGACAATAAAGATTCCGAGCATCCCGAGGCCCATAACCTTCAGTGATCCAAGAAATGTATTCATTTTCGATCTCCTTTCAGAGTCCTCTTCAGAGAGGTATCTGTTTTTTCAATGTTTCCGCTGAGTTCTTCAGGAATTTCATCAGCCTGTTCAAAGAGAGGGCATTTATAAGTGAAACTCTATAAGAAAAACGTTAAGAAAAACGTTCGCGCGGTCATGCCAGCGGTACAAGGCTCAGGATCAGACCGCCTGCGATAACGGATGCGATCTGGCCGGAGACGTTGACGCCTGTGGCCTGCATGATCAGAACATTGGAAGGGTCCTCTTTGATGCCCATTTGTGTGATGACTCTGGCAGACATCGGAAAGGCGGATATGCCGCAGGCTCCGATCATCGGGTTGACTTTTTTGTTCTTTGGCAGAAACAGGTTCAGGAGTTTTGCGAAAAGTACGCCTCCGACGGTGTCAAAGATAAACGCAATGAGTCCGAGAAGGAGGATCAGCAGAGTCCTGATATTGAGAAAGTCTTCTGAACGCATCTGTGATGCCACTGTGATCCCAAGCATCAGAGTGATGATGTTGGCGAGGGAGTGCTGGGCCGTATCGGAAAGCGAATCCAGAACACCGCACTCACGGACGAGATTTCCGAACATCAGAAAGCCCACCAGGGCGACAGATCGAGGTGCTACAATTCCCGCGATAATGGTGATGCAGACCGGGAACAGAATTTTCACCGGTTTTGACACACTCTGCGGATTGTAGGACATGTGCATGGCGCGTTCCTTTTTGGTCGTCACCGCCCGGATGACCGGCGGCTGAATGATCGGCACAAGCGCCATATAGGAGTAGGCCGCAACGATAATCGCTCCGAGGTATCTGGAGTGAAAATAGTTGGCGACAAAGATGGAGGTCGGTCCGTCTGCCGCTCCTATGATGCCGACGGAAGCGGCATCCTGCAGGCTGAAGCCAAAGAGGGCCGCCAGACTCAGCGTGAAAAAAATGCCGAACTGGGCTGCTGCACCGAACAGCATCATCAGCGGATTGGACAGAAGCGGCGTAAAGTCGATCATGGCTCCAATGCCGATAAAGAGCAGGAGCAGAAAGATCTCATTGGAAATTCCTGCATTGAAGAGGGTATCGAGAGGCCCCTGTGTCAGTACACCATTGATTGTCTGCGTGACTGCTCCCGACATCGGAAGATTCACCAGAACTGCGCCGAATCCCATTGGTACCAGTAAAGAAGGCTCCATTTTTTTTACGATGCCCAGATAGATCAAAATACCTCCAATGATCCACATGACAGCCATCTGCCATGTGATGTTCCCCGCATTGGAGAACAGTTCCATAATTCCCTGCATAATTTTGAGTCCTTTCTACAATTTTTCATGCTGCGTGCATCGATCTGCATTTGTACTGCTGATTTAAGCTGACGAATTAAGCTGCTTTTATCGGAAATAAGGTCTGTCAAGCAGAGTCATCCACAGAAGACTCTGTCAGCAGCCGTCCGATACTCTGAAAGTCTCTTTGTCTTATAAAGCTTATGAATCAGACGGTCAGAATCCGGGAAATTCTCTTTCATGAATGGCCACAGCTCCAGCATATGCCGGATGGACACGTATTCGTCACCCTGAAATGCCTCCATAAAGGATTCCAGGATGGAATCGTGGAAAAGCTTCAGCTCCTCCATGGTCAGAGAATCTCCTCCGCGGATTTCGCGCACCAGCGCCGGATTTCCGACGAGTCCGCGACCGATCATTACTGCATGTACTTCTGGAAATTTCTCTGCAATCTGCTCATAGTCGCGTACTGTCCGGATATCTCCGTTGTAACAGACCGGATTTTCTGATCTGCGAAGGCATTCTTCGAAGTAATCCAGATGTACCCGTCCCTGGTAGCCCTCGTCTCTCACTCGCGGGTGAATGGTCAGCTCTGAAATGGGGTAACGATTGTATATCTCCAGAAGAGAAAATACCTCTTCCGGATCGCTGACCCCTAGTCTGGTTTTGATTGAAATCTGCATTTTCCTGTCCGGGCCCGGGGAACTGCCGGAAGAATTCAGTCCCGGATTTTCGAAGACGGAGGATCTGTCGGAAGAATTCAGTCCCGGATTTTCGAAGCCCGACGATCTGCCGGAAGAATTCTGTTCGGTCTCTTCGAATACACCGTCGAGAAGTCTTGTCAGAAGTTCCGGTTCGTCGAGGAGGCCGGATCCCTTCTTCTTGGCGGTCACGGTCTTTGAAGGACATCCCAAGTTGATATTAATCTCGGAATACCCGAGTTTTCCCGCGTATTGAATTCCTTTGCGGAAAGCCTCCGGATCGTTCCCGAGAAACTGGGGGACCAGAAAAATGTCCGGATTTTCTGCCGGATCCAGTTCCTTTTTGTCCCTACCCTTCATCTTCAGATCTCTGGTCACGGAAAGAAAGGGCGTATAATATTTATCTATCCCGGGGAAAAACCGGTGATGTACCTGTCGGTAAACCCTTCCGGTGATCCCCTCCATCGGTGCGAAGTATAGTTTCATTCTATTTTTCCGTCGTGTTATGTGGTTTGTCTGTCATCGTGAAACTCTTGTGGATGATTGGTGAGAAAACGAACGGGATCCAAAGCCTCTCGGGTTGGACCGGCTGAGACCAGGATCCGCTTGCCAACCAGATCCTTTTCAAATCCTATCACATGATCAAGGACTTCGTAAAGCTTTTGCGGTGAAACCATCTTGTCCTTGCCTGTTGCTCCGCAGGCAGGATACCCGGACTCAAAGGTGGCGATCCAGATGCTTCCGGATCTCCGGAAGAAGCGAACGGTCTGCCGGGAGCCAGTCAACATCTTCCAGATGAGCTGAATCCAGCCATCTGGCTGCCTCGTGTTCTAAAAGCGTAAGGCTGCCACTGCGAACAGTACAATAATAGCATTCCATGACCAGATGAAATCCAGGATAATCGATCTCGATGGTATCGATCAGAGAGCCTGGCGAAATTTCGGTATCAAGTTCCTCGCGAATTTCCCGGCGGAGTGCCTCCTGCGGAGTCTCTCCGGGCTCTATCTTCCCTCCGGGGAACTCCCATTTGTCCTTAAATTCTCCGTAGCCTCTCTGGGTAGCGTATACTTTCCCATGATGAATGATCACGGCGGCAACCACATGTTTTGTATCCATTTTTTATTCTCACTTTCTGTATTGTTTATCTCAGCAGATGGGTATCCTTCCGGCCTTTGACGAATAGTATCATTCTTTCACAATATAATTGTAAAGATCCTGACGGACCGGAACCTCAAGCTGATAGTCAACCTCAAAAGCATCATCTATCCGTGTCCCGATGACTGCTCCGGTTTCATCGACTTTATCAAATTTCATTCGGATAGGTTTCGGATCTCCCTGTGCCTGCATTTCACCGAGGAAATAAAACTCCTTTGCCTCCCGGTCGTCCTTATTTTTCCGAAGGAAAAGAAAAATCCGGTTTTCGCGGTCGGCTTCGGTGCGTTTGTAAAAATGATCCGCATCGCTTGATGTGATCTTTCTTGGGTGTTTGGATAGTGCTATGAGTCTGTCCGCTGCAAGAAAACGGTCTTCATATGCGATGGCATCATCGGTCTTGTCATAGTTGATGAATACGGGAAGAGTTTTCGTTCGTGTGTCATAAAAATATCCGCCCAGGTTCTGTGCGTTCATGTTTTTGTCCCAGTTCAGCAGAAGACAGACCTCTTCATATGTATACTTCCGGTACAATTGAAAATTCGTATCCTTATACCGGTTGTTGTAGTTCTTCTGATATTGCTGCAAACCAAATTCCACGGTTTCTTCTATCATCTTTCGGAACGTGTCATTTTTCAGTACCCGGAGAAATCCGGTGGAAGCCTGGTAGGTTTCCTCTTTTGTTTTTTCCAGAAAGACACAGGCAGACAACTTCTTCTGATCAGAGTCTTTTGCAAAACGATTTGTCAGGTTGCGAACAGCAGAGGCAATGGTTGCATCCTTTTCCCGGATTCCACTCCGTGACAGGGCATCTGCATAAGCCTTTATACGAAAATGGAAGCCGTGGTTATGAAGAATATCACGAAGGATGAGTAATTCTTCCGGACGTTTTCCAAAGGCAAGCTTTTTCGAGATAAATCCGAGGATCTGCTCTTCTGTGGCGTCCAGTCTTACTGTATATTCCTGTTCATACTTTTTGAGAAAGCCGTAATAGGAATTGAATTTCATAAAATACTTTGTTATGTTAACGGAACCGTAGGCAGAGAAATCCGTCAGTGAAGGGATTCTGCCGAGCTGGTATTTTAACTTCCGATAGGCATCGTAAAGAAGTTTTGTGTCGTTCAGTCTGACGCTGTCAATTGCACTGAAGATTCTCTTACGGGAAATTTCATCAAAGTGTATGGTCGAGCAGCCCGGGATCATGCGGGATCCCTCCTGCACATAGCGGCGGATGTTATCCTTGTTGTAAGAACGATCTCCGGATAGTGCGATCGGAATCATGTAATTATTGGTATAGGCACCGATAAAGTCCAGAATCACGACAAATTCTTTTCCGACCGCTTTCCGAAGACCTCTTCCAAGCTGCTGCACAAAGATGATCGGGCTTTCCGTTGGCCGGAGCAGAATGACCTGATTAATTTCAGGAATATCGACGCCTTCATTAAATATATCAACAGTCAGGATATAGTCGAGCTGTCTGTTCCTGGGCATGTCATCGCTGGTCAGGCGCCGGATTGCCTGCTCTCTTTCGTACTGAGAATCCTCACCGGACAGAAAAACTGTCTGTTTTCCCATCTGATTCATTTTGCAGGACAATTCTCGTCCAAGATCCTTACGACTGCAAAAAATTATACCTTTGACACGATTACCACTATAGCCATAATAATCTGCTTCTCGCAGGATATATTTTACACGGGCTTCTCCCGTCAGATATTGAAAATCTCTGAGGGACAGGGTTTCGTTGTTCTGGAGATCGTGTGCGACCTGCCCATTAACCTCAAGTTCTGTGATGCCAAAATAATGAAATGGACATAACAGATTCTCTTCCATCGCATCCTGAAGGCGAATTTCCGTCGCAATGTTGTGGTCAAACAGGCTGTAAATATCAAAGCCATCGGTTCTCTCCGGTGTAGCTGTCATTCCCAAAAGAAGCTGAGGCTTAAAATATTCCACAATTTTCTGATAGGAAGCAGCACCTGCCCGGTGAACTTCATCAATGATGATGGTCTGAAACTGATGCTTTGAAAAATTGGTCAGTGTTTCATCTCTTGACATGGTCTGAACGGTAGCAAAAAGATAATCTGCGTCTGGTTCCTTCTGGTTTCCGGATATAATCCCATAGGAGACTTTGCTGCCCAGAACCTTACGAAAGCTTTTTTGTGCCTGTTTTGCAATTTGCTCCCGATGAACTAAAAATAGCACCTTTTCCTGGTTGAGTTCTCTCATCGCGAAGGCGGCTGCATAAGTCTTTCCTGTGCCTGTTGCAGAAATCAGAAGTGTCCTCTTTTCGCCTCTTTTCATCAAATCCCTCAGGCTGGTTATAAAGGCGGTCTGCATCGCATTAGGTTTCAGTCGGTACAACTCAAAATCCAGCGCGCCGCTCTCCCGAATTGCGTCCCGGGCGATCTGACGCTGTTTTCTTGAAATTTCAAACGCTGTTCGGTATTCATCGATAAACGAATGGTATTCTCTGGTTTTGTCCGAAGCCCAAAGATCTTGGAATTCTGTGAGAATACGCTCGGAATATTCTCCGAATTCCGTGGATATGATTTTCGTATTCCATTCTTTATTTTTGGTGAGAGCCGTCAGCGTCATATTGGAGCTTCCGACGATGATCCGATATACATCTTTATTCTTGAAAATATACCCCTTCGTATGGAAGCCCTCGTCATCATCCGACATGTACATTCGTATTTCCAGATTTGACAGCTCGTGAAGCTTCTGGATGGCACGGGGTTCGCTGAAATTCAGGTAATTGGTGGTGAGAATTTTGCCCGGAATCCCCCGCTCCTCTAACTCCTTAAATGTCTGAAGAAGAGGAGTTATCCCGCCGAGTGTGATGAAAGCGACACTGATGTAAAATTCTTCACATTGAAGCAGTTCATTCTCCAGTGCCGACAGGACCTTCCTGCCTTCGTGGTAATTATTGGATACGAATTCCGGCTTATAGGCGAGATTTGTATTGACAGAACTGTCAATAAACGCAGAATACATTCCCTTCTCAAGCTGTTTAACGTATTCTGTGAGAATTTGCCGATGGTTCGCTTTCATGATGTGTCTCCATTCTTACAGGTTTGATCCTGCGGGTGTAAACAACGATCAGCTGTTTTCACATACCGTGACATTGAAATTATCCGCCGACACGTTTAGGATGCATTGACAATCCTCCTGACCATATCAGCCATTTGTTATCTTGCACATCTGACGCAAAAATCAGACAGGTTGACAAATTCCACCATTCCGGTTATATTGTCTTTAGTGATCAGGTTCCGGACACCTACGAGGACTGGAACCGCGGGAGGACCTGCGGGCCCTCCTTTAATTTTGCATTGGAGAACCGCTATGATAAAACCCTATCTCAATTATTCGGATCAAATCAATCTGCTCTCCCAAAGCAAAGGATTGATCATTGCTGATATCCCATATGCAACGCAAAGGTTAACAGACATCGGCTATTTTTCACTGATCGGCGGATATAAAACGCCTTTTATCAATCCAATGACACGGAAATATGAGGCCAGAACAACATTTGAAGACGTGGTTGCTCTTTACCAGTTTGACAAGTCCCTGCGTTCTCTTACTTTTGACTACCTGAATATTATTGAACAAAAAATAGGTCAGCTTATTTCTGATGCTTTCTGCAGCCATTTCGGTGAGCGGCAGGCCGCTTATCTGGACCCGAACAATTACTCACAAAAGGCCTCGAATATCAAAATGGTTTCGGGGCTTATCAATATTCTTGACAGAATCGCAAACCGCAGCACAGACCATAATTACATCGTTCATCAGCGAAACGTACATCAAAACGTACCGCTTTGGGTTCTTCGAAAAGCATTGACCTTTGGTCAGCTATCTAAGATGTATTCTGTTCTTCAGATTCAGCAGCAGCGTGCAATTGCCGGAGTTTATGTACATTTTTCCGAAAAACAATTGGCGGGTGCTTTAAGTTGCCTTACATATTTCAGAAATGTGTGTGCTCATAACGAAAGACTGTATTCATTCCGCATCTTGCAGCATGATTTTCCCGATACGCGGCTGCACCACAAGCTGAACATACCGAAAAAGGGACAGCATTATACCATGGGCAAAAACGACTACTTTGGTGTAGTGATTATGTTCCGCTATCTTCTCCGGGGTGATGACTTTCGCTCCTATAAACGGAAATTAAAAGCCATCATTGCGAAATATCTCAAAGCAAGTACTCGTTTGTCCGAATCTGACCTCCTTACATACATGGGATTTCCTTCAAACTGGGACGATATCTCCAGGTACCATCTTTAATAACGCTGTTAAATATGATTAAAATGCGTCAAACTACAATGGTTTCATACTTTTTTCTCACTTTCTGTATTGTTCGTCATTATGCGTCAATAATAATTTGATGAACAATTATGATTCATTGACGAGTTTCCCGGTCATACGATCGATCGTCATAGCCAGCACATTCACTCTGCCACCCGCTTTCGCAATCTCTTCCTCTACCGCTTCATGAGATGGATAAAATTTTCTGCCGAGCATACGGCAATGTTCGATTGCCTTATCATGATCGGTAACTGTCTCGAGTCTTCCCAGGCAGACCACACTCTTGATATTGAGAGCCCACTCGCCTTCCTTCACAAAGCCTTCGTCCATTACGGTGAAACAGACCTTATTGTCCTTTGCGAGGAGATCGATTTTCAGACCATCCTTTGCGCCATGGAAGTAGAGCCTGCCATCCGCTTCATCGTAATACTGATTGAGTGGAATTGCGTATGGATAGCCATTCTCTCCGTGGAAGGCCATAATACCGCGTGGAGCCTTCTTTAAGACTTCGATACACTCTTCTTTTGTAATTTCCTGTTTAAAACGCCGCATCTTTTTAAATTCAGCCATGTTTTTCTCCTCTTTTACCGATCAGTCTTTCTTTCGTCTTATCAGATATAAATAAAATAACACAAATTTCAGAAGATGTAATGAAGAAAACGGATGAGTGACAGGAAAGCGGCATTTGTAATGGAGGCAGAACGAATGGAGTTTGCCGGGAAGTCTGGACACTCCCTGGCCTTGGCTGCGGCTGTCTGTCATCGGGGCGCTTCACTATGAGACGCAGGTGGCAGAAGCTGCGTCAGAGGCGGTGGGAATCGGAAGCCTTTCTATTACGCATATCAAAAAAGCCAGCGCACCAGTCCCGTCGGGGAACAGTGCGCTGGCTTCAAAACTCGACAATCCAGCTTTGATAAATGAATCAGCACTGCATTGCGTTTGATTCCAGTCAGAATCCGAATCGTTCAGCATCATACAGATGACAGGCATATATCCGGTTCTGCGCTCTTAAGTGGTTCAGAATTACCGGATCTGTGCTTTCAGTATATTCTCGGCATCTGCAATGGCGTCGTTGATTCTGGTGGCATCCTTACCGCCGGCCTGTGCCATATTCGGGCGGCCGCCGCCGCCTCCACCGAGGATCTTCGCGGCAGAACGGATGATGTTGCCTGCATGTGCGCCTTTTCCAACGGCAGTGTCGTCTGCCATGCACATCAGGTTGACCTTTCCGCCGTTGTCTGCCAGAAGAAGGATGACGCTGCCGTCTCCCAGCTTTGTCTTCAGGCTGTCGCCGAGATTTCTCAGCTCGTCAGGATCTACATCCTTAAGAGCGGAGGCGACAAATTTCACGCCGTTGATGTCCTTTGCGTTTCCGGTGACATCGCCCAGGGCATTCTGTGCTTCCTTTGCCTTCAGCGACTCGTTCTCGCTGCGGGATGCCTTGAGTTCATCCTGAAGTTTCCGGATATGATCCGCGAGAGTGTCAGGGGTTGCCTTGAGGAGGGAAGCGGCATCCTTTAACTGTGCTTCCAGTTTCTCGTAATATTTCCTTACGTTGTCGCCGGTCAGCGCCTCGATCCTGCGGACGCCGGCAGCTACGCCGCTCTCGGACAGAATCTTGAACTGTCCGATCTGCAGGGTATTGGATACGTGTGTACCTCCGCAGAGCTCCGTTGAAAAGTCGCCCATGCGAACGACACGTACCTTATCGCCATATTTCTCACCGAAGAGCGCCATAGCACCACTCTTCTTCGCGTCGTCAAGACTCATGATTTCTGTCTTGACCGGAAGTCCTGCCTGGATCTTCTCGTTGACAAGGTCTTCTACCTTCTTCAGCTCTTCCGGGGTCATGGCCTGGAAATGGCTGAAATCGAATCTGGTACGGTCTGCGTCCTGGTAGGAGCCGGCCTGCTCCACATGGGTGCCGAGCACTTCACGGAGTGCCTTCTGGAGAAGGTGTGTCGCGCTGTGGTTGCGGCAGGTCGCCATGCGTTCTTTCTCATCAACCTTCAGTGTGACTGTGTCGCCCAGCTTGAACATGCCTTTTACGACCTTGCCGATGTGGGCAATCTTATTGCCGGCTACGTGTTCGGTCGCGGTTACCTGGAATACGGCAGCTCCCTTTCCGAGCGCGGCAGCCTCTGTGTCGTCGCTGCCGAGAACAATGGTTCCGATGTCGCCGACCTGTCCGCCCATCGTTCCGTAGAACGGTGTTTCAGCGGTGATAATGGCGCCGGACTGTCCATCCGCGAGGGCTTCCACGACGGAGTCACTGTCCTCTTCCTCGCCTGCGAAGGCTGCCATTGCCACGATCCGGCTGTCTGCCTGTGTTTTGTCATAGCCGATAAACTCGGAGTTGATGGCTGGATCCATTTCCTCATAGATGGTCGCCGCTGCGCCCATGTAGGTCGAGGATTTTCCGGATTTTTTGCGGTCCTCGCGCGCGGTTTCCTTCTGTTTTTTCATTGCGGCATTGAAGCCCGCTTCATCAACGGTATAGCCCTTTTCTTCCAGAATTTCCTTTGTATTATCAATGGGGAATCCGTAGGTATCGTAAAGCTTGAAGGCATTCTCACCGGAGAGTTCTTTTCTGCCGGCTGCCTCCAGTTCATCCTCCATGCTCTGCAGGATGTCCATGCCCTGCTCATAGGTTTTCTCGAATTTATCCTCTTCTGCCTGGATGACGTTCAGAATGAAATCTCTCTTTTCCTCCAGCTCCGGATAGCCGTCCTTCGAGCCCTCGATTACATTCTCTGCGAGCTTTGTCAGGAAGGAACCCTTGATGCCGAGCTTTCTTCCGTGACGGACCGCGCGGCGGATGATTCGGCGCAGAACATATCCGCGGCCGTTGTTGGACGGCATGATGCCATCGGAGATCATGAAGGTCATGGCTCTTGCGTGGTCGGTGCAGATGCGGACGGATACGTCGGTATCATGGGTGTCCGGCTGCTCGTAGGCGATGCCTCCCGCAAGGGTGCATACGAGGTCACGAAGTGATTTTACAGTATCGACATCGAACAGGGAGCCGACGCCCTGAACGGCAACCGCGAGACGCTCAAGTCCCATTCCGGTATCGATGTTCTTCTGTACGAGGTCGGTGTAATTGCCGTGTCCGTCGTTGTTGAACTGAGAGAAAACGACGTTCCATACTTCCATGAAGCGGTCGCCCTCTCCGCCCATGACATCCTCCGGTCCGTTTCCGAATTCGGGACCTCTGTCATAGTAAATCTCTGTACAGGGACCGCAGGGGCCGGAGCCGTGCTCCCAGAAGTTATCCTCCTTGCCGAATTTGTAGATGCGCTCTGCAGGGATGTGCATGTCATTGAGCCAGATATTGTAGGACTCATCGTCTTTTTCATATACGGAGGGATACAGTCTGTCCGCGTCGAGACCGACAACCTCGGTCAGGAATTCCCACGCCCACGGAATCGCCTCTTTCTTGAAGTAGTCTCCGAAGGAAAAGTTTCCAAGCATCTCGAAGTACGTGCCGTGACGGGCGGTTTTCCCGACGTTTTCCAGATCACCGGTACGGATGCATTTCTGACAGGTGGTAACTCTTCTTCTCGGCGGAATCTCCTGCCCGGTGAACCAGGGCTTCATCGGAGCCATGCCGGAGTTGATGATCAGAAGGGAATTGTCATTGTGCGGAACGAGTGAAAAACTGTTCAGCCTCAGACAGCCCTTTGATTCAAAAAATGAAAGGAACATCTCACGGAGTTCGTTGACTCCGTATTTTTTCTTTGGTGCCATAACTGCTTCCTCCTGCTTTCGTGAACTCTGCAGTTGTCCACGAACTGTTTATTGTGAAAAATCCGTACGAAACTGCCCGTCGGCAGCACGTACGGAATTAATCTTACCACTATATGAACTTCATCGCAATCCCAAGCTTCTGCACAAGAAGTGCAGGGGCCAAATGGGAAAGTGCGGACTCTTCGAAAACGCAGACAGGCATGCTGCACGCGAAATAGGTGTACGCTGATTCTGCTGCATCATAGCAGACTGCGGCACGTCAGATGTGAAGCGTCGCGAAAAAGCTGGCCACTGATCCTGCTGTATCATTGCAGACTGTAGCAGGTCATATGCGAATCGTGCGAAAGAGCCTGGAAGTGATTCCCGCATTGTCGTTTATTCGACAACTACTTTCTTGATATTCTTCTTGCCCTTCTTGATCAGGAGACCTTCTGCGGGGATATCCGTCTTCTTCACTTCGTATTTGAAGTCATCGATCTTGCTCTCGCCGACGGTAATGCTGTGATCTTTGGTGATGGCGCGGCGGGCGTCGGAGCGGGAACCGCACTGTTCGGTTTTTACGAGGAGACTGATGATATCAATGGCATCGTTTTCGTTAAAGTCATCCTGAGTGAGGACAACGGAGGGAACGGTGTCGAGACTTCCGGCACCCTTGAAGACCGCCTCGGCTCCTGCCTGCGCCTTCTTCGCCTCGTCCTCTCCGTGTACCAGAGAGGTAAGCTCATATGCCAGGATTGATTTTGCCTCGTTCAGCTTGCTGCCCTCCCATTTATCCATCTCATCGATCTGTTCCAGTGGAAGGAAGGTCATCATGCGGAGAAATTTCAGTACGTCAGAGTCGTCAACATTTCTCCAGTACTGGTAGAAATCATAAGGCTTGTATTTGTCCGGATCGAGCCATACAGCGCCGCCCGCGGTCTTGCCCATCTTTGTTCCGTCATGCTTCAGAAGCAGAGAAATGGTCATGGCATAGGCGTCCTTGTTCAGCTTCTTGCGGATGAGGTTGATGCCGCCGAGCATGTTGGACCACTGATCATCGCCGCCGAACTGCATCTGGCAGCCGTAATCCTGGTACAGTCTGTAGAAGTCGTAGCTCTGCATCAGCATATAGGAAAATTCAAGGAAGGAAAGTCCGGTCTGCATGCGGTTGACATAGCAGCGCGCGCGGAGCATTTCGTTTACATTGAACTGGGATCCGATATCGCGCATGAATTCCAGGAAGTTCAGATCACGGAGCCAGTCCGCATTGTTGACGATCTGTGCCTTTCCGTCGCCGAATTCGATGAAGCGGGACATCTGCTTTTTGAAGCATTCTACATTGTGATCAATCATATCAACGGTCATCATCTTCCGCATGTCGGTGCGGCCGGAGGGGTCGCCGATCATCGCGGTGCCTCCGCCGACAAGGGCGATCGGCTTGTTGCCCGCCGCCTGAAGTCTCTTCATCAGCAGCAGGGCCATAAAGTGACCGACATGCAGGGAATCAGCGGTCGGATCAAAGCCGATATAGAAGGTGGCTTTTCCCTGATTGATGAGGTCGGCGATTTCCTTTTCGTCTGTGAGCTGCGCGAGCAGTCCGCGCGCCTGCAGTTCTTCGTAAAGTGTCATTGTTCTGCTATTCTCCTTTTCTGTTTGATTCCGCTGGCTGGTCCTTCCGTTGGGAAATGAAGTGCACAGCGAATGTGCGCGATGTGTCCGGTTCTCCGGTACGGACAGAGTCTTTCACCTTGATGTGGCTTTCGGGTCTATACAATGCATAAAAAAGCTCCCGTCCCGAACCGTAATTCATTCAGGACGAAAGCTTAAAAATTCTTCCGTGGTACCACCTAATTTCACGGGTATCTCACGATATCCGCCTCCTGGAGTATCTGTGCGCCGTTATCAGCCGTTATCATGAGATGAAACAGCTGAACATGGAATGCATGGACATGAAAAGCAAATACTCCGGCGTTTATAACGTGCGCCACTACGCTGCAGCCTACTGTAAATGTTTCGGTGCAGAGCTCGGGGATGTATTCGTGAAAAAACTCTTCCTGCGCCTCTCACCTGCCGGCAGCTCTCTGAAGGCTTCTGTTCTTTCCTACTTGTTCCCGTCATTGCCTGTTGTTATGAAATTGATCATGCTTTGGAGTATATAGAGTTCGCGGGACAAAGTCAAGCCATTTGGTTATTCGGCGGTGCTTCTTTCTCAATTGCAAAACTAAATTCCATCTCGGGGAAATTTAGTTTTACAATTGAGAGTTATACATACTGCCCGGTAATGCTTTCACCTGTCTGTTTGATTTCATCCGGTGTCCCGAAGGCAACGATCCTGCCGCCTTCCTTTCCGCCGCCGGGCCCCATGTCGATGATGTAATCGGCATTCTTAATGACATCAAGGTCATGCTCAATGACAATGACCGTTGCTCCATGGCCGATCAAAGTCTGAAAAACATGCAGCAGTGTCCTCACATCCTGCGGATGCAGGCCGATCGTCGGTTCATCAAAAATAAACACAGAGTCGCTCTGGCCCTTTCCCATCTCGCTGGCCAGCTTTAAACGCTGCGCTTCGCCGCCGGAAAGCCCCGGTGTTTCCTCTCCGAGGGTCAGATAGCCGAGCCCTAAGTCGTGCAGTACCTGCAGGCGCTGCTGCAGGAGTTTAAGCCCGCCAAGCGCATGCAGCACCTGGTCCACACTCATATTCATGAGTTCCGGCAGACTGTATTCGTTACCGTCCTTTGCCTTCCTGCGAATATCAAAAGCCTCTCTGCTGTACCGGGAGCCCCGGCAGTCCGGGCAGGGAATCTTCACGTCAGGCAGAAACTGGACGTCCAGGGAAATTTCCCCCGTTCCGTCACAGGTCGGACAGCGGAGCTTCCCCGTATTATAAGAAAAGTCTCCCGCCTTAAAGGAGCGTTCTTTTGCGTCCTTTGTCTTCGCGTAAACTTTTCGGAGCCCATCATGGACATTTGCGTACGTCGCCACGGTTGAGCGCACATTAATGCCGATCGGTGTCGCGTCAATCAGCTTGACCTGTGTGATGCCCTCTGCCTCGATGTTTTTTACATGTACCGGCAGCTTCTGCCCGCTGATTTTTGCCCTGAGTGCCGGAATCAGGCTTTCAAGCACCATGGTCGTCTTTCCGGACCCGGAGACGCCCGTTACCACGGTGAGCCGTCCCATCGGGATCCGCACATCCAGTGGATGTACGGTGTGAATCATTTCTGTTTCCAGATGAATGATGCCTTTCTCAAACATGGCGGCCGGCTTTGTAACCGGGCGGATTCTTGCTTCATATTGATCGGAGAGGTACGGCCCGATAACGGATTCGGGATTTTCCGAGACATCCTCGATGCGCCCCTCTGCAATAACCGTTCCTCCGTCCGCGCCGGCTCCTCTGCCCATCTCAATCATCCAGTCAGCGTGTTTTAGAACCTGTGTGTCATGATCGACAAGGACAACCGAATTTCCGTCCGAGCGCAAATCGTCCATTACGCCGGTAAGACCCTTGAGATTATATGGATGCAATCCGATTGACGGCTCATCGAGAACATAGAGCACGCCTGTCGTACGGTTGCGGACTGCCCTCGCGAGCTGCACGCGCTGTCTTTCACCGGTGGAAAGCGTCGATGCCGCTCTGTCAAGAGAAAGATAGCCAAGCCCCAGATCCATCAGCCGCTTTGAGACGTCCAGGAAGGATTCACAGATCTTTTCTGCCATGGGACGCATCTCTTCCGGCAAAGAAGCCGGAACGCCCTTCACCCAGGGAATCAGTTCTGAGAGCGTCATGGCTGTGGCTTCATCCAGCCCTATCCCTCGAAGCCTGGGCGCGCGGGCGGCTTCTGAAAGTCTGGTTCCGCGGCAATCTGGGCAGACATCCTCTTCCAGATATTTTTCGAGCCGCTTCATTCCCTTCTCGTCCTTGACCTTGGCAAGGGAATTCTTCACGGAATTAACCGCACTGTAATAATTAAAATCCATCTCCGCCTGCTCCAGCGTGTTCGGATTGACATAGTGGATGTGGTGTTTTTTCAGCTCGCCGTGATAGACAATCTCCTTCTCCTCCGGTGTCAGATCGCGGAACGGAACATCTGTCCGGACACCCATCGTGCGCACGATATCCTTCATCAGCGACCACATGAGCGTCCCCCAGACAACGACCGCACCTTCGTCAATGGTCTTGGAATCATCCGGCACCAGGGCTGCCTCATTCACAGTCTGGACGACTCCTGTTCCGCCGCAGGTCTTGCAGGCACCGGTGCTGTTGAAGGCAAGCTCTTCTGCTCCGGGACCGTAGAATTTCGCGCCGCAGACTGGGCAGGTGATTTCCTGCATGGCCGCAACGGAAAGAGACGGCGGACAGTAATGTCCGTTTGGACAGCGGTGGCTCGCAAGCCGCGAAAACATAAGCCGCAGACTATTGAGCAGCTCCGAAAGTGTCCCGAATGTACTGCGGATACCGGGAACTCCGGGCCGCTGGCGCAGTGCAAGGGCAGCCGGCACGTAGCGGACATCATCCACATCCGCCCTTTCCGCCTGCGTCATCCTCCGGCGCGTATAGGTAGAGAGAGATTCCAAATACCTGCGGGATCCCTCGGCATATAGCGCACCAAGCGCAAGCGAGGATTTTCCCGATCCGGAGACCCCGGCAATCGCCACGATCTCATTAAGCGGGACGTCTACATTGATATTCTTGAGGTTATGAACCTTGGCGCCGCGTATTTCGATGTACTTTGGCAACATCTTCCTCTGTTTGATTTCACTGGACATAACAATGACCCCTTTGCCTTTCTGGTCCCCTATTTTTATTTACGCGAACAGTGGGCCGCAGCCGAATGCGAAGTATTCGTGTGCGGCGAGCGTCGCGATAGCGAGATAAAACTCGCGCAGCGTGTTTTATCTCGTTCCTGATAGTTGTGTTGTTCTTTGTATTCATTATCATACTGTATTTCAATTTTATATCAAGTAAGCAGATTTTTCTAACATGGTATCTTTTGTGATACCATCTCGAAAGCCGGTGGCAATGTCAGAGATTTTGGCCTTTCCTTAACGGGAAAAAGAGTACAAAAAAGCACTGTCTGATTCAATTGCTAAACTGATCTCCCAATGTCCGTGATTTCCGCTTCCAATCAATATGATCTTCTTCCACAGCTCATCCGCGGAACGAAATGTACCGGAATTTTGTCCGTTACAGAATAACTTCTGTCTGTTTTCATCCGATCCAGATACTCCACTGCTTTTCCCGCGCGCAAAAACACATCCTGCCGGACGGATGATAACTGCGGCATGACATTTCTACATAACTCCATGTCGTCAAATCCCACAACCCAGATATCTTCCGGGACGCGTATCCCCGCGTGAATCAGAAAGTACATAATTTCAACCGCATAATAATCCGATGCAGCAAATACCGAATCATAATCCTGAAATACCGGTAAGATATCCCGATAATGTGCCTGTCTTTCTTTTTTACTCATAGGCACTTCCAGAAAATCAACTGTTCTTCCATAACCGGAGCAAAGACCCTCATATCTGTCAAAATCCGGTTTCAGCCGGTTATCCGCGATAAATAATATCTTCTCTCTGCCGTTTTCCCTGAAGAACGCGCCGACCTGCCTTCCTCCGTCATAATCATCCAGCATCAGATTGCAGATGTTTCTGTCATTCTGAAAGAAGCCGTCATATACAACAAACGGTATCCTGATGCGGTCACGAAGTTTCTGATACTCATCTTCGCAGAAACCCATGATTACCATCCCATCCATATTCCACATCGATGCGAAGGGGACAATATCCATGATGTCGTTTGTCTTCTTCAGCATCAAAAAATATCCATGGCTTTCCAGCGCATCGGATAACGCATTGACTGCGCTGCTGACGAACGGGTCTTCCAGAACATGTCCTTCATATTTCGGATGATTGTTTACGACCACTCCGACAATTCTCGAATTGTTCTGCGAAAGGAGCGTCGCGGCCATATTCGGAATATATCCTCTTTCAACGAGTTTTTCCTGCACACGTCTGACCGTTGCGTCGGATATCTTTTTTGTTTTGCCGTGGATAACATTGGAAACCGTCGCTGTACTGACGCCTAATTCATCTGCAATATCAATAATCCGGATCTTCTTTTCATCCCACATATTCATCTCCGATTATTGTAGTGTATGCATCCATTTTCTGCTTCTGAACATAATAACAGATACGATCAGACGGACCAGTTCTTCCTGCGATAAAATAAAGTAGACCCAGATAACCGGAATCTTAATATACAATCCTGTAAGCAGCGCCAGAGGTACGCCGATCAGCCAGGTTCCCATCATGTCAATCATCATGACGTACTTTGTTTTTCCGCCGCTTCGGATGATTCCGCCTCCCAGTATCATATTCTGTACCTTCACAGGCATCAGGATCGCAAATGCTGCCATAATATCTGCGCCAATTCCGCGAACATCTCCTGATACGTTGAACAGTTGAACATACGGATTTCTGATCAAAATCAATAACAGCGTGAAGACCAGTGATCCGGCCACTCCAAGACCGCATAGCTTTTTGGAATCCTCATAAGCAGCATCATATTCCCTGCTGCCCAGCCTTTTGCCGATCAGAATCCCTGCTGCCTGAGACAGGCCACTTAATGCTCCCATGGTCAGGCCTTGAACAGCGCCCGTCAACGACATTCCTGCCAGTTCATTAGTCCCCATATGCCCATAAACATATGTGTATACGCTTTGTCCCACGGACCAGAAAAACTCATTCAAAACAATCGGCAGAAGCATCAGAAAGTACTGCGAATATCCTGCCTTTCCAAGGCTTAACGAAATACGAATCCGCCCATATAATCTGCAAAAACACAGGATGGAAATCAGTGCTCCTGCTGCCTGGGATATGACACTCGCATATGCGGCACCTGCTATTCCAAGACGCGGCGTGCCAAAATTTCCAAATATAAAGCAGTAGTTTAAAACTGTATTGAGCAAAGCAGAAAAAATGCCGATATAAAGTGGCCAGGTTGATTTGTCCCGGCATCGCAGCGCCGTCCCCAGAATGTTACAGATCCCCAGCGGAATGAATGTCCATGAGATAATCCCGAGATATGTGCTGCCCTCTGCGATTACCTGCTCTTCTTCCGTAAACATTCCCACGAACGGATTCTGGAAAAGGCTGAAAACAGATAGAAAGGTAAGCCCGGTTAATATCATCACCAGAAAATTGATACAGATGCTCTTTTCCTCTGCTTTTCTGTTGTGGTTGCCAATGTACTGCGAGATCATGATTCCTGTGATCGTACTGATTGCTCCAATGACAAACGCATAAATAAAACTGGGCTTTCCGGCAATTTCAACCGCAGCAACACTTTTATCTCCAAGCTGACCGACCATGATCTGATCGACCATGGAAAAGGAAGACTGCAGCATGGATTGTAATGCCACCGGTATGGAGATGCGCAGCACATCTTGTAAAAATCTTTTATCTGACATGGGGTTTCTCCTTTACGCTTTTGTTCCATAGTATTTAAAAAAAGCTCATTCCACAATAGGTTAATCGCGTAACCCGCATATAATAATGTCTTTTTGCGCTCTTATAATTTGCAACTTCCTGTAATCCTTGTAACGGTTTAAGGCCTCACTTCTTAACAATTAAACAATTCTTTCAGAATCAGACACACTCATCAAGCCCTCATAGCTGTCAATCGCGGTCTGGAAACTGTATATCTGAATATGCAAAGTGAATTATTTATCACATTTATTGTTGACAAGTAATTTTGATGTGATATATTTATAACACAAGTGACAAATATATCACACAGGAGGCATTATGAATAAAAAAGTCAGTATTACAGAATTGATGGCAGAAACTGCAGTTCTTACCATTGGTTTGACATTCTACTATTGGTGCTGGGTAAGAACGGATTGGAAAGAATCCTACACGTATATTCAAAATGCTGTCGCAGGAGGGATCATATGTATTATTTTCCTGATATCATACAGAGTCCGGAAATTTCACAAAGAACCCATCGATGAGCTTGCAAGAGCAAATTTAAAAAGATGTGACTCCATCTGTCTGAAAATATTTGCAGTAGCAATGGCTTTGACTGCATTTATTGGCGGCACATTGGGGCATGTAGCTAATACTGCATCTTTCATGGGCTGGGTTATTATGATTTCGCTGATCATCATTTCCATACTGCGAATTATCATTTTCAAGGTAATGGATCAGAAGGGAGTATGAGGTGGCACTTGTTACAAAAATAAAAGAATTCCGTGAAAAAGCAGGATTAACGCAGGCGGATCTCGCGGAGAAAGTTGGTGCCCGGAGGGAGACAATTGTTCATCTGGAAAACGGTAAATATAATCCCTCATTAAAGCTGGCAATGGATATTGCAAGAGTATTTGACGTTACTGTCGAGGAATTATTCACCTTCACAGACGGAGGTAAATAGGTGGTTCCGTTTTCAGGCAAAAAGGGTGGTCGGTAAACGCCGAATCTTTTTTTGAAAAATGTACTCACGAGACATAGAAAAAGTCCGAAAACCCAGTTTATTCCGGGTTCCGGACTTTCAATATTTATTCCAGCTCAATGATGAGCTGTTAGTCTTCAACCTTGCGGACGAGGAGATCGTAGGTTCCGTCTTCGTTATCGATGAGCTTCAGAATCTTGTGGCCTTCTTCTTTAATGCTTCTCGGCACGTTCTGCACCGGCTCTCCGTCATTCATATGAACAGAGAGAACCTGACCGTCGTCAAGCTCCTCGAGGGCAACCTTTGCCTTTACAAAAGTAACCGGGCAGACTACATCCGTGATGTCTACAGTTTCGTCAACCTGAATTCCGTCGATTTCCTTTGCCATTTGTCTTTCCTCCTGCGGATAAAATATGGATCCTGTGTATCTGTTTCGGATTGTCCGGAATTATTTCTGAAGATCGGTTCTGAGCTTCCAGTCGGAGAGCTCAAGAGGCTCGGATGCTTCTTTTTTTGCGGATTCTTCGCTCTTGGCGAAGGTTTCCCGGATCAGCTCGTCGAATCTGTCCTGACCGTATCTGTCGACAGCAAACTGAAGACGGTCTCCCGGCTGTGCGTTATCGTGGAAGAAGCGGATGACGGTATCGCAGATCTGGATCAGCTTGTCGTGGCTCTCAAAGAAGGGTACAAGCTGTCTTCCCTTGTGAAAATGGTTGCCGAACATACCGCCGAAGGACATGATATATCCGGGATGTTCTTCATAGGCGTCTGCAGGGCATGCCTTCGCGCATCTTCCACAGTTTGTGCATTTGTCACGGTCGATGGTGATTTTACCGTCGGCAAGTGTAATCGCGTTTTCGCGGCAGGCCTTGACGCATACGCCGCAGGCGATGCAGTTATCCTCGATCCACTCGACGCGCTCGGCTCCCTTGATGCCGATATCATTTTCTTCTGTTTTCAGGCAGTTATTCTGACATCCGGTCACACCGAACTTGAATTTTCCCGGAAGCTCCTTCGCAAAATATCTCTCATCGATTTCCTGGGCCAGGGCGTAGGTATCTATGCATGAAGAGGGACAGGTTGCGCTGCCCTGGCATGCAGTGGTGGTGCGTACACGCGGACCGCAGACAGACGGCTGTACGCCGTATTTTGCGAGCTCCGCCTTGATCGCCTCAATATCCTCGAGCTTCATCCACGGGATTTCCAGTGACTGACGGGCTGTGAGATGGACGTATCCGTGGCCGTATTTTTTTGCGACGAGTGAAACGCCTGCCATCTGTTCATCTGTCAGATGTCCGCCGGTCACGTGAATACGGAGGGCAAAATAGTTTTTCTGTTTCTGCCTCATCCATCCGCCTTTTTTTAATGTTGCGTAATCTGTAGCCATATTTGACTTGTACCTCCTCGTATCTTCCGAAGTGTCGGAAGCTGTTATTTACACGAACTGTGACCGCCTGACGCATGTGAGATAAAATATGCGGCCGCGGGTTTCCTGTCTTTCCGGTAATCATCCGGAAATGATTTCAAGAGCCTCTGGTGTGGATACGCCGTTTTCCACATGAAAGCTGTGCAGCACCGGATGTTCATTGTCCATCAGTGACAGGATCAGGTAGCTTGCTGTATGGTCGAAGGATGCCAGACGGATATCCTCGGCCGATGAGCGGGACGGCGTTTCCGGGTGGGAGTGCCAGTTGCCGAGTGGCTTCAGGTGATGCTTCCGCATATCGACGACTGCCTTCAGATGTTCTCCCGGGTCCAGAGAAAAATGAACATTTGTGTGATCCTGGTTTTCCAGAAGGTATACCTTGCGGATCTCGCGAATCTCAACCTTTGCGTCGGGGTCGGTGTCATCGATATGATCAATCCCGGCAATGAGTCCGCAGGCCTCTTCAGGCCATACGGAGCGCGCGTGGGAAAGCATCTTCTCGTAATCGCTTTTTCTGATTGTAACCTTCAAACTGCAAACCTCCTGCATGTCAAGCCATAATTTCCCGGGATAGGATTATCCGTGCCGGATATTTACCAGAAAACTCAGACATTCTGCGCGGCGGTCAGTTCTGTCCCGGTTTCCACTCGCACTGTGCCTGCTCGTAATCGATAAGCTTTGTGATGGTCGGGTGGTCGGAGCATACCGCGCATCCATCTCCGCGGGGTGGGAGCTTGATTGTGTGGAATTCGCCTTTCAGACCGTCAAAGGTCAGAAGTCTGCCGACCAGCAGGTCTCCGACACCTGTGATATATTTTACTGCTTCGAGTGCCTGCAGGGAACCTATGATTCCACCCATGGCGCCAATGACTCCGGCCTGTTTGCAGGTCGGAACGGCGTCCTTCGGAGGCATCTCCTTGAATACACAGCGGTAGCAGGGGCCCTGGTGAGGAACGACTGTCATGAGCTGCCCCTTGAAGCGGATGATTCCCGCGTGAGAAAAGGGCTTATCCGCCATGACGCAGGCATCGTTGATCAGAAATTTTGCGGGAAAATTGTCGGTTCCGTCGATGACAAAATCGTAGTCGCGGATGATGTCCATGATGTTTTTGCTGGTGATGAAGTCATGGTAGGTCTGAACCTCGACGTCCGGGTTGATCGCATTCATGGTTTCCTTTGCGGATTCCACCTTCGGCTTTCCGATGTCATTTGTGGTATGAATGACCTGTCTCTGAAGGTTGGAGAGATCAACATTATCGGCGTCGGCGATGCCGATTTTTCCGACACCTGCAGCAGCGAGATACATGGCTGCCGGTGCTCCGAGTCCGCCTGCACCGATGATCAGAACGCTTCCGTTCAGAAGCTTTTTCTGGCCCTTTACACCGATTTCTTTTAAGATGATATGTCTGGAATAACGCTCCAGCTGCTCATTTGTGAATGGCATTCTCCTTATCCTCCTGTCTTACATGCATCCGCCGCCCATGAAATAGAGGAATTCAACGACATCGCCCTCCTTCAGGTGTGTGGTGTCGAAGTCTGATTTCTGGGCAAACTCTTCGTTTACGGAGACACTTACGTATTCCGGTGTCTCCACGTTCTCCTGGCTGATCAGTTCTGAGATGGTAATGCCGTCCTTTACTTCCTTGTTTTCTCCGGATACTGTGATTTTCATTTTTCTGTACTCCTTATCCTCTTTATTTTTTATCCTTTTTGATCGTGTAGATACCTTGAGTGAACGGTAATCGCTTTTGATGGTGTAAATACCTAGAGTAAACGGTAATCTCTTTTGATGGTGTAAATGTCTTGAGTAAACGTTTTCCCTGTTGAGCATAGTGTAAAAGTCCTGAGTAAACGGTAAGCCATTTGATATTGTAAATACCTTGTACAAACTTTGACTCCCTCGTGTGCTTCAGGATGTGTCGGACATCAGGAATTGCGGATCGCTTCGGTGAAATCGTCGATCAGGTCGTCAATGTTCTCGATTCCTACGCTGACGCGAATGGTGTCATCGAAGACTCCGGCGGATTCCTTCTGCTCTTTTGTACTTCTGATGTAGAGCGTGGAATCGGGATGGATGGCCAGTGTGCGGATATCTCCGATATTACTGGCGATCACCGCGTATTTCAGGCTGTTGAGAATTCGGAAAGCCCGTTCTCTGCTTCCTGTCCGGAAGGTGAGAATGCCGCCGCCGAAGCCCTTGAGCTGTGTGCGGCAAAGGTCTCTGTCAGGGCTGCTCTCAAGCAGAGGATAATTGACCTTGATTCCATCGATGCCGTTCAGGGCTTCCGCCAGCCTGCTGGCGTTGCTGCAGATTCTCTCCATACGAAGCCCCAGAGTCTCGAGTCCGGCGATGTTCAAAAAGGCATTCGCCGGAGACAGGCAGCTTCCCATATTTTCCCAGATATCTGTGCGCAGGCGGATGGTATAAGCCAGATTTCCAAATTTCCGGTAGCCGTCAAGTGCCCGGAAACGGTCGAAATCCCATTTGAATTTTGCGGAATCTATGATGACACCGCTGATGGCATTCCCGTATCCGTTGATGTATTTGGAGGATGAGTGAACCACGATGTCTGCTCCAAGAGAGATCGGATTCACCAGGTAGGGAGTCGCAGTCGTCGAATCCGTCATCAGGGGGATTCCGTGTGCATGCGCAAAATCAGCAACCTTCCGGATATCAAGCACCCGAAGTCCCGGGTTCCCGATCACCTCACTGTAGATCAACCTTGTGTGACTGTTGATCAGCGGTTCGATTTCTTCCGGGGTGACGTGATTGACAAAATGTGTGGTGATTCCGAACTTTGTAAGGTCTTCAAAGAGGTCGATGGAGCCTCCGTAAAGGCCGCTTCCCGCGATAATCTCATCTCCCGCGCAGAGCATATTCAGCAGAGCGAGGGTAATCGCGGACATGCCGGATGAGCAGGCAATGCATGCATTGCCACCCTCGAGCTCATTGATTCTCTGCTCAAAGGCAGCAACTGTCGGATTGCCTACTCTGCTGTATGCAAAACCGGCGGCTTTGTGCTGAAATACCTTTGCCTGCTCTTCTGCTGTGTCGAACCGGAAAGCGGTTACCTGAGAGATCGGAGGAAGGATTGCGCTGTCAGGATACTTGCGGACAGCTTTTCCATGAAGAAGCCTGGTGTTAAATTCCATTAGTGATCCTCGCCTTTTTATTATACTACAATTCCTATTTACATAGTATGAAATATGCTGAGTAAATTCTACACTTGTTCCGGAATAATGTCAACGGCTGATTGGCATTTTCCGCCGGTGAGGCCGTTGACTGGTATTTTTCGTCAGGATTTTCGAGGGGATTATGCAGAAAGGGAAAAATAAGATTGGAAGACGTGCAGTGGGGTTTTCGAGAGGAGAGGGTAACCGATCCGCGGGACGGTCGGACCGGGTTAACTGATTTACGCGAACAGTGAGCCGCAGCCGAATGCGAAGTATTCGTGTGCGGCGAGCGTCGCGATAGCGAGATAAAACTCGCGCAGCGTGTTTTATCTCGTTCCGGGATCGACGGAGAGATCATCGCTGTCTGCCGCTCCTGTTGCCAGTCTGTCACAGCGCTCGTTCAGTTCGTTGCCGTCATGGCCTCTGACCCAGACGAAGGTTACATTGTGCGGCTTTTTGGCTTCGAGCAGCCGTTTCCAGAGATCGATGTTCTTGACCGGTTCATTTTTTCCTCTCTTCCATCCCTTGCGGATCCATGAGTCGATCCAGTGCTGATTGAAGGCATTGACAAGATACTGGGAATCAGAATGAAGGGTTACGTCGCAGGGACGCGTGAGGGCCTCAAGTCCTGCGATTGCTGCCATCAGCTCCATCCGGTTGTTGGTTGTTTTTCTGTAGCCGCGGGAGAGCTCCCTCTCGTGAAGCTGTCCCTGACTGTCGACGTACTGCAGAACGCATCCGTATCCGCCAGGACCATCAGGATTTCCGCGAGCGGCACCGTCAGTGTATATTTCTACGTGCATATATCTTCCTCCAGTATTGTGGCAGAGGGCTCTTTGGCAGCCAGGACCAATTGATGTTTCAAGTTGGAATTTACGGGGCACCATCTTGTAATATAATTGGTTTGTTTACTTTCTGATCGTTGTAGTAGTGAATCCGCATTGCGGCGGGGCAGCGGCTGCGCGTATGCGGTATGCGAAAAAACCGCAGATCATACATGATCGGCGCAGCCGGATGCGCGAGCATTTCTTTTTGATGCAGCCGCCGGATTTTACAGATCGCTTTCGATCTCGTCCCGGCGTGTTTTCGCGTAAGCCTCGAAGGTGTCCAGTGTATACTGGATGATATCATCGGTATGAGCCAGGGAGAGGAACATAGCTTCGAACTGAGATGGAGCCACATTGATGTCATGCTCCAGCATGAAGCGGAAGTAACGGGCAAATTCCCCGGTATCTGCTGTTTTGGCGATGGAATAATTGGTAACCTCCGCATCGGTGAAGAAGACAGAACCCAGTGAGCCGATATGGTTTACGGTCGCCGGAAGCTCATAGCGGCGGATGATTTCCTTCATTCCTTCATACAGTTTGTCTGCGTTGGCGGAGAGAACGGCATAATCCCCGCGGTTTTCGTAGAGAATCTTCAGCTGGGCAAGTCCCGCCGCCATTGCTACCGGGTTGCCTGAAAGAGTGCCTGCCTGGTATACCGGACCGAGCGGGGCTACCATTTCCATGATGTCTCTTCTGCCGCCGTATGCGCCTACCGGCATACCGCCTCCGATGATTTTGCCGTAAGTCACGAGGTCGGGGGTGATTCCAAACACTTCTGCTGCTCCGCCGAACGCGAGTCGGAATCCGGTGATTACCTCATCGAAGATCAGGAGTGCATGGTATTTGGTGCAGAGCTCGCGGAGCCCCTGCAGAAAGCCCGGCTGCGGCGGAACCACGCCCATATTTGCGGCGACAGGCTCGACGATGACACAGGCGATCTCATCTTTGTTTGCCTTGAAAAGCTCTTCAACACTCGCAATATCATTGTAGACCGCACTGAGGGTGTCCTGCGTGCAGCCTTCCGGAACACCGGCGCTGCCGGGGATACCCTGTGTCATCAGTCCGGAACCGGCGTCCACGAGAAGACAGTCACTGTGACCGTGGTAGTTGCCGGCGAATTTGATGACCTTGTTTTTGCCGGTGTACCCTCTGGCAAGGCGGATGGCGCTCATGACAGCCTCTGTTCCGGAGTTTACCATGCGGATCATGTCAACGTGAGGAATCCGCTCACAGATATATTCCGCAATTTCCACCTCAAGCTCCGTCGGGGTGCCAAAACTGAGGCCGTTCTCCGCGGTGCGGACGACCGCGTCAAGGACTTCGCTGTTGTTGTGCCCGAGGATCATCGGACCCCAGGAGCAGATGTAGTCGATATATTTGCTGCCATCCACATCAAAAATATACGGGCCGGTGGAACCCTGGATAAATCTGGGGGTCATCCCGACATTCTGCCAGGAGCGTACCGGAGAGTTTACGCCTCCGGGAATCACTTTCTGTGCCCGTTCCATCAGAACTTCGGAGCGGTTCTTCTTTTGTTCTGCCATGATGATTCATCCTTTCTTGTTGATAAATCTGCGGGCGCCTTCTTTCGGTGCCATGCAGAAGGTTATCGATCATTCAGCGGATCAGCCGATGACGCCTTCGTCGATGAGACGGGCGATCCGTTCCGCATAATAGGTGATGTAGATCTGTGCGCCGGCGCGGAAGGCGGATACGGCCATTTCGCCGACGATGCGGTCTTCATCGATCCATCCGTTCTGTGCGGCTGCCTTGACCATGGCATACTCGCCGCTGACACTGTAACAGGCAACCGGAACATTCACGACGTCGTGTACTTTCGTCAGGACATCGAGGAACGACATAGCCGGTTTCACCATGACGATGTCCGCACCCTCTTCCACATCGGTGAGAGCCTCCTTGATGCCCTCGCGTACGTTGTGGAAGTCCATCTGATAGGTCTTGCGGTCTCCGAATTTCGGCGCGGAATCCGCGGCGTCACGGAAGGGACCGTAGAAGGCGGAAGCGTATTTTACCGCATAGGACATGATGGGTACTCTGGAATAGCCGTTTTCATCCAGCTTTCTGCGGATAGCCAGTACCCGTCCATCCATCATGTCAGATGGTGCAACCATGTCCGCACCGGCTTCCGCGTGAGAAAGAGCGGTTTTTGCGAGAAGTTCAAGCGTCGGATCATTGTCCACGTCGTTTCCGTTCAGGACGCCGCAGTGGCCGTGCGAGGTGTACTCGCACATGCAGACGTCCGTGATATAATACATATCCGGTACAGCCTTCTTCGCTGCCCGGAGGGCTCTCTGAACAATTCCGTTGCTGTCATAGGCTCCGGAGCCAATTTCGTCCTTCTGATCGGGAATGCCAAAGATCATGACGGAAGAGACACCATGAGCGAGGAGCTCTTTCAGCTTCACAATAAAGGTGTCGATACTGTAGCGGTACTGGCCGGGCATGGAAGGAATTTCTTCTGTGATACCCTCTCCTTCCATGACAAAAATCGGATATACCAGAGAGGACTTGTCAAGTCTGGTTTCACGCACCATTTTGCGGATGACCGCATTTTCGCGCAGACGGCGCGGTCTCTTTATCATTTCCATTGCAATTGCCTCTTTTCTTGTTTATTCAATCGTATCATAGCACGCTTCTGAAGCGGTTGCCAGTGTGTCAGAGAATTCTGTGGACATGGGCCCTTATGCCGGAGTGTCAGCCATTCTGTCTGTAGTGATCGTGTATCCGGATGATCAGTTCCAGAAGGCTGTCAATGGTCGCTTTATCAGCGCAGAAGGTCTCCATCCCGGCGGCGTCAGCGGCAGCCTGTGTCTGCCTTCCGATGCAGGCGGCTTTTACAAGGCTCATGTCGAGGTCGGGATTCGCGGCCAGGAACGCCTTGACGCCGGATGAGCTGGTGAAGGCGGCACAGTCGATCTCACCATGTTCGAAGAGCTCTGTTTCGTTCACGGCCTCAGACTTAAGGGGTACGGTGTGATAGGTGGGAATGTCGTCGACAGCAAAGTCCCTCAGTTTTTCAAGGATTGCCTTGCTGCCGATTTCCGCCCTCGGCAGCAGAATCCGGTCATCCGGATCTGCCTTGCGGGCGATCCATTCTCCGAGAGCTTCCCCGTCATAGCGCGGAGGAATCAGGTCGGGGATCAGTCCGTATTTTCCGAGCTCCTTAGCCGTGCCCTTTCCGATGGAGGCGATTTTTAAACCGGCGAGATTCCGGATGTCTACTTCTGAGGTGCGCATCTGATCGAAGAAGATTTTAACGCCGCTGGGACTGGTAAAGGCGATCCATTGATAGTCCCGAAGGTTCTGGATGGCGTGGATCAGCTTCAGATTGTTTTCAATCGGAACGGTCGCGATGGACGGAACCTCAAGGACGTCAGCACCCTGCGCTCTGAGCTTTGCGGCCATATCGGAGGAGAGACCTCTTGGACGAGTCACAAGAACCCGGAAGCCGGAGAGCGGAAGCTTTTCGTACCATTCGAAGGTATCCGCCAGCGTGCAGACCCTGCCGACCACAATGATAGCCGGTGTCTCCACACCCTGCTTTTTTACTTCATCCGGGAGTGTGGAGACGGTGGCGATGATTCTCTTCTGGCGTGCTGTGGTACCTTTCTGGAGCACCGCTGCCGGCATGTCCGGTTCCATTCCGGCATCCAGAAGTCCCTTGCAGATATCGTTGAGGGAGGCGATTCCCATGAGAAAAACGAGGGTTCCCTTTGTCTGTACGAGGGCGTGGAAATCGATGTCATAGACATCACCGGCTTTTTTGTGTCCGGTGATGATATGAAGGGACGAGGTGAAATCTCTGTGCGTGACCGGAATGCCATTGTACGAGGGAACCGCGATCGGCGAGGTGATGCCGGGAACGACCTCAAAGGGGATGCCGTTCTCGGCCAGGAGCTCCAGCTCCTCTCCGCCTCTTCCGAAGAGGAAGGGATCTCCGCCCTTCAGGCGGACCACCCGGTTTCCCTTCTGCGCTTCTTCCAGAATCAGCTCATTCATCTTCCACTGCGGCATGGTGTGATGGCTGGACCTTTTCCCGACATTGATGGTGCGCGCGGTGTCGGGAATCATGGCAAGCACGCCGGGACCCACGAGGCTGTCGTACAGCACTACATCTGCATTCTGAAGGACTTCTTTCCCCTTGATTGTGAACAGGCCCTGATCTCCGGGACCGGCTCCTACGAGCCATACTTTACCTTTCTTCATTTCTTGATTCCGTACCTTTCTTGCGATTGTGTCTTTCCATATCTGCGATTTTCCTGGATCTGTGTTTTTATGGATCTGTGTTTTTGGTGGATCTGTAGCAGAACGTTCAGAAAATAAGCAAACCAATTATTATACAGGACGACGCTCTGCGAAGCCGTGTCCGGTATATCTATTGGTCTGGACAAATAAAGAACGCTCTGGTAGTTTTTCCGGAGCTTCGTTGTTCGCGGATCTGCGCCTGAAGTCAGTGGTGTTATGTTTTCAGATCTCTGCCTGAAGTTTCCGAGCGAGAGCGATGCCAAGAGCGGCCGAATCGCCGGCGCGGGCAGCCGCAACGCCGGTGGAATACCTGCCGGTTTCTTCGCTGTAGTACAATCCGCGGAGGTAGATCAGTTTCTGACTTCTGCTTGCGGCTTTTTCGGGATCCATGCCTGCTTTAGGGGCGTGAAAAAGCTCCGGCGCCTTGTCCCCGAGGGCTTTCCGAAAAGCGTCTTCGTTCGCGTAGACAGTGGCGTGAGCAGCGATGGGCGAGGAACAGCCTCCGTTCAGATAACGGACGAACGCCCGCTCGCAGGTTGCGGCATAGAAGGAATCCTCGTCCGCAAAATCGTCAAATACAGAGGAGTCCTCTCCTCTTCTGCCCTGTACAGCCAGTATGGCCTGACCGGCAGAGGGAATCACCTCATCGACCGAAAAATAACGGCTGATCCGGTCCTGCATACCGAGACGTTTCATGCCTGCGGCGGCGAGTACGATGGCGCCATACTGTCCGTCGTCGAGCTTTCGGAGGCGGGTCTGAAGATTGCCGCGCACGCTCTGGAAGACGGCACCCGGGAACAGCTTTTTCAGCTGCAGGATTCTTCGGAGCGAGGAGGTTCCGATCGGTTTTGTGAGATCCGGCTCTGTCTGACCTTTCGGAAGGACGAGCACATCCCTGGGGTCTTCCCGCCTTGAATAAGCGACGACCGGAAGCTCATCCGGTACTTCCATGGGAAGATCCTTGAGGCTGTGAACCGAGTAGTCACTCCGGTGTTCCAGGAGAGCCTTGTCGAGCTCCTTGACGAAGAGCCCTTTTCCGCCGATCTGGTCGAGCCGGCGGTCGAGGATTTTATCTCCGGTCGTCTTCATGGTCAGAAGCTCGGTATCCAGCTCCGGATGATCCTTGTTCAGATATTGAATAACGAGATTGCTCTGTACCACCGCGAGAGTGCTCTCACGGCTTCCTATTATTATTTTTCGTTTCTTCATAATTGGATGCTCTTTCATGACAGATATCAGATGTTTGAATATGATGGATATACATGGCCGGGTTTGTATGCGCCGGCTCGCCGCCCTCGTACCGCTGGCAAATAACGAACTTACCGGTTCTCGTCCCGGTGGCGGAAGAACGGACATAGCGGTTCTCGTCTTGCTGGCGAAGAACGGACTTAGCGGTCCGTGGGGTCATCGGAATAGAGGGAGGTCTTGCATTGAAGGGCCTCTTCTACCCGCTGACGGACAGCCTTGACACGGTGATGGTCCGCGCCGCCTGCGTTGATGCCGACGACGATGCCGTCCTTCTGTACAACGCTCGGAAAGTAAAAATCGCATTTGTTCTTGTCGCTGCAGTCATTGACCATGATTCCGAGACACTTGCAGGCGACATAGATGTCGTTGTTCAGATCGGGGTCATCGGTGCAGGCAAGTACAAGGTCCGCATCCATGATATCGGTGCGCTCATAGGATTTCGGAATCCAGGTTACCGGTGCCTGCTGCGTATCGGAAGCGATCCGGCTGATGGCATCGGTGACTTCCGGCGCTATCACGGTGATGCTGCCGACAAAGCCGGACAGAGTAAGAATCCGGCGCTCTGCAATGGATCCACCGCCGACGACGACAACTTTTTTTTCGGATAAATCAAGAAATACCGGAAAAAATGGTTTTCCCTGAGAGGTGCTCATGAGTTCTCATCCTCCTTTTCAAAAACCTTCTCCATCCCTGCGACACACTCCCGGAATTCATGGTCGGGCAGATGGTCCTGAAGGTCAAAGATCAGCTTGGCAATTACTTTTCCGACGGCACGATCCATGTCTCCGTTAAGCACCATCTGCTCATCTCCGGTGAGGGGAAGCTTTCGGATGATCTTTCGCATCCGGAGGTTGTAGTCCTCCACCGCCTGATCCTTGATCCGGTGAATCCTCGGCACAAGATCGCGGTCATTCATCCAGAACCAGAACTCGCTTTCTTCTTCGGCAAGGATTTCCCGCGTCTGCCGATAGGCAGCCCGGTTGGCTTCATTTTCGGGGTCCGCATCCGAATGAAAGTCATCAATATTGTAGAGCGTGAAGCTCTTCAGATGAGAAATGCGGGGATCGATGTCCTGAGGGATCGCGAAATCGATCAGAATGATCGGGTGGTCCGGGTGCATGCCCAGAAGATCATCATATTCAATGGTGAGGTGGGGACTGGTTGTGGCGCTGACTACGAGGTCGCACTCCGGAAGATACTGCATGCGGTCGCCGTAATTGATGCGGCTGCATTCTGCAGGGATTTCCACATGGCCGCGGTGATACTGGCGGACCGTGACCGTGACATTGGCTCCGTTTTTGACAAGAGTATTGGCGGCGATTTTTCCGTATTCGCCATTTCCGATGACCATGCAGTTCGCGCCTTTGAAGTTGAAGCGCTGTTCCTTCAGCATGGACACGGCCTGCTCGATGGCAGTGGAATCGGCATGGGTGAAGGTCACGCTTGTCTTGACTTTCTTTGCGGCGGTCACGGCCATCCGGAACAGAACTTCGATGACGCTGTCGGTAAAATAGTTCTCTCGGGCAAAGGCGAGGGAGGATTTGACCTGAGTGAGAATCTGGTCCTCTGCGAGGATAGCGGATTTTAGTCCGCAGGTGAGAGCAAAGAGATGCTCCACAGCTTCCTCATCGGTGCGTCCCTGAAAATAGCCGCGGTATCTCTCCTCGTTCACATCCTTGAACAGGCAGATTTCATGGAGAAGGTTGTCCGGCTCTTCGCGGTCCGTGCTGACCCACAGCTCCATCCGGTTGCATGTGGACAAAAGCAGTACGCCGTCTGCTTTCAGATCTATCTGGATCTGTGTCATGAATTGTATACTCTCCTCTTTTGTAAAGGAGAAAAAGGACCTGACATTGACGGGTGCCAGTGTATGGTCCGTTCCGACCATCTGAATCATAACTTACCTCACTTACTTACCAAGGGCATGCCGGATCAGCAGGCGGCGAATCGCCTCTGATTCGCCGAGACCCTGCAGGACGCAGGTGACCTCATATCCGGCGTTTTCGAGCCGGGACTTCCAGGAATCCGGCTGGTTTCCGGCCATGTCGACGATCACATGATTTCCCGCAGTCATCAGAAAGGGCATCAGGATGAGATGATGGATGTGGCGTCCGTTTTTGGCAGCTGTCTGCAGTTCAGAGAGCACATGATCAAATCCGATTTCCGGGGAATCGATGGTGCCAAGCATGATGTTTTGAAGTCCCCGCTTCTCAAGTTCCCGATCAAGCGTGGAATAGATTCCGCCGAGCCCATAGGTGGTACCGTGGCCCATGAGGATGACGGCTTCATCATCTTTGCGGCAGGGGAAGCTGTCCGTGAGAAAGCGGATGATATCGTCCAGATCCTCATCGGAGCTGAGAAGCGGTCTGGCGATGCGGACTTTTTCAAACTTAGCGGACGCAGAGGAATTCCCGGCTTTCGTTTTTTCCCCTTTCTGAATATCCGCAAATCGGGCGCAGAGATCTCGGTACTCCTTTCCCTCGAATACGAATGCGGGGAGTACGAGCACATCCCGGATTCCGTCGCGAAGCATCCGCGCAATGGCCTCTTCTGTGCTGTCTGCCGGCGCGCGGCCGGAGGATAACAGACGTTTCCGGATAAAGGCACTTGTCCAGGCGCGGTAAAGAGTTCTGTCAGAGAAAAAAGATGCGGCCTCTGTCTCGAGAGCGCCAATCGATTTTCTCTGACTGTCTTCCTGGAGAGTGCCGAAGCTTGCAACAAGGATCGCTTTATCAGACATTGTATTTCCTTTCCGGCGAAGGCGCCTTACAGGTTTTTCTTTTTGTAAATAAACAGGACGGAGAGCAGGGTGAAGGCTGCCTGATAGATCAGCAGAATGACAACCCCGCCCCAGCCCGGATCGATTCCGGCTGAAATACTCCGGATCATGTTGCTCGCCTGGGACAGCGGGAGAAATCCCACAAAATACCGGAAAGCGGCAGGCATCTGATCCGTCGAGAAGAAGGTATTGCACAGAAACGACATGGGAACGATGATGTAGGCGTTGTATCTCGGTGCGTCGGAGTAGCTTTTTGCCAGAAAGGACAGAACCAGAGCCATCGTTGAAAAAACCATGCCGTTCAGGAACATGATCAGGAAGGATTTCCAGTTGAAGATCAGTCCCGTCCGGATCGACATGGTGAGAAGCAGGATGATGCAGGATGCGTACATCCCGCGGAGTGCGCCGCCGATAATCTGTCCCGCGATGAACTGCCACAGGGGCGTCGGCGAAATCATCACCTGATCGAGTGCTTTCTCATACAGCCGCTGAACGCTCATGTTCTGGGCCACCGCGCTAAAGCTTCCGGTCATAGTGGACATGGCTACGATGCCGGGAATCAGGTAGTTGAGGTACGGTTCTCCGTGCGAAGTTGCCTGTATACCGAGGCCGAATATGATCAGATACATCAGGGGCGAGATCATGGATGCCAGCGTGATCTTGAAAAAATCCCGCTTGAACTCCGCCCATTTTTCCCATAATACGGTAATTATTCCCATTCGTTCTTTCCTGTCTGTTCGTATGCCCGCTTTGCTATCGTTGTCGGTACTGTAAGGAAATCCATTGGTTCACTGCTGCCATCATCTGCGAATGCGGTTCCCGATGCGTTCCACAAACGCATCCTCAAGGGTGGTCCTGCGAAGAGATGCCGTAGCGTCCGGATCGAGTCCATCCAGATAATCAATCGCTGCCCTTCTGTCGGAGAAGAACCGGCTCTTCTGTCCCTCATCGGTGGCTTCATCGACAGCGTATTTTCCAAGGGAAAGGATGAGATTTGAGGGAGTGTCAACAACGTCCAGTTTGCCTTTGTGAAGAAAGGCAACCCGGTCGCAGAGCGCCTCTGCTTCCTCGATATAATGCGTGGTCAGGATAATTGTGATGTTCTGGCGCTGCAGCTTCCTCAGAAGTTCCCACATCTGCCGTCTCGCAAAAGCGTCCATGCCTGCGGTGGGTTCGTCGAGAAGGATGATTCCGGGATCCGTCATCAGCGCCCGGCAGATCATCAGCTTGCGTTTCATGCCGCCGGACAGATGTCGGACAATGCGCCTGCGGTAGTCGATGAGACCGGCGAATTCGAGCAGCTCATCGGTTTTCCGGCGAATAACCTTGCGGGGCATATAGTAGAGCCTGCCCTGATATTCCATTACCTCATCCATGGTCATGTCCTGACGCATGGAGTATTCCTGGGTGACGATGGAAAGCTTTCGTTTCTGCGCCGAGGATTTGCGGGTGACTTTTTCGCCGTCGATCAGGACCGCTCCCTCCGTAGGAAGAAGGACCGTCGAGATCATGCTGATGGTCGTTGTCTTACCGGCACCGTTTGAGCCGAGAAGTCCGAAAAATTCTCCGGTATTGATCGTCAGATTGAGATGGTCCACGGCAGTGAAGTCATCAAATTTTTTTGTGAGATTTTGTAATTCGATCATTTCGTATATCTGGTATTTCTGATTATCCGTTTGTTGCAAAATCGTCCGGAGAGTACCGTTTCACATTGCTTTTGGTGCGGAGAATGTCGCTTTGTACTGCTCTTTGGCTCGGAGAGCGTCGCATCACACTGTTTTAGGTGCTGAGAGCGACGGCTCCGTCCTGTGCGCGCGGCTCAGCGATACCGGGTCTTGCGGGTGAGAAAGCTGAGGACAGCGCCGGCCAGGATGATAAACAGGGCGACAATGAGCACCCGCCTCGTTGCAATCTGTGGAACAAGATTCCTGCTTCCGATCGTGTCCGCATAGAAGGTGAGCTGATAGCTGATTTCCACAGGATCCCCCATGGCGGTTGTGTCGGCAATTACCGGTACGGGCGCGTCCATGGAGGTGATCGGAATGATAAAGGTCGAGGTTCCGCCGTCTCTGGTGTTGTTCTGGTATTTGACGCCGTCAACAATCATGTAGTCGTAGTAGGTGCTGCTCCAGTAAAGCTTAGCGTATGCCTTTCCGTTCCGGATGATCAGAAGGGTGGGTGAGGTGACACTTGCTCTTCCGCTTCCGCCGGTCATGTTGACCTCGATGGAATACTCGCCGTCTTTCCGGTCAACCGATACGGCATTCCCGCTTTCGGCGGGGGCGTCCGGCGGGGATCCGGCAGAGGAAGCCGAGACTGAGGACAGGCTTTCGCCTGTGTCTGCGGAAACATCTGAGGAGGGCTCTTTGTCTGTGGAAGTGCTCTCTGAAGAAGAACCGGCAGTGCCAGAAGCGCCTTCTGAAGAAGAGCCGGAAGTCCCGGAAGCGCTTTCTGAAGAGGAACCGGAAGCCCCGGAAACGTCTCCTGAAGAGGAGCCGGCGATCTCAGAAGTGTCTCGTTTGGCTTTAGCGAGATCGCTGGCAGCGTCAAGCTTATCCGTGTCGTAGCCGATTGCCTTCAGTCCGTCCTCGATGGCATCAAAGTCCGGCAGAGTCACGCGAAGGCTCGATGCGGGCAGAGAGGTCGCGTCAAACAGGATTGTCCGGTCGTACCATTTATTCTTCCGTGTGCTGAAGGACGCAATGGAAATCTGCTTATCCAGCGCGTCCACCGGAATCGTGAAGGAGGCATAGCCTTCCTTATCCTCAATGATTTCAATATAATCAGAGACATCGGCCTTGGCGGCTTCTTTCCCGGTTCCGTTATAGATCAGCGAGTAGGAAAAGGTATCAAGCTGGATGGCTGCGGTCATTTTTCCGTCTTTGATTGTCAGTTTGCAGGAGTCAATCCGGAAAAACTGTGAGCTGACATCGACGTCGATATCGTAGGTGCCATCATTGACATCGCTTCCACTGATCGGTGTCATTCCGTATCGGCCGACAGGCCTGGTGGAAACGGTCTCTCCGCTTCCCGCCACGTCGCTGTGTTCCTGATCAGCGAAAACAGATATGGGGCCGAACGATGCGGCTGTGGTCATCAGAACCAGAAAGAGGACGGGAAGTACCCTTCGCAGGTTGTTTTTTAATGGAAGCTTCTTCATTTTTCCTTTGCGACGATCAGTGAAAAATATCCCGCGTCATCGGGAATCTCATCCAGAGAACGGTAGATCTTCTGCCCCGGCATGCCGCAGTTCTCGACCATCTCAACCTTTTTGCCCGAGGCACGGAGATTTTCCTTGACGGCGTCCATATGGCTGCCAGATTTCATCAGCACGTAGGTGCCGGGCTGGTCGAGGGGAACATCCAGCTTATGTACCGCGGGAATGATGTGAAGCTGCTCCGTCCACTCCGTGAGCGGTATGTTCAGGGTGGCGGCAGCGGCGCAGAACGAGGTGATTCCGCTGACGAGGGCGGTCTCATATCCGTCCGCCTCTACGATTTCCTGTACATAAGAGAAAGTAGAGTAAATCGTGGGATCCCCGAGAGTGATAAAGACGACATTTTTTCCCTCGTCGAGAACCTTTTCGATCTGACGGGCACCCTTTTTGTGATTCTCAATTTGTTCGGCCTTGTTCATGACCATCGGCATGAAGATCGGCATCAGCGTTTTGTCCGCGATTTCCGGGACCGCCTGCACCGCGATTTTATACGCGACAGTATCCTTCACAGATTCACCGGGAGCAGCGATGACCTCGTTTTCGCGGAGGATACGACAAGCCTTCAGCGTCATTAATTCCGGATCTCCGGGTCCGACTCCAATTCCAAATAATATTCCTGACATTATAAATTTCTCCTTAGACAAAAATAAAAGCCGTTTCCGGTAGGGGAAACGACCTGCGTGGGACACAAGCACAGTCAATCGCTATGTTCTGCAATCATCCATCCGTCGTGTCATTTGCAGTGCCGTATGCGGGTGCTCTGGCTTGTATCAGAACGATACTCACAGTTGCGGGACAGCGCAGGATTCGCACCTGCTTCCCCCTTCACATACAGTCAGAATTTGTGTTTCAAAATCTTCCGTGTGTATCCACTATTATAGTTTAACGGAGTAGTATATGCAAGGTAAAGATTATGAAATCGCAAGAGGTAAAGATTTTGAAATCGTCATAAACGAGAACTGTTCACATTTCATGACTTCACGCTGCGGTGAAAACAGTACTATGCCTCCTCGCGACGGTAAAGCTCCTTGAAGAAGCAGGAATAGCTTCCGGTGTGGCAGGCAGCTCCTATCTGCTCTACCTTTGCCAGAAGGGTGTCGTTGTCGCAGTCCAGGGTAAGGGACTGAACATACTGGAAATGTCCGGATGTCAGTCCTTTGATCCACAGCTCCTGCCTGCTCCGGCTCCAGTATGTCATACGTCCGCTCTCCAGCGTCTTCTGGAAGGACTCCTCGTTCATATAGGCGAGCATGAGAACTTCTCCGGTGCGGCAGTCCTGCACGATGCAGGGGACAAGGCCGCTCTCATTGAGTTTGAAGTCCTTCCAGGCAAGGCTGCACTTCTGTGTATTGGTCTTTGCTTTTTCTTCCTGATTTTGTATCATCAGCTGCGTCCTTTCCAAATTTTGCGGATTCATGATATGCGCGGGCAGTGAGCCACATCCGCTCACACAAAGTGTGAAGCGGTGGGGCGAACGCCGCGACAGACCGACGAAGTCGGTCACCTGTAGGATTGCAGGAGTGCGAAGCACGGAGCAATCCGTAGCTTATACAGTATGTGGCACGACTTATCGTATGAGGTTTATTATAAAATCGGGCCGGATATTCGATCTTCCGGTTTACGGGCAGTGGATCAGAGGCTTCCCTTCGTGGACAGGACGTCTGTGATTCTTGAATCCGGAGAGGTGGCCTGATCGAGGGATTTTGCGAAGGACTTGAACAGTGCCTCTGCCTTGTGATGATCGTTTTCGCCGTACATGACCTTCATGTGAAGATTCATTTCCGCAGAGTAGGAAATCGCGTAAAAGAATTCCCGGACCATCTGTGTGCTCATGTCTCCCATTCTGTCCGTGGTGAAGTCTGCGTCATATACGAAATAGGGACGGCCGGAAAGATCAATGGCAGTGAGCACAAGGGTTTCATCCATCGGAAGGATACAGCTTCCGAAACGGCGGATCCCCTTCTTCTCTCCGCAAGCCTGCCGAATGGCAGTGCCGAGGACGATGCCGGTATCCTCGATGGTGTGATGATCGTCAACATTCAGATCGCCATTTACGTGGATGGTCAGGTCGAAGAGACCGTGACGGGCAAAGCCGTCCAGCATATGGTTGAAAAAACCAACGCCGGTATCCAGGTCTGTTTTTCCGGTGCCGTCCAGGTTGATGGTGACGGTGATCTGCGTCTCCTTTGTATTGCGGGTTACGGTAGCTGTTCTGTTCATAAATTTGTCCTCTTAGTCCTCGTCATTTTCAAAGCGGACCGCAATGGAATTTGCATGTGCGGTGAGCTGCTCACATTTCGCGAATTGTTCAATATCCTTGTGAATCTCCTTGAGGGCCTCTCTGGAATAATGGATGATGCTGGATTTCTTGACAAAATCATCTACACTCAGAGGCGAGAAAAATCTGGCGGTTCCGCTCGTCGGAAGAATGTGGTTCGGTCCGGCAAAATAGTCGCCGAGCGGTTCACTGCTGTATTCACCAATAAAGATGGCGCCGGCGTTGCGGATCTTTGTCATAACCTCGAAGGCGTCTCTCATGACGATTTCCAGATGTTCCGGCGCGAATTCATTTGCCGCGTCGATTGCCTCCTGTCTGTTTCGCGCCACAAGAATCCGTCCGAAATTGTCCAGGGATTTCTGAATAATCTCACGTCTGGACAAAATCTTGAGAAATCCGTCAACTTCGGCGCTGACCTTCCGGGCGAGATCTTCACTTGTGGTGACGAGAACGGCGGAGGCCATCTCATCGTGTTCCGCCTGGGACAGAAGGTCTGCGGCGACGTATCTCGGATTGGCGGTCTCATCTGCGAGAACCAGGATTTCGGAGGGGCCGGCGACAGAATCGATGCTTACATTGCCGTATACTGCTTTCTTTGCAAGTGCGACAAAAATATTGCCTGGACCGACGATTTTATCAACTTTCGGGATGCTCTCCGTGCCGAAGGCAAGCGCGGCAATCGCCTGTGCTCCGCCCACCTTGAAGATCCTGTCAGCTCCTGCCTCATTGGCGGCAACAAGGACGACAGGATTCACCTTTCCCTCGGCATTGCAGGGGGTTGTCATGATGACCTCTTCGACACCCGCAACCTTTGCGGGGACGATGTTCATCAGTACGGATGAAGGATATGCTGCTTTCCCGCCGGGTACATAGACTCCGACTCTCTGCATGGGCGTGATTTTCTGCCCGAGAATGGTTCCTTTTTCCGTGGTCGTGATCCAGCTGTTCTGCTTCTGCTTCTCATGGAAGGCACGGATATTTACGAGTGCTTTGCGGACAACATCGAGGAGTTCCGGGGGCACCTCCTTGTATGCGGCCCGGATTTCTTCCTCTGTTACCTGGAAATTGCTTCCGGTGATCTCTGCGCGGTCAAATTTTTTTGTGTATTCAAAAACCGCCTCGTCGCCGCGCGCCTTGATGTCCTCGATGATGGAGCGAACGGTGGCCTCCTGTGTTCCAAAGGTGGAAGGACTTCTCTGGAGGATATTTTTCTGTACTTCCTTTTTGTTTTCTTCACTGAGTTCAACGATTTTCATTTTCTTATCTCCTGCAGTGTTCATGCTGCCTGTCACAGCCTTGTGTTTCATATGAAATAAATGAAAAGATGATTTCAGATGCCCGGTTCAGACCTGTTCTTCATGCCTGTTCCTGCGCGCGAACCGCCTTGATCCGGCGGATCAGGTCCGTGATTCGCATGTTGTCCATTTTCATGCTGACCGGGTTCACGACCATTCTCGCGGAGAGCGGGCATACCTCTTCGAGAACCTGAAGACCATTTTCTCTCAGGGTGGTTCCGGTCTCAACGATATCTACGATCACCTCGGACAGTCCAACGATGGGGGCAAGTTCAATGGATCCGTTCAGCTTGATGATTTCCATGTTCTGATTTTTTTTATTGTAAAAATAGTCCTTGGCGATGTTCGGATACTTCGTCGCCACGCGGATCAGCTGGTTGTGATCGAGGTATTCTCTTGCGGATGCCGGGCCGCAGACACACATCTTGCATTTCCCGTAGCCAAGATCGAGAACTTCATAGATCTTCCGGTTCTCTTCCATTATGGTGTCCTTGCCGACGATGCCGATATCGGCCGCGCCGTACTCGACATAGGTGGGGACATCCGGGCCTTTTGCCAGGAAGAAACGCAGACCGTACTGTTCGTTGGTGAAGATCAGCTTGCGGGTGCTCTTGTCCTTCATCTCATCGCAGCTGATGCCGAGCTTTTCAAGCGTGGCCATGGTCTGATCCGCCAGACGGCCTTTTGTGAGCGCAAAGGTAAGATATCTCATTGTGCCTGTCCTCCGTTTCCGCCAAAGGGATAGATTCTTTCGGTACTGCCGTTTGAAAGGTTGATCGCGTAGACCTCATCCATCGAGCGGAAATAGATGATGCCGCCGAACTGATTGCGCATCCCGTATCTGCGGTAATCGTCCAGAACCTTTCCGTATTCAAACCTTACACAGGCGACATCGAGGCCATTTGCTCTCCGGGAACCTGCATAATGAATGGCCATCTCCTCCAGCTCCGCCGGGTAAAGAATCATTGTCTTGATATCTTCTACGGGAAGGGAGATCTTCTGCCGCTCTATGGCGTTCAGAAGGGAGTCAATCTCCGTGGCAAAACCGACAGCAGCGCATTTCTTTCCGAAGTGTTCAATAAGCCGATTGTACCGGCCTCCCTTGATCAGCGCGTCACCTGAGCCATATGTATACGCCTGGAAGATGATCCCTGTGTAATACCGGTATTCGGTTACCAGACCGAAGTCAAAGGTAACGTAATTTTCACAGCCGTACATCTTCAGGAAATGATAGATCCGTTCCAGCCGGTCGACCGCGGCACGGCAGCTCCGATTTCCGGTCAGTGTTCTCGCCTGTTCCAGAACCTCCTCATTGCCGAAGAGACCGGGCATTTCGACCAGGGCTTTTTTCAGATCCGGCCGGATATTCAGGTGATCGATCAGCTCCTCCGCGCCGAAGCGGTTCTGTGCGGCAAGAAGGTTTCTGAGCTCCTGCAGAGAATCTTCGCTCATGCCGGCTTCTTCCGCCAGGGCATTGAAATAATCCACGTGGCCCATGCTTACCTGAAAATTCTCCAGTCCCGCCCTGCGCATGGTGGATACCACAAGGGCAATGATCTCCGCATCGGCCTCCGCACTGTCATCGTTCATAAATTCTACACCCATCTGAGTGCTTTCATTCAGGCTTCCGTGGTAAGAATGGTTGTTGCGGTAGATGCTTCCGTGGTAGCAAAGGCGGAGCGGCATCTCCTCTTCGCCGAAATACATGGCAACGGCGCGGGCAACGGAAGGCGTGAAATCCGAGCGCAGCACCAGAGTGTTACCGTCGCGGTCGAAGAATTTATAGAGGTCGCGGGAGGGAGTCGTACCGACTTCCTTTGCGAAGACGTCGAAGAATTCAAAGCCCGGGGTTTCGATCGACTGATATCCGAAGGAGCGGTAGAGCTTCTCGATCTGTCTCTCCAGATATCTCTTCCGGTCGCATTCGCGGCCGAATATGTCGCGGACACCCTCCGGGGTGTGGATTAATTTTTTCATGGCGTTCTCCTGTTTGTCTGAACGGTTAAGATTGTTCTTCAGATGTTTTTTATTCGTCACTTTAGTATGCTACCATACTACTACGCTAAATACAAGGAGTAATTGCAATGGTTTTCGATCCGCTTTTCACTCCCATACTCTTTCCCCTTCCCTGTGCACACGACGGAGAACATCAGAAAGGAAGTTCATGTGCGTTTCTTTTCCAGGTGCCCCTGCCTCCTGGGCACGGCGAAGAAAGACTGGAAGAGGGCTTATTCACCGTCAAAATCGGCACCCTCGGCTGCATCCGCGTCCCGCAGGGCGAGATCTCTCGAGATTCCGTCCAGATAAGGCACCAGAATGCCGGCTCTCTTCCGGAGAAAAAAAGCGGGCGTAAGCTCATCAAAATGAAAACGCTTCAGCCCGCCTGCTTCCATACGATTCCAGAACCGGAGCAGTTCTTCGTAGCGAAGATAATAATATTCATCCCGTGAGGAATAGAAAATGAGGAGAAAGGATATCCCCTGCTGCTTCTCGAAATCGGACATAAAACGGATCTGATGCGGATGAATATTTGCCAGAGGAAAGGTATCGGTCTTGCATTCCTTGGCATCGAAGCAGACGGGAATGCCCTGCACTGCTCCGATGTAATCAATGGTGCTTTTCTGATCGAAATATGCCAGAGTGATGCGTCGTGTCTCCTTGTCCATTCTGACCGGAGTAATCGGGGTTGGGATTTTCTGGATCAGCGCAAGTCCCTGGTCCCGGTACTGGTCATTTGTCCGGTTAATCATGTCTTCGAGGGTGGAACCGCGAAGCCCTCTTGAATTCCAGGTCGCCATCGTGAGGCCGCCTCAGAATCCGAATACAGAAGCAGGATTCAGCGCCGGGAATCCCGCAGATGTCGTTGCTGCCCCGGAAAATCCAGAGACCGAGGCACTGGCAGTATCTGCTGTCGGATCATAATAGTCCGCCTCTTTGCTGTTGATTACCGAGATCTTGTTCAGCGGCCAGTAGCGGAAGAAGGCCTTTCCAAGGATTTTTTCCTTCTTGACAAAGGGATTTTCCCAGTATCGGGAATCCTTGGAATAAACGCGGTTGTCGCCCAGCATGAAGTAGCTGTCTGCCGGAACGGTGAGCGGGAACGTCAGATTTCCGGTGTCGGTGGAGTCCGGCGCAGCGCAGAAACTGTCATCCAGAGGAGTCTTGCTTCCGTTGATATAGACATCACCGTTCCGGATGTCAACAGTCTCGCCCGGAAGGCCGATGACCCGTTTGATGAAAAGACGCGATTCGTCATCAGGATAGCGGAAAATGACGATGTCATATCTCTTCGGATCGCTGTTCAGGTAGGCCAGGCGGTTTCCAAAGATCTGGTCGTTGGTCATGATCGTCGGTTCCATGGATGCGGATGGAATCCGTGCATTGACAATGATGAATTTCTGAAGGACAAACATAACGATCAGAACGATCGCAATGATTTTCACGTAGTCGAAAACATCCTTACGGATACTCTCCTTCCGGTCGTCCGGTGTGGTTACCGGTGTTTTCTCGTCCGGCCCTTCCGGCCGGGGATCAGTAGAATTGGTATCAGGTTTTTTACTCATGTGTTCTTCTTTCCTGTCAGGTAAAATGAGGTTATTGTGCAGCCGCCAGTGCCGCAGCCTTGGGATGCGGAACCATGCGGACAGGCAGCACGCAGGCCTGTGTGACCGTGCGGCTGAATGACGGTTCGCATGATTTGTCTGATGAACAGTGCAGCACAAAGATAAGTATGATCATGCGGCGGATGTTACAGCCGGTTGGCTGCTTCAAGCTTTTTCAGCGTGGTTCTGAGGTCATCGGGCAGGGGAGCCAGAAAGGTTCTTCCCGACAGATCAGAGAGAACGCCGTTCATCGGGGGAAAAACAAGCTCCGACGCGTGGAGAAACTGTCTGCGAAGGCCGAAGTGCTTGCGGAAATCTTCGTTCCGGTTTCTGAGACCATATTTTACATCACCGATGATGGGATGTCCAATAAAAGAGAGATGGCTCCGGATCTGGTGAGTCTTTCCGGTGATCAGGTTTACCTTCAGTAAGGTAAAGGAAGCAGGCTGCCCGTGCGGGTCTGTGATCCGGAAATGCTTCACCGGGCTGTATTCCGTTTCGATGTATTCGCCGGGATTCTGCACACCTTCCGCGGCGAATGTCAGCTTCGCATCAGGGATCTGAACGTTGTCCGGTATGGATGCTGCAGATGTTCGGGAAGGCACTGCGTCTGCGGCAGATGTTCGGACGGATGCTCTGTCATGAACGGTCACCCGGTTGGTCCGGGGATCCTTCGTGAGATATGCACTGATGCGGGCGGGCTCCCGGATTTCGCCCTCTGTCAGGGCATAATAGTATTTGTGTACGGTCCGGTCTCTCAGGCATTCGGAAAGCTCCCGGGCGGCGGCGAGCGTCTTTGCGGCAAGCACAATTCCGCTTGTATTCCGGTCGATCCGGTTGACCACAGAAGGACGGAAGATGCGGAGACTCTCTTCTGTGAGCTCGCCCTTTTCGGTCAGGTATGACTGGATCATTTCCACCAGGGAGATGTCCTCGGGGGCTGCCTTCTGGGAGAGAATCCCGGCCTTTTTGTTCAGAATCAGCACGTGAGAGTCCTCAAAGAGGATGTCCGATGCGGCAAGTGGGGCAGGCCCGGGCTTTCCGGATTTGTTCTTCTGCGGGAGAGGTCCTGCTGCGGAAAATTTACGCAGCGTTTCATCTGAGAAAAAGATTCGGATTTCGTCTCCTTCCCGCAGAAGTTCCTTTCCGGTAGCCTTCGCTCCGTTGAGTGTAATATTCTTCTTTCGCAGCTGTTTATACAGAAAACCGCTTCCCGCCTCCGGAAGATATCTTCTGAGAAATTTATCCAGACGCTGGGAAGCAGTTTCGGTGTCAATGGTGATTTGAATCATTCTTTTTCCTACATATTATTGAAAGCGGCTGAAAGCCATAAAAAGCGAATAAAAATTAAAGCAATGCAAAACGATAAAAACAATTAAGTGCAATAAAACAATTAGAGGGCAAGCTGCCGGAGGATTGCTGCGACCTCGTCATCGCGGTCCATGCGGTATTCCGCCTGCTTTTCCCGCATCTGGTCGATGCGCTCCAGGAAATTCTTTCGATTAGAGAAGATCTTGACGGTGACCTTATATCCGCTCTGCAGAACCGATTTCCGGATGTGGCCTTCCATAAACTGAAGAACACCGGGCGCAGCATTCTCATGGGTATATGCGGTGATATACTCTCCGCACACGGCCGCCGCGTCAATAAAGAGATTCTGGTCGCGGGTGGTCAGGTACAGTTCGTACAGCATGGGGAGAGAGCCGGCGTGGGTCTCGATATCCGTATGGAGTTCCTGATCCATCGGCTTTCTCATCAGCATCATGATCATTCCAACCATTGACATTGCCGCGGGAACGCAGCCGACTGCTGCGATAATCGAATAGATGTTGCGGCGGCTGCCGTTGTTCATGATCAGGCCAAAAGCAAAGATGGCGAAATCAATCGCAAACGCGATAACGGTTCTCAGAACTCTCTTAAACTTTTCATGTCGGATGTAGCCGTACTGACCCTTTTCGATTTTCAAACCTCTGTCTCCTTTTATTCTTCACTGATTTTTTGCCTTCATCGACGCCGGATCCGTATCGTATCACGATCAGGGTCGGAGGAATCCTTATTCTTCACTGATTTTTATGCCTTCATCGACGCGGTTTTTCTGGGCGTGATAGGCCTGAGCGATAAGATCCAGCTGATGATGGTAGCGGACTAGCTCTTCCACGTCACCGGACTGATAGATCCGATAGAATTCTTCCTGAATTTTTTCCACCTCGCGCTTCGAGGTCATCCGGTAGAGACTCTCGATGGTATTTACGATATCTTCCACGAGATTGTAGCGGAGCTTGGAGGAAAGCTGGGCGTCCATGATCTCATCGCGGACGGAAGACATCTCGCTGTCCAGAGAAATGATGGCGTCCGCGGCATTGGACAGACGGCTGCCGACCCGCTCGGGGATTTGTCCTTTGTACTTGTACTGGAGAGAGTGCTCCGTCGTAGCCCAGAAGTCCATCGCCATGGTCCGGATCTGGATCTCGACCAGAATTTTCTTCGGCCCGTTGATGGTGTTCACTTCATAATGCACAACCATGTGATAGCTGCGGTAACCGCTCTGCTTCTGGTTGCGGATATAGTCCTTGATTTCGACCAGCTCGATGTCGGTCCGGCTGGTGATGAGACTGGCAACTCTGTTGATATCCTCGGTGAACTGGCAGATGATGCGTATGCCCGCAATGTCTTCTATCTGCTCTTCCATTTTTTCCGGCGGGATATTTTTCTTTGCCATTTTGTCGAGTATGCTGGAAATGCTTTTGACGCGTCCGGTCACATGCTCGATCGGGCAGTACTGCCCCTGCTCCTGAAATTCTCTCCGCAGGGAATCAAATTTCAGAATCAGTTCATCCACAGCCATTACATAGGGGCTGAGGACCTTATGCCACATGATGATATCCATATTCTGCACCTTGCTTCATAACAAAAAACAGCCCATCCCTTTCCGGAATGAGCTGCGATAAGTTCAAAATTTACTCTTCATCCTCGTAATCGGCGTCATCATCCTCATCCACGTCGTCGGAATCGTCATATGCTGTCTGTCCGCCGGTCTCCTGAGCAGTGTCCGCCGGATTGCCGGATGTGGAACTGTTGTCCTCCATCGGAGCAAGCTGACTTCTGTTCTGATTTACAAGATCATAGTAGCTCTGCAGGGAACCGGAGAAATCGTTGTACTTCTCTCCGACCTCGGCCATCGCATTGCTGAGGATCGAGGAAATATTCCCGAGAAGCTGATCAGTATAAGTGATCGCGCTCGAGCGGATGTTGTTCGCGTCATTCTGGGCGGAATCCAGAATATCCTGCGCCTGCTGATTTGCCTGATTGACGGTATCATTTGCCTGCGCGTAGGCTGCCTGCATGACCTCGGTCTCTGAAGTCAGCTCCTGGGCCTTCTTCTCTGCCTCCGCGATGATATTGTCCGCCTTTGACTGCGCGTCCGCAAGAATCGCATCCTTGTTGCCGATGATCTTCTGGTAGCGTTTGATCTCATCCGGCGTCTTCAGACGAAGCTCGCGGAGAAGCTCTTCCAGCTCTTCTTTATTTACAATGATCTTGGTAGTGGATAACGGCTGATACCGGCAGTTCTCCACATATTCTTCTATCTCCTCAATGATCTGTTCAATTCTGCTGCTGCTCATTATTTATACTCCTTACCTTAATTTACCTGTATCATCTGAATTCCGGAAGAATAATCCGTCCGATTATGACCGGCAACTGCCCCTCAGCTGTGCCGATCCGAATCCGCACGCGGCGTTGTCCGGAAAAAGTATTCAGCGGGTATCTCAGTCCTCGCTGTGAATGCGTCGGATGTCACCAAGCTTCCGGTGTATTTCACCCGCCACAAAAGGAGGCACAAATTCGCTGATATCGCCTCCGAACGCAGCAACCTCCTTCACGGTTGTAGAGCTCAGATACGAGTACTGAAGTGCCGTATAGAGAAAAGTGGTATCGACATCGGGGGCAAGCTTGCGGTTTGTCTGTGCCATCTGAAGTTCATATTCAAAATCAGTGATGAGGCGCAGCCCCCGTACAATCACGCTTGCGTGACAGGTCTTCGCGAAATCGACAGAAAGACCTTCGAATGCCTGTACCTCGACGTTCGGGATCCCACTCGTGGCTTTCTTAAGTATATTAACACGTTCCTTTGATGAAAACAACGGAGTTTTTGCAGAATTGTGCAAAACCCCAATGATGAGCTTGTCGTATAATTTTGACGCGCGGGTAATGATATCGAGGTGACCATAGGTCACAGGATCAAAGGTACCCGGATAAACGGCGATAACCATCTGTTATTCTCCTGCTGAATCGAGCCTCAGGAAAAGGTGCTCGTTAGTTTTGTATGTCTTCCATTTAATACATGTATAGCCTGAATTGTCAAGCCAGGAAAAATCGTTTTTGATGGAAGCCTCGACCACAAAAAGCGTATCCCCTGTCACACAGGAAGCGGTGCGGAGCGCCTCAAGTGCCTCCTTTTCCAGATCATGAAGATACGGCGGATCCAGAAAGACGACGTCAAAGGGCGCGTGGCCGGAAAGGTAACGGACTGCTGACATGACATCCATCTGAAGAACCGTTGCCTGATCCTCAAGCTTTGTAAAGCGAAGATTCTCGTTTATGATACTTACAGCCTGGCGGCTTTTGTCTACGAAACAGCAGCTTTCCGCGCCCCGGCTCAGCGCCTCGATACCGATTGCTCCGCTTCCTGAAAAAAGATCAAGGAAACGGCACCCCGGAATGTCATTCTGGAGTATGTTGAAAAGCGTTTCCTTGATCCTGTCAGTTGTCGGGCGGGTATCTTTACCGGGAAGTGTCTTCAGCGGAAGACTCCTGCATTTTCCGGCGATTACTCTCATTCTTCCTTTGCCTCTTTATATTGAATTCTCCAGTCAAGATCACCGCGGTCCAGCCCGAGGATCAGCATCTCCGCCGTGGCGATATTTGTTGCGATCGGGATGGTATACTGATCACAGCATTTCATGATCTTGACGACATCCGGCTCTCTCGGATCAATGATTGCCGGATTATAAAAGAAAATGACCATATCCATGTCATTTCTTTCAATCATTTCCGTAAACTGCTTGTCACCGCCGAGGCTTCCCGCCAAAAACTTATGAATGTGAAGATTTGTTACCTCTTCAATTCTTCGTCCGGTTGTACCGGTTGCATAAATTTCGTGCTTTGCAAGAATCCCCTTATATGCGATGCAGAAATCTTCGATCAGACTCTTTTTGCTGTTATGTGCGATTATTCCAATGTTCATGCGTTGTGATGCTCCCTTTCCTGCACTGCCTGAATCTCTGTCAGCGGCACGGAAGCTGCGTAGCAGTGAAGTGCCGCAGGGACATATACAAATAGTTGTGCTGATATAGCACGCGTGTATTCTAAACACATTATAACAAATGCACAAACATTTCGCAACTGCAAACGTTTTGATTATGGGTTTTTACTACAAAAAGAGGCCGCCGAGCAGATGTCCGCTGCGGAAGCCCCTTAGAGGTCTCACTTGAATTGGTGATAAACTCAGATGTCGAAACTGCCGATCTCTTCGCCGTCATTAAGTACGTAGTATGCCTTGTTCTCTTCCGGTTTTACATATACCTTGACTTCCTTCAGAGCGGCTTCGTCTTTGCCGGCTGCCTTCCAGGCATCGACTGCGCGGTCAACAAGCTCGCTGTAGGGAATCTCCTTCCCGAGGTACTGGAGAACAACGGTCTGCTTTGCCTCGGCAGCGCGTGCTTCCTTTGCGGCAACTGCCTTCTCGGCTTCCTTCTTCACGGTGGCTGCGGCCTTTGTCACAGCAGCCTTTGCGGATTTCGCCGCTTTGTGAACTGCCGGTCTGGATGCCTTTGAAGGCTTCTTTGCAGCAGTTTTTGCCGCAACGGCAGTCCTCTTCTCTGCGGCTTTAATATCAGCTGCGGTCTTTGCACCTGCAGTCTTAATGTCAGCTGCGGTCTTCGCGCCAGCAGTCTTTATATCAGATGCCGCCTTCTTCTCAGCGGTTTTGATCTCGTCGGCTGCCTTCTTCTCTGCAGTCTTGATGTCAGCGGCTGTCTTTCTGACCTCTGCTGCCGCCTGTTCGACCTTATGCTCCACCTTCTCGGCTTTCTTCTCAACCTTTGCCGCTACTTTTTCAACTACGTTCGTTTTCGCTGCTTCCGGTGTCTTTTTCATTTCGGTCTTAGCTACAGCAGCTGTCTTCTTAGCCTCTGCCATTTTCTCTCCTCCATAATGACTCAACTGATAATTGTTTAAAAATTTGATGGTCAAATATGATTCTTATCTATATTATTCTTTTTTCTTTATTTTTTCAAGAATACCGGAAAAAAATCAGCGATTCGGATATAACCATGATAGAATAAAGCGCTTCGGTCGGCATTTCGTACAACGTAGTTGCTCACACCTGAAGGATTTCAGGAGTGCGAAGGACGAAGCAATGAGCCGCTTATATATGAAAAAGAGAGCTCTTCGAAATCGGGTCCGGTAACGACGCATGATAGAATCTTGTGCAGAGATCGTTCGCACAAAAGGAACATCCCAGAACGACGCGCGCGACGCGCGAGAGAACCCCGGCCATTCGCGGGTAGGTGTTGTGGCCGTTAACGTAGAATGACGCGCGAGAGAACCCGGATACGAATATGTTTCACCCGGGAAATCCGGAAGCAATTCCCGAACGATTGATATACTGATCCAAGGCCTTTTTCAGCTCACGGTTCTGTGGCAGAGTAAGCTCCGGGTCCATGGAAAGCAGGTCATTTACTGCCTGGGATGCTGCTTTCAGGATAGCGGAATCCCGGTAGATGTCCGCAATCTGGAAAACCGCGATGCCGCTCTGCCTTACGCCGAAGAGGTCTCCGGGTCCCCGCAGCTTCAGATCCTGTTCTGCAATATAGAACCCGTCGTTGGATTCGTTGAGAATTTCCAGTCTCTTTGAGGTCTCTTTTTTTCCATCGCCCTGCATGAAGATACAGTAGGACTGGGCGCTTCCCCGGCCGACCCTGCCGCGGAGCTGGTGAAGCTGGGCGAGGCCGAAACGCTCCGCATTCTCGATCATCATTACGGTGGCATTCGGCACATTGACGCCGACCTCTACGACCGTCGTGGAGACGAGAATCTGGATTTCCCCGGCGGCGAAGGCGTTCATGATCTCCTGCTTCTGCTGCGGCTTCATCTGGCCGTGGAGGGCTTCGACCCGGATGGCGGCGTCAAAACGCTTCCGTATCTTCTGGCAGTATTCCGTAACATTCTCGCAGGGGATTTCCTCATTGGGCTCGACCATGGGGCATATGATATAGACCTGATGTCCGTCCGCAATCTGCTTTTCCATAAAACGGTAGGCGGTCTCCCGGTAGGAGGTCCCGACGACACAGTTCCGGATGGGAAGCCGGTTCCGGGGCATATCGTCAAGTACGGAAATGTCCAGATCCCCGTAGAGGATCATCGCCAGTGTGCGGGGAATCGGCGTGGCACTCATGACAAGCACATTCGGAGGATACCCCTTCCCGGCAAGCGTCATGCGCTGTCGGACACCGAAACGGTGCTGTTCGTCCGTAATGACGAGACCTAGATTCGGATATGTGACGGCCTCCTGGATGAGCGCGTGCGTGCCGACGATCATCTTTGCCTCTCCGGAGGCGATTTTCTCGTATATTTCTCTTTTTTCCCTTGCCGTACAGCTGCCGCGCAAAAGAACGGGGCATGCGTCCTCGATGCCGCTGCTTTCAAGAAGCGCCGTGAGGGATGCGAAATGCTGCTCGGCGAGAACCTCTGTCGGAACCATGATTGCGCTCTGCCAGCCGTTTTCAAATGCCATGATCATGGCCAGAAAAGCGAGAATCGTCTTTCCGCTTCCGACATCGCCCTGAATCAGCCGTTCCATCAGCCGGTTCGATGCAAGATCCTTCTCCAGTTCGTTCCACACCCGCTGCTGAGCGCGGGTGAGACGATATGGAAGGCTGTCGATGACTTCCTCTGTCTTCCACACGGTCTTCATCGGAAAATGGTTGACTCTGTCGCGATTCCGGTCCTTCATACGGGCGATTCCCAGAAGAAAGAAAAAGAACTCATCGAAGCAGAGACGGTTTCGGGCTGAGAGGAGGCTGTCACGGGAATCCGGGAAATGAATCTGATCGAGCGCAAAATTTATCTCCGCAAGACCAAGAGATTCACGGATTTCTTCCGGAAGGATTTCAGGGATGCGGTCCCGGGTCTGTATAAGCTGTGCCACAGCCTTCCGAATCGCTTGATTTGTGAGCCCCTTCGTAAGTGCATAAATCGGGAGCAGTTGTCCCCGCAGATGATCGTAAGCAGCCGGTGTGAAAAGCTCGGGATGCTCCATGATCCGTCTGCCGCTTTTCTCTATGACGGGCCCCCGGAAAATATAGACCATGCCGGGCTTCAGGGTGGAGGCGAGAAACGGCATGTGGAACCAGTTCACCTGAAGAGAACCGGTCTCGTCCTTCAGAACAGCCATGGTAATGGAATTTCCTCCGAATGTCCGGACCGAGGGTTTTCGGGTAATCCGCGCGGACACCGCGTTTTTCTGACCGGGGACGACCTCTCCGACGGAAACGGGCTCCTCGTATGAGTCATATTCTCTTGGATAATACCGGATCAAATCATCTGTGGTGAAAATTCCTGCCCGGTTGAACAGAATTTCGGATTTTTCCCCGATTCCTTTGAGGTTTCGGATGGAATGGGGAGGGATTTTTCTGGATGGCATATGTTCTTCCTCTGCAAAAGAAGCTGCCTCACCGGTCTTCTGACCGGACGGGCAGCTTCATAGATTTACGCGAACAGTGAGCCGCAGCCGAATGCGAAGTATTCGTGTGCGACTTTACTCAACGGACAGGATACAGTAGTAGACAGGCTGTCCGCCGTTGTTCACCTCGACGTCCACATCCGGGAACTTCCCGGTGATCTTTTGAGCAAGGCGGTTCGCGTTCTCTTCTGAGAATTCCTTACCAAAATATATGCTGATAAGCTCGGCGTCGTCGGACATCATCTTCTCCACGGATGCGAGAGAGGTATCCTCGATATCCTTGCCTACGGAGAGGATTCCGTCGTCGCCGACTGCCATGATGTCTCCCTGGTGAATTTCAACGTTATCGATCGTGGTATCGCGGATTGCGTAAGTTACCTCTGCGGTGCGGACATTTGCGATGGCATCCATCATTGCCGTTTGATTTGACTCCACATTCTGCGCGGGATCATATCCGAGCAACGCGGTGATTCCCTGCGGGATCGTCTTTGACGGGATCACGATGATGTTCTTCTCACGCACCAGATCCTGCGCCTGGCGGGCTGCCATGATAATGTTCTTGTTGTTCGGGAACAGGAAAATGTTCTCCGCATTGACCTGATCAATCGCGTCCAGTACATCCTCGGTGCTCGGATTCATGGTCTGGCCGCCCTTGATAATGTAGTCGGCGCCGAGCCCCCGGAAGATTTCCTCGAAGCCGTCGCCGGCGCAAACCTCGATGAAGCCTACCGCCTTGGCCGGCTGCGCTTTCCGGAGAAGCTCCTCCGCCTGATCCTTGGAGGCCTTTGCCGCATCCTTGATGAGCTTTTCGTGATGCTCAATCATGAGGTTGTCGATGTGGACCGTCTTCAGCTGCCCGAGTGTCAGTGCCCTGGTGAGAACCGCGCCCGGCTCATTGGTGTGCACATGAACCTTCAGTTCCCTGGCGTCGGGGATGATGACAACCTGCTCTCCGGTCTGCACAAGAAAGGCGCGAAGCTCATCAATCTGTGCCTGCGGGAGAGATTTCCCGCTGCTGATGATAAATTCTGCGCTGTAGATGAAACGCGGCTTCGCGGGTGCGGCCTCCTCGGCTGCCTCCTCTTCCGCTGCCTTTTCCTTCGCTTTTCCGAGATCCGGATCGACTTCCTTTCCCATGAGTCCGTCATAGGCACCCTCGAGGATGGTCATGAGTCCCTCACCGCCGGAATCCACGACGCCCGCTTCCTTGAGTACCGGGAGCATATCAGGCGTCTTTGCCAGAACCTCGTTGCCATAGTCGATGATATTCTTGATATAGACGTCGAGCGTCATCTGCGCATCTACAAGCTTGCGGGCGATTTCCGCCATTCCCTTTGCAACGGTGAGGATGGTGCCCTCCTTCGGCTTGATGACTGCTTTATAGGCGGTTTCTACTGCTTTTTCGCAGGCGTCCGCAATCATGGGAATATCGATCTCATCGGAACCCTTTACGGTCTTGGTGAATCCGCGGAAAAGCTGAGACAGAATGACACCGGAGTTCCCTCGTGCGCCCCGGAGAGAACCGGAAGAAATCGCCTTTGACAGATCCTTCATATTCATGCTGTCGATATCCTGCACCATCCGGACTGCAGACATGATCGTCATCGTCATGTTCGTACCGGTATCGCCGTCGGGAACCGGGAATACGTTTAGTTCATTGATCCAATCCTTTTTGGCATCCAGATTCTGGGCGCCGGTTAAAAACATATGCGCCAACAGACTGGCGTCAATTGTATTTTCAGCCAAAACAATATCCTCCTAAGAGATCAGTCTATTACCCGTACGCCTTCCACAATGATGCGTACATGCTCCACCTTCATCCCGGTAAACTCCTCAAGCTGGTACTTTACACTGTCGATCAGATTCTGCGCCACGGTCGAAATACTCACACCATAGGCGATGATTACATGGAATTCCAGAGAGATTTTATTCGCATTTATGGTTACGTTGATGCCGTGCTTCAGGCTGTCCTTCTTCAGAAGACGCACGAGGCCGTCTTTCATATTGACGGCAGCCATTCCGACGATTCCGAAGCACTCAACAGCGACACTTCCGGCATAGGTAGCGATGACATCAGGATTGATGACGACTTCGCCAAGTTCCGAATTTACCCGTCCTTTCATCTCCTGCTCCTTTCTGGTATCGATGATTTATGGATTTGTGAGCGGTTGCCTGTCCGGCAATTCCGAAAAACCCAATTTAACAGCCTTTAGTATAGCGTAAAAGATCGTGCTTGTGAAGCGAAACCTGCCGACTCAGCCTTTTTCCGTCTTTCTCCATTGGGAGCAGCTTCTGCATAATGGTAGTTGAGCTTCGGACTGAATTATTTCGATCTGTAAGCGCAGAAGGAGCGCAGGTGGATTTTCTGCTTTGGCATAAATCCGTCTGCGCTCTTTCTTTATACGTTTTTTCCGATATCTTCTCCTTTCCGATGGTACTGCTCTTAATCTGTAAGCTTTAAGCGTTTCGCGCGCGGATCCTGTCGGTGGCTTCCCTGGACAGAGCAGTGATTTCTGCAAAGCGACCATCTTCGATCAGGTCCTTCGGGCAGACCCAGCTTCCGCCGACAGCCGAAACACAGGAAAGCTTCAAATACTCTTCCATATTATCGCTGTTTACGCCTCCGGTGGGAAGAAATTTGAGATCCGGAAAGGGGGCGTGGAGCGCCTTGATGGCGGATACGCCTCCATAGAGCTTTGCCGGGAAAAATTTAACCATGGAGAGCCCCATCCGGACACATTCGGTAATTTCCGTGGGGGTTGCGCATCCCGGGACGACCGGAATTCCGTTTTCCTGACAGTACCGGACGATATCGGCGGAAAATCCGGGGGCTACGATAAACTGCGCACCGTTTTCCAGAGCCTGTACGCATTGTGTCATGGTCAGGACCGTTCCTGCTCCGACATGCATGTCCGGCACTTCATGAGAGACGTTTGCAATGGCCTGAGCCGCTGCCCTTGTGCGGAAGGTAATCTCCATGAAGTTAATACCTCCTGCAAGAAGAGCCTTTGCCAGCGGAACGGCGTTATCTGCGTGATCGAGCGCGACTACCGGGACGATTCCGGTAATCGCAATCTGCTCTGGGAACTTCGATTGTGATGCTGAAGAATTATTGGCATTCATTTTGATTCCTCCGTAGTGAAATGCGCATGGGTAAACTGCTGCAGTATGTGTCGGTCGGGAAGCGCGTCATTATCTCCGGGCGCGGCAATCATAAGCGCTCCCATGGCATTGCCTCTCCGAACGGCTTCTTGCATATCCATGCTTTCGAGCAGTGCGGAAAGGACACCTGCGGCAAAGGCATCTCCGGCGCCGACCGTATCGACAATTTGTGGTACAAAGAATCCGGGGACGTCTCCTCTTTCACCGTCAATGGTCTGATAATAAGCTCCCTGCGCGCCGTTTTTGATGATGACGGCTTTTTGTGTGCCATGTTCAAAGTAATAATCGGCGATCGCTTCCGGTTTACTCTTCCCGGTCAGGAGTCTTCCTTCGGCGATTCCCGGCATCACAAGATCGGATCGAAAAGCCAGAGCGTTGATTCTGGAGATCATCTGGTCTTCGGACTTCCAAAGGCTGAGGCGCAAATTGGGATCAAAGGTGAGGAACGGTCGATTAGCGGCGCTCCACGCCATATCCTGAATCCGAAGGGATGTTTCATAACAGCTTTCAGAGAGAGCGGCCGTAATCCCGGTCAGGTGGATGATATCGTTATCGGAGGCGGAAATATTCGCAAGCGAATCCGGAGATAGGTGCGATGCAGCCGAGGTTTTTCGCATATAAAAAACTTCAGGGTCTCCCTGCTCTGTCTTCGTTTTAAAATAGGTTCCGGTCAGATGGTCAGGGTCAATTTTTACCGCCGTCGTGTCAATGTGTTCTTTTTGCATTTTGCCGAGCAGAAAGCGGCCGGCAAAGTCATCGCCTACCGCAGAGAGGTAGGTTACCGTGTGACCAAGCCTTGAAAGACCGATGGATACATTGAGTTCTGCTCCGGCTGCCGCCTTCTGAAAATGTGTGACTTCAGAAAAACTTCCGGTTTCCTGCGGAATCCAGACAAGCAGCGGCTCTCCAAAAGTCAGTACATGTGTCATGTTGTTACCTCCGGCGTTATGGTATAAGCTATGGACTTCCCGACATCATGAATTTACGTAATTCTCATACAGCGATAGTTCGTGGATGTCCGAGAGTAGAAACAGGTAATTTTACGTGTGAAAATTTTCAGACTCCGGAATAAGCGGAAAATCCGCCGTCGATCGGGATGACAACGCCTGTGACAAAGCCGGACATTTTCTCATTCAGCAGATACAGCAGGGTTCCGTTGAGCTCTTCTGGTTCTCCAAAGCGGTTCATAGGTGTCGCCGCAAGGATTTTTTTTGTCCGAGCAGTCGGATTGCCATCGACGTCAAACAGAAGGTCCCGGTTCTGATTTGTCACAAAAAATCCAGGCGCCAGTGCATTGACGCGTATGCCGGCTCTGGAGAAGTGAACGGCAAGCCACTGAGTAAAATTACTGATGGCAGCTTTTGCTCCGCTGTATGCGGGGATCTTTGTCAGTGGGGTGAAAGCGTTCATAGAGGAAATGTTGATGATGCTTACGTTCTTCTTCCCGATCATATCCTTTGCGAAAACCTGTGTAGGAAGCAGGGTGCCGATGAAATTGAGGCTGAACACAAACTGCACGCCCTGTGGATCGAGATCGAAAAAGCTCACCGTTTCCGGATCCATTTCGTCGCCGGGTTCGAAATATTCCTTGTCTGTATTTGCCATTTTGTTGTTGCCGCCGGCACCGTTGAGAAGAATGTCGCAGCTTCCGAGATCGGTGAGAACCTGTTCGTGTACCTGCTTCAGGCTTTCAAGCTCCAGAACATTTGCCTTATATGCCTTTGCGATTCCGCCGGAAGCGCAGATCTCGTCGGCTACTATCTGAGCGGCTTCCTGGTTCAAATCCAGGAGAGCAACCTTTGCTCCCTGTTCTGCGAGTACTTTTGAGAACATCCCGCACAATACACCGCCGGCACCGGTCACAACCGCTACTTTATCGTTGATATCTAATGAATAATCCATGTTTTTTCCTCTCTATATCCAATGTTCGATAATTAAATGTTCGAGTTTAAATGTTCGAGTATTAATTGTTCCATTATGAAAGGCTCAATTACGGCTATTTTTCTCGATGGCCTCCCAGAGACCGTTGATATAGGCGGCGCCGAGCGCACGGTCATAAAGTCCGTAACCGGGCATGGCTTTTTCGCCCCAGATCATTCTTCCGTGATCGGGTCGGATGGGGCCGTCAAAACCGATATCGTGCAGAGCTTTTACGATTTCATACATATCAAAGGAACCGTCTGAGGAAAGATGCGCCGCCTCCTCGAAGTCCTGCTGTGAATGGAACTTGAGATTCCGAACATGCGCAAAGTGAATTCTTCCCTTCAGGGAACGAATGATATCGGGGAGATCATTCTGTAGATTTGTTCCAAGGGAACCGGTGCATAAGGTAACGCCGTTATGCGGATCATCGACCATATGCATCATGCGAAGGAGGTTTTCTTTGTTGATTATGATTCTGGGAAGTCCGAAGACACTCCATGCCGGATCATCCGGGTGGATCGCCATATAGATATCGTACTTCCGGCAGACCGGCATGATTCTCTCCAGGAAATATTTCAGGTTGTCGAACAGGTCCTCTTCTGTTACTCCTTTATATTCGGCAAAGAGCTCCTTGACATGTGCCATGCGTTCCGGTTCCCATCCCGGCATGACAGATCCGTTCATGTCGCAGGCAATGGACTGGAACATTTCTTCGGGAATCAGTGCATCCACAGCCTTCTGGGTATAGGCAAGTACGGTGGAGCCGTCCGGCCGTTTCCGCGCCAGCTCTGTTCTGGTCCAGTCAAAGACCGGCATAAAGTTGTAGCAGACCATATGGATATCTTCTTTTCCGAGATTCTCGAGCGTTTCGATATAGTGATCGATCAATACATCCCGATCCGGTTTTCCAAGCTTGATATCTTCATGTACATTTACGCTTTCAATTCCGGCTATCTCCAGGCCCGCAGATTCCACCTCTTCTTTTAAGGCGTTAATGCGCTCCCGGCTCCAGACCTCTCCCGGTTCTGTATCATACAGGGTAGTAATTACTCCCCGGACGCCCGGGATCTGACGGATCTGTTCGAGGGTGACGGTGTCGAATTTTTTTCCATACCATCGCAGTGTCATTTCCATGGTTCTTTTTCTCCTTTTCGTTTGCAGAGCATGTGTTCTATCTGGATTGTGAGGAAAACGCTTTCTCTCTTCCGGTTCTTTATCTCTTTACAATTCAAAATATTCTTTCGCGTTCCGCAGGGAAATGCGTTCAATCAGATCGTTCAGATAACCGCGATCATCCGGATATTCTCCGTTTTCCACCCACTGTCCGATCTTTCGACATAAGATTCTCCGATAGTATTCATGTCGAGAAAAAGACAGGAAGCTTCGGGAATCTGTTACCATACCAATGGAGGTCGAGAGCAGACCGAGATTGGCAAGACTGTCCATCTGCTGCTCCATTCCTCTACGGTGATCGCAGAACCACCAGGCGGTACCCAGCTGAATCTTTCCGCGGATGCCGCGGGAGTTACTCTGGTAATTACCTGCCATTGCCGCAAGCATGTCTGCGTCTTTCGGATTCAGGTAGTACAGGATGGTTTTGGGAAGCTCATCTGTCTGATCCATAGCATCCAGCAGAGCGGCGAGCTCCGGCGCGTAATTGAAATCATTGATGCTGTCGAATCCGGTATCCGGTCCGAGTTTCCGGTACATGCGAGTGGAAGTGTTTCGGATGGCTCCGATGTGAAGCTGCATGGCAAGGTCTCTGTGCGCGTACATTTTCCCCAGGTATGTCAGCAGGAATCCGTGGTACATTCCACAGCCTGTTTCTGTGAGCGCCTCACCGCGCAGTCTTTTCTGCAGGATCTTGTTTACCTGGTCCTCCGTGGCCGGGATATAGAAGTGATTCTCCAGACTGTGGTCTGTGACACGGCACCCGGCTTTTACAAAAAAGTCAAGACGAAGCTCCAGAGCTTTTAGAATGCCTTTGATATTGTCGCAGGGGACATTCGTAAGATCTTCCAGTTTCTTGAGATATTCCGGAAAACCCTCCTTCTCAATGCCGAGCGCCTTTTCCGGACGGAATGTCGGATAGACGTGAAAGGCATCTTCTTCCGATGCGAGAAGCTCATGATAATGCAGGGAGTCTGCGGGGTCATCTGTGGTGCAGAGAACCTGAACCTGCATCCTTTTCAGCAGGTTTCGGACGGAAAAATCCTTTTGGGAAAGCTTTTGGTTGCAGGCATTCCAGATTTCCGGAGCGGTTTCCGGAGAAAGACACTCGTCAATTCCGAAATATCTCTGAAGCTCGAGATGCGTCCAGTGATACAGCGGGTTCCCAACGCTGTTCCGGATGGTATCCGCCCATGCCAGGAATTTTTCGTAGGGATCCCCGTCACCGGTGACAAGTTCTTCCGGAACTCCGTTTGCCCTCATTGCGCGCCATTTATAGTGATCTCCGGCAAGCCAGGCTTCGGTAATGCTGCGATAGCACGGGTCCTCATAGATCTCTTGAGGGCTGAGATGATTGTGGTAGTCGATAATGGGGCTTCGGCTGGCCGCGCTGTGATATAGTTCGCGGGCGATATCCGTGTCGAGAAGAAAATCCGGATCCATAAATTTTTTCATGTGATTCCTCCGTGTTTCTTTCTGCTTTTACAAGGGAACTGTTAGATCCTATGATACCTGGTCTGCTTCGGAGGGCCCATTGTGTTCCTTGTCGGATACATTGCAAAAATTGCTGTATCATGGTATGCTCTTCGAAAATGCAAACGGTCTGGTTAACGAAAAGGTATGTGATGGACAAGGCGGTAAGTAAGGGTGAGATGCATGGAACAACCCGCATCAGGGGGCAGAAATGAAGAATGAACTGAGGTCGCCTTTTGCGCAGCGGCAATATATGCTATCGGGAGATTTTGAGCTGTATTATTATGATGATCAGACACTGACTTCGGTGGAGAACCATACGCACAGTTACTGGGAATTTTACTTCTTTCTTGAGGGAAGCGCGGAAATGTATCTGAAAAACCAGCCGGTTTCGCTGTGTCATGGGGACATTATAGCAGTTGCACCAAAGGTTCCGCATCATGCGGCGATTCATTCGGAAAAGACTTCTTACCGACGGTTTATTTTCTGGGTGAGCTGCTCGTTTCTGGAGAAGCTAATGGAGAGTTCGCCGGATTTCGGCTATTTGACGGAGCGGGCATCGGAAAACGGGTATCTGATTTTTCATGTAGAGGATCTGATCTTCAATGCAGTGCAGGCGGAGATTTTTGAGTTCCTGGAGGAAATCCATTCCCGGAGATTCGGGCGGGAGGCCCGTCTTATGCTGCTCGCCGGCCAACTTCTTCTGGAAATCAGCCGTATTTATCATGAACAGAAAAATCAAAGGGAAGACAATGGAGAACCGCTCTATGACAATATTGCACATTTCATTGAAGGGCATCTGGATGAACCTCTCTCTCTCGATCTTCTGGCACAGCATTTTTTTGTGAGCAAATATTATATTGCACATCTTTTCAAGGACAATATGGGAATTTCGGTTCATCAGTACATACAAAAAAAGCGGCTTCTGATGAGCCGCAATGCTATTTTGAATGGCGTCGGTGTAAATGAAGCCTGCCTCATGTATGGCTTTAATGATTACTCTGTTTTCTATCGCGCATTTGTACGGGAGTATGGCATCTCTCCAAAAAAATACAGAGAAAGAATGCTGAATGCCTCTAAAGAGAAGGAATGGGTGTAGAGAACACGATAGAAAGGAATCAGAAAGGAGCCTCTGCATGATTGTTTATACGACTTACGGAAAATTTCAGGAAGAAATGAAACGTTATCATCAGCGAACCGGAATGAGGCTGCGTTGCAGCCTCTGTTGGAATATTCTATGACTTTTTGATTTTGGTTAGCTCTGCATTTAGTGTTCGAATTTCCTCTTCGGAATAGTCTGGCTTTGCGAATGCAAAAAATTTGTCGAGCTCGAAAGTACCGACCATATCTCGCATGCCAGCTCCTACATCAGGCATTCTTCTGTCGATTGTCTGCATTGCCTTCTCGTTCGCCAGCAATTCGTTGATGGTGCTTCGAATAGATAAGAAACCTTCGGGAAACAGCTCAGCTTCTTCTTTTTCATCCAGGAACCAGTTGCGGACATTTAATCCGGGATGCTGATCTACATAGGTGTAGGAAGGATCTTCTTCCGTCTTCCGATAAAAGGTGGCTTCATCGCTGGTGTGCCCTGACTGTGCTGTAATCCTGTTTGCCCCCATGTTCAGTGCTATATTAGAAAAAACAGTGTTTCCATTTAATACAGCTTGCGTGACTGTCTTACCGTTAACGGTGAGTGTTACGTTTGGCTGATTTGAATATACCTTAACGGAAATCGATTCTTCTGCCCGGTTTTGATAACGTTTGCCTGCTATATAAACAAAGGGGTCTTTTGCCCACATCGCTTTATAATAGAAAAAGCTGTCTTTCCGGGTCTGTCTGTCAAAGGTTACCAGACCTTTGATGTTTCTGTTTTTAACGTCAGCGGTTTGCCGGATAGGACTGGTAAAATCGAACATATTCCATACAAAGCTGCCCCAGACGAAATCGCGCTGTGCGATCATTGGATATACGGTCTCGTGATAGAGGGCCTGGAATTCTTCTGAATAATCATTTACCTTTGGATCTGCACTGTGAAATTTTATGCTTGCGTCTGCTCCGTATTCCGATATTGCAAGCGGCATATTGGGATTAGTCTTATGAAAATCGTCTAAGAATTTACCATTGTCCGCGAAGTCTCCATAATACCAGCCGTAATATATATTATATGCGGTAACATCTGTGATTTGGTTCAGAGTACTTTCAGGATGTACCACATTCAGATTGGCACATGCGGTTAGACGGGTTGAATCCAGTGCGTGCGCCATCTCGTTTAAGGCCTTCATCTTTTCGGTCATAAACGGAAATTCCCCGTAAATCGCGATCTCATTCTGGAGGCCCCAAAAACAAATGCTGGGATGGTGCATGTTTTGAAGGACCATTTCTTTCAATTGTTGTTTGGCATTTGCAAATAATGTCTCGTTTTCCGTGAGTTTTAATAGTGGGATTTCCGCCCAGACAACAAAGCCATATTTATCACATAGATCGTAAACTTCCGTTGGATGCGGGTAATGCGATAAACGAATGGCGTTGGCTCCTATTTCATGAATAAGAGCGATATCTCTTTGCCACTGGTCCATTGTAGCGGCGGAAAAGACGGAATCAGAATCCTGATGCTTTGCTACACCGTGAAGTTTCATGAGGATTATGAAATAGAAAAAAGCTATGCAGAAACACTTTTGTATTTCCGCATAGCTCCCGGATGTTTTCTTCTTATGGAGTCGTGACTTCAGGCACGCTCTACAGCACCGCTTCTCAGGCAGCTGGTACAAACGTACATCTTCTTTGTACCCTGTGGTGTCTTTACACGTACAGCCTTAACGTTAGCTTTCCACATATGATTAGATCTTCTATGAGAATGGCTTACATTATTGCCAAAGTAAACAGCCTTATCGCAAATAGCACATTTTGCCATGATCACACCTCCTTAACCACAAACTAAAGCCGATTCTGACACAACGGCTTACAACACTCAGCTATTGTATCAGAAGGTCCCGTTCTTTGCAAGAACTTTTTGAGAATTTCGCGGGAAACTTTTTTGAGTGGTGAACAAAAATTCGAGGGCCCACCGCACCAGCGCCTGGAATGGAAGAAAATTGCTCCGAAATACTCCAGGCTTATTCTTCCGCGTCCGATTCTCCAGCGGAGGATCCGCTGCCATCTTTACCGACAGCTTCCTTGATCTTGGTCACGATGTCCGGGGCCATATCAATGATCTTGGAAACAGCATCCTGGCTCTTCATGCTGATCAGCTTTGTGGTGCCGTCCTTCGCTACCATCAGGACAGCGGCAGGAACCATCTTGGCGCCTGCCGCGCCGCCGCCGTTATCCTTGGAATTGTTGCTGAAAGCGCCGGCACCCATACCGAAGGAAACCTCTGAGAGGGGAATCATGATGCTGTCGCCGACCGGAACGGGCTGGCCGACAACTGCCTTCGTGGTAAGGAAGTTATTCAGTCCCTTGAAAAGCGAGTCAACATTATTTTCAAAGCTGTTCTTCTTGTCTGACATAATCCGTATTCCTCCTGTAGTCCGTTGTTATTTCAGATTCCTGCCGGCGGCGGGCTGCCTGTCCGATTTGTTTCGGGATTCCCGTTATGACGGCCCTGTACGGCCGGGTGTTTTTTTTAAATATGAAAACTACTGCCTGGTTTAAAACTACTGCTGCCTGGTTGGGCATGACAGCGTGGAGACTGTATGGCCGGGTGTTATGCAAAATCATTTGAAGACTCTGCAGGCTGTCCTCCTGTCTGTCGGTGCAGCAGCTGAATCGCAATCAGGCAGCCCTCTTTCTGCGAGGAATGATGCCTTTTCTCTTTTTGCGACCGGTATCCGGTTTTCCCTCGCTTGTATCCGCTTGAGAGGACCCCTTGCGGCGGATCCGCCGCATCAGGATCCGGAATTCTCTGGCGGTGACGATTCTGAGAATTCGCACGAGTGGTACAATCAGAATGATATGACCTCGAAGATCCATATCTGCCTCAAGGATTTTCTGTTGAAAATCCGGCCGAATCTGCAGGCTGCCCGGTATCTTCGGATAAAAAATCGCGAAGATGCCGAGAAGCTGTCCGGTCAGTGCCGGATCGTCCGTGCCAAATTCGGCGTACCCGTCAATCCTCCGCGGAAGAATATGATGAAGCAGAGCTCCGATCTGCTTCAGTGCCATTTCCTTGAAGCAGTAGAAGGATTCCGATTCCAGGTAGTCGATCCAGTCCGCCGCGATGTTCAGAAAATGACGGATTTTCCGGAGAGCTTCCCCTGCAGAGGTGAAAAACCGGCGGATGGCCTTTCGAATCCGGCAGAACAGACTGCTGATCCGCGCTCCGAACCGGGCGAGCGGACCAGGCGTTTCACTTGCAGCCACCTCTATATCGAGTGCCGCAGCGTTTTCTTCGGTGCTCCTGTCGGGCATGTATTTCCATTGACCGGGACTTACCGTCGGCCGTTTCTTTGCCGCGGACCAGGTCTCTCCCCTGGCCTCAGAGGCACTGCGGAATGTTTTCGCACCGGCCCCGGTGGCTTCTTTTGTTTCTGTTGATTGGTGATTCCTTTTCTCTTTTCTTCTGTTGATCAGCTTCAGGAGTGGAATCCCGAGAATTCGTATCTCCCCGCTGTGCGTGCTGCTTCCGCCGCTTCGTCTGAAATGAAAGTCAGCATGGAAGAAGTGAAACAGCCACCAGACCTTTGCGTCTGCGCGGATTTCGTCTCCGTGCTTCTTCAGTTTCACCCGGTATAAAAAGGGGGTGAAAAGCAGGAGAAGGATGAGGACAAGAATAATCCCGATTATCCACAGCAGAATGATACCAATCGTTGACAGAATGTGAAGAAAAACTGACAGCATCCTTCCTCCTCTATCTTTCTGTCCGTGTCAGCTGCGACAACGGTGTCGCAGTGAGCGACATCTGTGCGTCAGTCTGCGGCAACTGCGTCTCAGTGCGCGGCAGCTGTGTCCTGGTCCGGAGATTCAGGATATGCTTCTGCTCCGGGTGCACATTCCGGGAGCATCCGTCTGCCTCAGATAGGATTTCATATCACATGATCCGGTCGCCTGGAATGTTTCCCCGGCGATCTGCGCCAGAACCTCGTACGATTCACGCTTTCCGACTGCCAGGCCTACTACCGGCGGAAGCGTACGCAGGATGATATCATTTCTAAGATATTTTGCCTCAATGATATCCAGCTGCTCCGCCTCGTTCAGAGGGTAGGTGATCAGAAACAATCCGGGAAACCAGGCACCCTTTCGGAGCGCGCGGCGGATTTTCGCTTCCTGCTCCTCCGCCCGTGTGCCGAGATACAGTTTGCCTGAAAATTTTACTTTTTGGGTACCCATAATCCTGATTTCTTCATCTCCATGTAAGTGCTGTATCCCTTTTCGAGGATCTGGCGCTCATTCGTGAATTTCAGCAGATGATAGGCCTCGTGGTATTTGTAATATCCGGAATCGATGAAATATTCCTCCCACTGCGGCTTGCTGTAATAACTGCTTCCCATCATCAGATACCAGTGGACCTGTTTGTCTACCGCTCCCTCCGGAACCTCAAATGTATAGTGGCTCGTTCCGATATATTTCATGATTGTAGCCTTTGCCCCGGATTCTTCACGAACTTCCCGAAGAGCCGTATCTGTGAACGCTTCTCCCTGTTCGACAGTACCCTTTGGGAGAACCCAGCCTTCATAGCGACCTTTGAAATTTTTATACAGGACGAGGATTTTTCCCCGGAAGATGACGATTCCTCCGCAGCTTACCGCATTTATCATGTGTCTTATCCTCCCATAATTATGATAAGTATACGACAGTTGTGCGCCGTTCGCAAGGAAGGATATAAAATGCGGGAGTGCCGGATTCCGTCTGATTCCGACAGATCCCGTTCAGCTTTCGCTTCCGAAATATGTGGCGAATACCTGGCGGACGACATTGATTGCAGGGGCTGTGCCATCTCCTCCGTTTTCCACAATGGCGCAGACCACGATATCATTATTCCCGGTGTTGGAGAAACCAACAAACCAGGAGTGGGAGTCACCCGCACTGTCGTATTCGGCGGTTCCGGTCTTTCCGACAATGTCATAGGGAAGGTCGGCGATGGCAGTTCCGGTTCCGCCCTGCACAACGCCTCTCATCGCTTCCGTCAGGTTTGCAGCCTGTCCCGCGTCCATGACCTGCTTTAAGGTTGTGGTCTGTGTGGTTTTTACCGTTCTTCCCTCAGCGCTTACAACGCTTTTTACAAAATAGGGCTTCAGCATCACGCCTTTATTGGCAACAGCCTGCCCGATCATGCACATCTGAAGCGGCGTGACTCTGGTGTCGCCCTGTCCGATCGCGGTCTGCATGGTCAGCTGGTCCGGTGTGCTGGAATCCAGCGTGAAGGTACTTGTTGTGACATCAAGATCGGTATCAACCGCCTGATTCAGACCGAAATCATCGGCAGTCTGCCGTAAGGTGGATTTGTCGATGTCGTTCTGACTCATGTAGGCGAAGGCACAGTTACACGAATTTGCGAACGCGCTGGCAAAGGTCTCCTGCCCATGCGCCTCGTAGTTGTAGCAATGTATCGTGAAACCTGCGTTTTCGTATGTTCCGGTGCAGTTGTAGGAAAAATTGTCGAAGCTGCCATTCTGCCGCAGGTACGCGAGCGCGGTGACGATCTTGAAGGTGGAGCCCGGCGGATAAAGTCCCTGGGTTGCGCGATTCAGGAAGATGCCGTTGTCGGAATTCGTCAGGGTGTCCCAGTTCTCCTCGACGGTGTTCGGATCATAGGTCGGGCTGCTGTAATCCACGAGGACGCTTCCGGTATCGACATCCATGGCGATTACTGCTCCCGAATTGTCACCCATCGCAGCGGCTGCTGCCTGCTGAAGGGGCACATTGAAGGTCGTCACGATGTTGTCGCCTGCCTTCTTCTGCTCGTTCAGATCGTTTTCCATCTGGGTGACGATGCCGGAGTGAGACTGGATCAGATCGTTGTTGTGGGTCGATTCCAGCCCGCTTCCTCCGTAGACGGAGTAACCGACTGACTGGGCAAACAGTGAGCCATAGGGATAGACTCTGGTTTCTGTACCGTCGTCTGCCGTGTCAGTTCTTGCCAGGGCGGTTGTGCCATCATCCGCCAGAATGGATCCGCGGATGATCTCCCGTGCCGCTTCCTCCTGCCGTTTATTGTACGGGCTGTTCAGCAGGGCATCACTGTCGTTGATCTGAAAGTATACCATGTAGACGATCAGAGACGCAAAAAGCGCAAGGGAGACGAAAGACACAATCCGGTAGGGCCTAATGATTGCGGAGCGCGAGATCTTCTTTTGTCTGTTCTTCGATCTTTCGTTCGAGGTCTCCGGTGTCCTGTCGTACCTGTCCGGATTGTCCCTGCGGTCTGTACGGCTGCTGTTCATACTGCTGTTCCGGTCGGAACGGCTGCTCCGGCCGGTACTGCTGCGGCCGGAATCCCTGATCCCGGTTCTGCGGCTGCCTCTGGAGCTCTCTGTTTCTCCGTATCCTCTCTCGTCTTTCTTCCTCAAGTTCTTCGTCCTCGTCCTTTCTCATGATGTACAGTCCCTGGATGATGGATATCATGGCAATTGTGCACATCAGTGAACTTCCTCCGTAGCTGACCAGCGGAAGCGTGATGCCTGTCATCGGGATGAATTTTGTCGTGCCGCCGATCGTCAGGAATACCTGAAAGGCATATTCCGTACCGAATCCGATCGCGACCAGCTTATAGAAGGGCCGGTCAAGGCGGAGAGCGATGTTTACGATCAGCAGATACATTCCCATGCAGAGTAGGATCAGGCAGATGGAAAAAATGATCCCGAATTCCTCACAGATAGCTGCAAAGGTGAAATCCTCATACGCAAGAGGAATCATCTCCGGATGACCGTTGAACAGGCCGGTGCCGAACCATCCGCCCGCGCAGACACCGAAGAGTGCCTGGATGATCTGATATCCGGTGCCTTCATAGTCGGAGAACGGATCCTTCCAGACCTGTACCCGGACGCGGACATGCTCAAAACGGCGGTAGGCAACGACACATGCGCCTGCCATGCCTCCCAGACCGAGAGCTATGTAGCCGGGATTCCTGGTGGCGACGTAAACCATGACGATATACGCGACAAAATATACAAGCGCAGCGCCAAGATCGGCGGACAGCGCCAGAATCCCGACATGGATCGCGACCACGATCGTGGTGATGACAACCTGCTTAAAGTCGGTGCGCTTCTGAAGCATGCCAGCCATGAACAGAACGACACTGATCTTGACAAATTCGGAAAACTGGAAGGAAATGCCTCCGATGTTCAGGTTGAGGTTAGCGCCGCCGGTAACCCGGCCGAGCGCCAGAACTGCTCCGAGCAGCAGGATGCCCACTATGCCGTAGAGCCATGTGAGCTTTGAAACCCAGCGGACTCTCCGGACAAAGACCGGGATAATGAAGCAGACCATCGTGGCAAACGCGGCTATGATGAACTGCTTTCTGGCATTATCGATTCCAAGCCTTGACTGCATGACCAGCCCGACGGTCAGGATCATGCACATTGTATTCAGCAGAATGAGAGAGGCTTTCCGGTATATAATCCGGTACAAAATCTGCACCACCAGGATATATCCGATCACACAGATCAGCATGAGGATCATATAAGGCTCCTCGGACTGAAGGTACATGATGACATAGCTGACAGTGTTGAAAAGAACCATGAGCCAGATCTGGTTTCGCATGATCCGGCGCCGTGCCTCATCTGATTTCCTCTTGAGGACCATGAAAGTTTCCACCGTGAAAAAAATCATGATCAGAAGAAGAACGTATTTCGATACCTGTACTAATATTTTTACCATGAAACGGACACCTCATGTTGTGGGGATCTTTCTGTCTTCTGCCATTTACGCCTACTCTACACCGCGGCGGAAATGTCCACGTGTGGTTTCGATATCCGAAAGATCACGCCGTTCAAGGAAGGCGGTCGCGATTTTCGAGGCGAGCGGACCGCTTTCATCTGTAAACTGCAGACGGAAGGATCGAAAATGCAGCCTGTCCAGCGGGGATAAGGAATCTCTGCCGTCGCTCAGATGCTCTTTTAACAGCGAGGAAGGCAGACTGTTGTAGATGATATTGTAGCAGGAAACGCAGTGACATTCCGCGGGGAACCTGGCTCCCTTTCTGTCCTTCAGAACAAGACGCGCATCGGAATGAGTGCAGCGGTCCATTGTCTTCTTCAGGCAGTGAGCCGACAGCATCATCGGAGCGCGGCCGTATACAATGATTTCGCTCGTGCGGTTATCTCTTTTTTGAAGTTCCCGGTAATTGAGTTCGAGGGAGGCCGTGTTGCGGGAATATCCCCAGCGGGCCAGGAAATCTTCTGCCCGCGTATTCATCGTGTAGATTCCGGCGTCTGCCACTGTATATCCGGTAAGACCAAGGAAGCGGAGCAGGCCGAGCTCCTCGAGGTTTCGCACCAGAATGGCACAGGAAGACGCAGCCGTGGATTCCGGGAACAAGGACATATATGCACGGACAAGGGAGGTCAGCGACGCTTCGCTGTCTTTTCGCATCACATAGGGGAGCATCAGAAAGGCGGACTTTCCAGATTCCTGTGTCCTCCGTACTGCTTCTGACAGAAATCCGGAGTGTGCGTTGTCTCCAAGGAACATCTCGGCGTCGAGCCAGAGTGCGGAGAGACCCTTTACGTCCAGAAGAGCACGGAGCTGTTCCACGGTGCTGACGGATGCGGTACAGCAGGTCCGCCCTGGCTCCGCAGCATCTGTATCTGTACGGAAGAAATCCCTTGATGTATTTGAAACAGCCGGGGCGCTGCGGCGGTATGTCTCGCGGATTTTTTCGGAAAGCGCAGAAAAACCCTCTCTCCGAAGCTCGTTTAACAGCTGCATCGGAACGAAGAGATTCTTCTCCGCTTTCAGACGCAGATCCTGAAAATAGAAAGGGCTGTTACCGGTTTTGTTCATTTGCGCGAGAATTCGCTCTTCGGTGACCGGACGGTTTTCTGCGATCTGTACTCCGCCTTTTTGAATCCGGACATGAACAGATCCGGTTTCGCCGGAGACAATTTTCCCGGAAAAATCCGGGCCGGCAGGGAAACGGGGCGTCTGGTCCGCTGACCATGACAGATCAAGAACGGCGCCTTCGTCTACAGTGAGTCTGAGCCTTGCGGCGACAGGAGTCTGTAGCCTGTGGGCAGCCTCGCGGGTGCTGAGATCGGCGCGTATTCGTCCGGTCAGCTCCTGTGCCGCTTTCTGACGGACATCGCTCAGCTTTTCATTTTTGAGGGCAATCATATCCCTGCCGTTTCGCTGCAGATAACAGCCGGGATGAAAGCCGTCGCGGTTGAAGAGATTCCATAGAAACTCCAGGTCTTCGCTGTCTATGCGGTAGTGGTCCGGATCCGAGAGGAAGCGGTCGATGTATTTGCGGTAGACCTGCACGACGCCGGCGGTGTACTCCGGTTTTTTCATGCGGCCTTCTATTTTAAAGGAAGAAATACCCGCGCGGATGAGATCCGGGAGAATCTTAACTGTGTTCATATCCTTCATGTTCAGCGGATATCTGGTGTTCTTCCCGGTGAGGAGCTTTCCGTCTTCATAGACTTCGAAAGGAAGGCGGCAGACACCGGCACATCTGCCCCGGTTTCCGCTGCGGCCTCCGATAAGGCTGCTCATCAGGCACTGGCCGGAATAGCTGTAACACATCGCTCCGTGGATAAAGCTCTCGATCTCCATACCGGTCTTGTCGTGAATGAGACGGATCTCTTCCAGAGAGAGTTCCCTTGCGGGGACGATTCTGGACATGCCGATCTCCTTCAGGAAGGCAGCACCGTGAACACCGGTCACCGTCATTTGCGTGCTGGCATGGAGGGAAAGATCCGGAAATACATGCTGAAAAAGATCGATGACGCCGAAATCCTGTACAATGACCCCGTCAAGCCCCTCCTCCACATATGGTTTCATGAAGTCTTCGAGGTCTTTTTCCATCTCGGAATCCTTGACCAGAGTGTTGACGGTCATGTAGAGCTTTTTTCCGAGCCTGTGTGCAAGGTCAATGGCTTCACAGAGCTCGGTTTCACCGGGATTGTCGGCATACGCTCTCGCGCCGAACCGGCTGCCTCCGATGTATACGGCGTCGGCTCCTGCAATGTAGGCGGCCTTCAGAGCTTCGACAGAACCGGCAGGGGCCAGAAGCTCTGTTTGAACGGCGGGGATGCCTGCCTTTCTTCCACCGGAAATCCTTTCGGTCATCTCTCGCTTATTTGCGGGTACTGTCATTGCTTCTGCTTTCACGAAGTCTTGCATTTTCCTTCTTGAGCCTTTCAATTTCCATCTGTGCCGCCACGAGGTCGTGCTTGATATCGTAGGTGCTCTGGTCCTTGTTCTCGAGATCCTGCTCCATAGAATCTACCTGGGATTTTGCCTTGAAGTAGTCATCTGCGATGTTGAACTCGAGAAGCATGGATTTCGTATCCTGTGTCAGGCGGCCGTAGCCGCTGATGGAGCTGAGCTCGGCGATCTTGTTGTTGAGATAGAATGCAACTCTCTGCAGGTATTCCTCACTCTCGTAACCGGAAAGAGTAATTGCCTTTCCGTCAATCAGAACCTTTACTGAATGCTTTTCCGCCATATGTTTATCCCTCTGTATCTGTATTGTCTATATGTTATAAATACGGATTCTGCCGGATGCAGGCGATCCGGTTTCCGCTTCCGGTGTATCTGTGCTGCGGATTGTTCTTTTGACAGATTTGCTGTATCTGCGGTGCAGATTCCTCTTCTGTCACATCCGCGGTGCATCTTCCGCACCTGGTATGTCTGCGCTTCTTCTCTGATGAATCTGCGCTGTGCCTTAGTTCTCGGGGATATCTATCCCGAGATGGTGGTAGGCGAGCTCGGTCGCCACTCTTCCGCTGTGCGTCCGGTTCAGAAAACCGTTCTTGATCAGATACGGTTCGTAGACATCCTCGATGGTGCCGGAATCTTCGCCTATGGCAGCCGCAAGCGTATCCAGGCCTACCGGTCCGCCCTTGAACTTGTCGATGATTGTGGTCAGCAGCTTGCGGTCGGTGCGGTCCAGCCCGTACCGGTCCACCTCCAGAAGATTCAGCGCCATATTCGCGACATCCGCGGTGATCCTTCCGTCATACTGAACCATTGCGAAATCCCGGACACGTTTCAGAAGACGGTTGGCAATCCGCGGGGTTCCACGTGACCGTCTGGCAAGCTCGTGCGCACCTTCATCGTCAATTTCAACGTCCAGAATTCGTGAGGAGTGAAGGATGATTTCACTGAGCTCATCAACGGTATAGAATTCCATGTGCTGGATCACGCCGAATCGATCCCTCAGGGGCGCGGTCAGGAGTCCTGCTCTTGTCGTGGCACCCACCAGAGTGAATTTCGGGAGATCGAGCCTAATGGACCGCGCAGAGGAACCCTTGCCGATCATAATATCGATGGCGTAATCCTCCATCGCCGGATAGAGGACTTCCTCCACCTGCCGGTTCAGGCGGTGAATCTCGTCGACAAACAGGATATCGCCCTCCTGAAGATTGTTCAGGATCGCTGCCATCTCTCCCGGCTTTTCAATTGCCGGTCCTGATGTCACCTTCATATGCGTGCCCATCTCATTGGCAATGATGCCGGCAAGGGTGGTTTTCCCGAGACCGGGCGGACCGTAGAACAGGACGTGATCCAGAACATCGCCTCTCTGCCGGGCGGCCTGTATATAAATCCGAAGATTGTTTTTGGCCTTTTCCTGGCCGATATATTCGTCGAGGCTCTGCGGACGGAGACTTTTTTCTACCGGTTCATCTTCCTGCCGTGCCTCGGTTTGTATGATTCGTTTTTCCATAAATACCTGAATGATGTATTACGCCACTAATTATGTCAGTTACAGATCGTTCCGTGCTGTGTGCTCTCGCAACCCTGTACATGGGCGGATCTGCGGCCTGCCGCGGAGCGGATAGAATGCAGGTCAGAATAAAAAATTCAGCAGCTGTCTCTGCGGCAGATGCGCGCCGTTGAGAGAGCGGACAGAACGCAGGTCAGAATAAAAATTTCAGGGCTGCCTTCAGGATGGCTTCAGAGTCCATGCTTTCATCGGTGGCTGCCTTTCGAACAGCCTGCAGGGCCTCGGCTCCCGAGTAGCCGAGAGCGACAAGTGCCTGCACGGCATCATCCGCAGCGGCGGACTGTCCGCCGGAACCGGGCTCAGCGGCACTGTCCGCTTCCGCCCCGTGTGCAAGCTTTTTCTCAAAGGCTTCGTCGAGACGGAACTTGTCCTTCAATTCCAGTATGAGCTTCTGGGCGGTCTTTTTTCCGATGCCCGGCGCCTTCGCAATCGCGGCAGCGTCGTCGGCGAGCACCGCAAAGCGCAGATTGTCTGATGTCATGGTGGAGAGAACGCCGAGAGCTCCCCTCGGACCGATTCCGCTGACATTTAACAGGAGCCGGAAGACCTCGAGATCATCTCTTGTGAAGAACCCGTAGAGAGTCACCGCGTCTTCGCGGACGGCCATATGTGTGTACAGCTTCACGTCATCTCCTGTGCGGAGATCCCGGTCGATGAGGGCTGCCGGTACATAAACGATCCAGCCGATCCCGTGATTGTCTATGACGACGTAATCCGGGCCTGTTTCTTCAATTGTGCCTTTCAGAAATCCTATCATGCGCGTGTGCCTTTCAGAAATTCTATCCCTGGTACAGAGTGACCCATATTTCAATCATATTACCACGAAACGGAGGATTTTGTAAACCGTGCCACAAACCGTACAGGGATGTTTCACGATTGTATACTCTACACGACTTTCTCTTAAGCTGCGTTTTTTTGTTGCCTTCGATCTCGGATTCTCTTTTGACAGCATTCTTCTTCCGTTAGGACAAAAAACGCACATTACTCCTATATATGAGCATAACAGAAAAAGCAAAAAAGAAAGGCCCCCATACCAGGTGTGTAAATATAAACCCAGCATGACAGCCATATCATCACTTTATTTGATTGTATAGTTCATTTATGAAACAGCCCCAAAGTGATTTTGTCAGATTTTATGTGAGTTTCTAGATGATCAGTTCATCTGCGAAGGATTCCGTATCGGTAGATCATATCGATAAATACATCAATGATTGAATCATACCTCTTGTCCCCTGCTGCGAAAATGTCCTGTCGGCACAATCTTTGCAGCTTCTGCCGCACCGAAAATTGTACCAAGACTCTCCCTCTATCCATCCGGTTGCTGTAAACCAGACGGTCTGACGGATATCTGACACATGCTTTTTTAGCCCACGTTTATGTAACAGGGTGCTCCTGCGCATACCTTCTTCCGTATTTTTCCAGCTCATCACGATAGATTTGGTTATTCCATTCCCGGAAGCAGACGCCGTTCGGAATGGACGGATAGAACCGCCCGGCAGGACAGTATTCATCAATTGCTCTTCTGACTTCCTGCCGGATTGCCTCTTCCGAGATGCCGTCCACATCTATGGCAGGACCGTCCACCCCGCCGACCATGGCAAGTTTGCCCTCCGTAATCTGCTGGATTTTAACAATGTCATTCTGCGCAATGACTCCCTGCCAGATATCAATGCCCAGATCTACCATATCGGTCACCAGAGGCTGGCAGATGCAGTCTGCATGGTGCATGTAAATCATGCCGCAGTCATGGATCGCGTCGGAAATTTCCTGCTGCAGAGGTTTTATGATGTTTCTCCAGACAGCCGGAGGCAGAAAGACATTCTGCTTGGAGCCCCAGTCATCATGATAGAAAATGATTTCCGGGTGAACCTTTTCAGCCATCTGCCTGATGTAGGCAATTTTGAAATCCTTGATGACGGACAGCAGTTCCTTCATCTCATCCGGATATTCCAGATAATCAATCAGGGCATTTTCCATACCAAGAAGGAAATGCGACCTCTCAAACAGTCCTCCTCCGAACATTATTCCGACAAATTTTTCTTTCCGGTCAACTCCCTCGGCCACTTTCTGCGCAGGCCCCCAGTCCAGATTTTCCAGAGACGGCACGTTGACATAGCGGTCCCAGTTTTCGATATCCTTAATGACCACATTATCGGGAGTGATATACGGATGAGCCCCCGGCGCACCCGGTTTCCAGACGTAGGGGACTCCCCAGGAATCCGGATGAATTTTCCCATCCTGCGGCGGGATATCCCGCATCAGTACCGGATCCGGAAGCAATACAATCGCATCCATCAAATCCCCGTAGTAATCCGGCTGTCCTCTGTTGTAAACTGCTATAGCATTTTCCCTTGGTGTCATTTCTCAGCCTCCTTTATGTATCTTTTTGCTAAAACTGCCAGAGTATGATTGCACCATAGAGTCATCACCCCATCGGCGGGAATTCTCTCCATATTTCGTAACTTTTATTGCTGTAATCACCATTGTAAGAAAGGCATGCGTTCTGCAACAGATGCCGACAGCACAATTATTACACGTCTCTTCTTTGGAATTTTGTGCCCGCTGCGAAAATGCTGAAGGGTTAGCTGGAAAACGGAACTTCTGTTGAAGAACTTTCTGCTTCCGGGCAGGAGAAAGCTGCCAAATATCTGCAGATTCGGCATTACGGGAGTAAAACAACCGTTGTTTTCAATGAAAAAGTAATCCGCGAGCTAGTTCATTCGTGATACAGCTCTACAAACTGTACAACTGTGCAATGCTCCGTGCTTCGCTTGCGGCAGGATGGCGTGAAAGCTATAATGTAGGAATATGACTGCAGGATACAGACGTTTTGACTTGAGAAAAACTGTGCAGAAAGGAGAAGATAATGCGGAAAAGACAGGAAACTGCGGAGCAACATCTGACGGAAAAGATCCGGGAATATTTTCCGGATGAGGACGTGGTTTTGTTTGATATAGAGACGACGGGACTTTCCTGGAAAACCTCTCATGTATATCTGATCGGTGTCCTGTACTGCTGCTGCGGCGAGTGGATTCTGGTTCAGTGGTTTCTGGACAGGCCTTCAGAGGAGAAAAACCTTCTGCAGATGTTCGGAGATTTTCTGCACGATCTGAAGGGGAAAGAAAAAAACGGGAATTCCGAAGAAGGTGGAGGCAGTGTGCGGCTTCTGCATTATAATGGCAATTTGTTTGATCTTCCGTATATCCGGCATAAATGTGAGTTTTACGGTCTGACAGACCCGTTTGAGAGTATGGAGAGTGTTGATATCTACCGGGAGGTGCGTCCTCTTCAGAAGTTTCTCGGCCTGCCCTCTCTGAAGCAGAAGGATGTGGAGAAATTTCTCGGGGTCGAAAGAGAGGATCGCTCAAGTGGCGGTGATCTGATACCGGTATACCGGCGTTATCTGGAGAGCCGTGATGAGGAGCTGCTGCATCTTCTCTTCCTTCACAATCATGACGATGTCGCGGGCATGGCTGATATTCTGCCGGTACTCTCCTATCCTCTCTTTTTCAGCGGAGGCTTCCGACTGTCCGGAGAAGCAATGGTTGGAGAATCCGGAGAAACAATGGCTGGCGGAGATGACTCGTGCTTTGAAGAGAACGGGGAGAATCCATCGGAGAGACAGGCACTGCGGATCCGCATGAAAGCCGATCACGCCTTCCCTGTTCCGGCTGCGGTCGCGGACCGGGAGTACGGGGCGGTTCTCCGTTTAGGATGCGAGGAGAATTCGCTGAGCGCGGATCTTCTGATCCGCACACGAAAGACGGAGATGAAGCATTTCTTTTCCGATTACAGGAATTACTTCTATCTGCCGGATGAGGACAGGGCAATTCATCGGGACGTTGCGATATATGTAGATCCGGAGCATCGGGAAAAAGCCAGGGCGGCAACCTGTTACCAAAAAGCCCGGGGGACCTTTCTGCCGCAGTTCTCCGGTAAGATCGAGCCGGCCTTTTACATGGACTACAAATCAAAGCCCGCCTATTTCCGGTGGGAGGACCTTCGGCCAAAGCCTGACGGGAGCGAAGAAACGGAAAATGCGGTCCTCCGACAGTATCTTCTGGATTTTTTGGAAGTTTTTCGCAGGACCAGCCGCTAAACCGGTCATTAGACCAGCCGTTAAACCGGTCGCTTAGAAAAACCGCTAAATTATCCCCTTAGATAGCCGTTAAGGGGCATACCGGCTCCGATCTTTTGCCTCTGACAGTCAGTTAACCGGGCCTGAGGTCCTGTCCGTTGTGCTGTCGGATGCATGAATGGTCTTTGACTTTGCTTCAGTCTCTCCGGCAAGTTCAAAGCCCTTTTTTGCCGCGATTACCGCGATGATCTCATTGATCACGGCTGCGGCCGCGATGGTCCCCTTCACCAGTGATGAGAGCTCGGGCCGGGAAGCCGCGAGAACACTGCATACAATTCCGGTAAACACCAGAGATACACCGGAATGCGGGAGAAGCGTGAGCCCAAGATATTTCTGAACCGTGACCGGCATATGCGTTGCCCTGGCACCTGCTCTTGCACCGAAATATTTTCCAAAGGCACGGGAAGCAATGTAGACAAAGGTATAGAGCCCCGCTCCCAGAATCAGGTGATAGTCAAGCGGAGCACCAAGGTCGGTGATGGCGGCCAGCAGGCTGACGCCGAGGATGGGATGAAACCATGTCGTTGTCTGCTCCAGCTGTCTCTGCGGGATCTGGTTGGAGAATACAGCGGAGAAGGATACTCCCATCAGCATGTAATTCAGTGTGATATTTGTAAAAACCACCCGGTTGAAAAACAGACCAATTGCTGCGGTAAGCGTAATTCCGGCCAGTAGAATCAGAAGTGTTCCGGACTTTCCCGGTTTTTTCTTCAACAGCATTCCTGCCGGAACACCGGTTACAATGCCGATCGCGATCGGCAGAAAAATCATGACAGGAATCATATACAGGGGTACTGCTCCGCCGGAAACTCTGCTGGCAATAAAGGAATTTACGGTAAAGAAGACGGCAATTCCGACAATATCATCCAATACCGCCATGGGAAGCAGCGTGTCTGTAACCGGCCCTTTCGTATGAAATTCCTGGACAATGGATAAGGCAGGCGCAGGAGCTGTGGCAAGAGCGATGCCTCCAAATGCGGGCGCAAGCCAGACGGGCTGACCCGCAAAACAAAGCACCACAGCGAAGGTCACAGAGACTATGGCAAAGGTTCCGAGGGACTGCGTCAATGTCGTAATGATTAACGCCCGCCCATAAGATGCTATTTTCGTCCAGATAAGTTCCGTCCCCAGCATCAGTCCAAACGCGCACTGCATCCAGATAATCATCATCTTATACCATCCGGTATCCAGAATTGACTGTGAAAGCAGGTCCGCTCCGCAGGGACCGAGCAGCATGCCGGCAATCAGCCATCCCAGAATCGCCGGCATTTTTATTTTTGTGATCAGCTTTCCGCAAAGCCAGGCAAGAACCAGGGTCCCTGCCCAGCGAAGAATCATAACCAGAGTCTCCATGTCTTTACTCCTCTCTTTTCAGAATTCCGTACAAGAAGATATTCACGAGAGTTCTGCAATCCTTTTCGTGTTTCGCCAGATCCAGACCGTCCTCTGACGGATGATGGTAACTGGCATTCAGTGAATCCTGCATCATGCGAAAAGCTCTTATGATTTCTTCTTCCGTGAGATCACTGCGCAGCTTCCGGTTTCTGAGAATCCTGCGCAGGTAATTATCATTCACTTCGTCAAAATCCCGCCGGATATCTGCGATTTTGCTCTGCAGACAGGCCGGTGGAAAAATAACGGCACCGCAGAAAATACGGGCATAGTCCTCGTGTGCCTGAAAAAAATCCAGGCGGGTGCTGAAATAGGCGGTAAGAGGATCCTCCGGTTCTGCTTCCCCGGTGAGATGATCCTTCAGGTATCCTGTAAGAGAGTGAAAACATTCCTTCAGACAGGCCAGATAAAGATCGTCCTTGGATTCGAAATAATGATAGATGATCCCCTTGGAAATGCCGCCGGAAAGGCAGACGGTATTCAGTGAGGCGGCCTCATATCCATGCGCCGCAAATTCAGCGGTTGCGCCTGCCAGAATTTTCGCCCGGGTCTGACGGTTCTTCTCTTCTCTGTTCATACATATAATCCTTTCGTTTGCTGCAGTCGGAAACCCACTGCCTTGCCAATGCTGGAACTGACAGATCAGGTATCTCTGAAATAAATGACCATGCGGTCGATACATGAAATATACCACTTATCGACTACATGGTCAATATATTGCTGTATAAGCTCTTCGAAAAAGCAGACAGGCCGCCTGCCGCGAAGCGCGCGTAAGAGACTGTATGCGATATTGAGCTTTCATGAAACGAAGAAGAGAAAAAACCCGCAAATCCTGAAAAGGCAGGATCTGCGGGTTTTACATGCTATAAACTCTGATATATAAGAGAAATCCGGGGATTCTCCGGCGGATTACTGTTCGTCAGAAGTCTCATCCTGAGAATCGTTCTGAAGAGCCTTGATGCTGAGGGAGATCTTGCGATCCTCTGCATTGAAATCAACGATCTTCGCAGTGATGATGTCGCCGACATTCAGCACATCAGACGGCTTGTCGACATGATCTCTGGAAATCTGAGATACATGAAGAAGAGCGTCAATGCCGGGCTCAAGCTCAACGAAAGCGCCGAAGTCAGTCATGCGGGCTACTCTGCCCTCTACAACGGTTCCAACCGCGTACTTCTCATCGGCGGTAAGCCACGGATTCTGATCGTCAAACTTCAGGCTCAGCGCAATGCGATCGCCTTTGATATCCTTGATCAGGCAGGTAACCTTCTGTCCTACCGAAAGGATAGAACGCGGATTGTCAACGCGGCCCCAGCTCATCTCGGAGATATGAAGCAGACCGTCCGCTCCGCCGAGATCAATGAATGCACCGAAATCAGTGATATTCTTAACAGTTCCCTCGACAACATCGCCCACGTGAATTCTGGAGAAGAGCTCCTCCTGGGCTTTCTTCTTCTCGGCTACAACAAGCTGCTTGCGGTCGCCGATGATTCTTCTTCTTCTCGGATTGAACTCGATGATCACGAATTCAATCTCCTGATCCATGTATTTGTTGAGATCCTTCTCAAAGGTGTCAGATACGAGGCTGGCCGGGATGAATACACGCGCGCCGTCTACGTTGACACTCAGTCCGCCGTTCAGAACGCGGACAACCTTTGCCTTCAGAACCTCATGGTTCTCAAATGCCTCTTCGAGTTTCTTATTGCCTCTCTCGGCAACCAGCTTCTTGTAGGTGAGAAGTACCTGACCCTCGCCATCGTTGACCTTCATGACCTTGACTTCCATCTTGTCACCGACTTTAACGACGGTTGTCAGATCCAGAGAGTTATCATTAGAATACTCGTTTCTGGTCAGAATGCCATCAGCCTTAACCCCGATGTTCAGGATGATTTGCTCCGGTTTGACGTCGATGACCGTTCCCTCGACTACCTCTCCGTTATGTACGGTCTTGAAAGACTCGTTCAGCATTTCTTCAAAGCTTAATTCTGACATGTTCTGTAACCTCCTCAATTATACTATTTGGAGTAGATGCTCCAGCTGTGATACCTACACGAGAATAAGATTGAAAAGGTTTCAAATCCAAATCAACAAGTGTCTCAATGAAGTAAGTATTCGCACATTTCTCACTGCAAATATGATACAGCTTTTGTGTGTTAGAACTATGCCTGCCTCCGATGACAACCATAGCATCTACTTTCTGCGCAATCTCCCGCGCTTCTGTCTGCCGCTCGTCAGTTGCATTGCACACAGTATTTACAACATAACTACTATAACGCGTTCTGGCAAAAATTTCAACAATATCTTCAAATTTTACTTTATCAAAAGTGGTCTGGGCGACCAGAACCGCCTTCCGGCCCTCCGGGATCTTCAGATTCTGCAATTCTTCAGGGGATTCGACTGCATAGACCTCTCCTTTGGTCCAGCCCATGATGCCCTGTACTTCAGGGTGATTCGGGTTCCCGGCGATGATGAGGATGTCACCGTTTTCGCCTGTCCTCCGGGCAATCTCATGGATTTTTTTGACAAAGGGACAGGTGGCGTCCACAAGGTTCACTCCCAGTGATTCCATTTTTTTCTGTATCCGCTCGGGAACGCCGTGAGAGCGGATGATGATGGTACCCTCATGGATCTGATCGAGCTCTTCCTCTGAGCGGATGACCCGGACTCCCTGGGCCGCGAGCTTATTTACCACCTGTTCGTTGTGAATGATCGGTCCATAGGTATAGACGGGCTTCCGGCCATCGCGAATCTGTTTCTGAACCTCGTCAACTGCTCTTTTTACGCCGAAACAGAATCCTGCGCTCTTTGCTTTGATAATCTCCATCTGTCTCCTCCTCTCAGCAGCTGCCCTTTTCTGCAATTCTGGCACGGGCAAGGTCCGTGATGGTATCTGCAACCTCCTCGATCGTCATGTCAGAGCTGTCTACGAGGACGGCGTCTTCTGCCTTTCGAAGCGGGGAATTCTTCCGGTGCATGTCCTGGTCATCCCTTGCGGCAATGTCCTTTTCAATCTCCTCAAGAACGGGAGTCTGACCCTTCTGAAGTAGTTCCCGGTACCTGCGGAGAGCGCGGACCTGAACGCTTGCGGTCAGGTAGATCTTCAGCGGCGCATCAGGCAGGACGACGGTTCCGATATCTCTTCCGTCCATCACAACGTTCTGCGAGCGGGCGATCTCCTGCTGCATGGCTACCATTTTCTCACGGTTCGCGGCGTACCGGCTTGTCTTGGAGGCCATCATTCCCGCCTCCTCGGAACGAATCCGTCCGGTAACGTCTTTTCCGTTTAAAAATACATGCTGACTGCCCTCGATGATTTGAAGACTCAGTCTGGCGCCGGGAAGGGACGCGTTGACGGCGTTTTCATCCTCTGTGTCGATCCCCAGGTCCAGAAAATATAGGCCCATGGCCCGGTACATGGCTCCGGTGTCAACGTAAATAAAGCCAAGCGCTTCGGAAACTCTCCTGGCTATGGTGCTTTTCCCCGCTCCGGCGGGGCCGTCAATTGCAATCTGAAAACTCATTTCTGACCTCGTGCCTGCCGGACGTCGGAGACGCATATAATTTACGCGAACAGTGAGCCGCAGCCGAATTCGAAGTATTCGTGTGCGGCGAGCGTCGCGATAGCGAGATAAAACTCGCGCAGCGTGTTTTATCTCGTTGGACAATCCGCAGGCTGAATAATTGTTGTGTCCCGCCCTCGCGGGCGGCTGTTTGCCTAGTTACATTGCCGGCACATGATAAACCGTCCGGCAGAAATAATGCGGCGCTCCGCGGTGGCGGAGCAGCTGTTTGCATAGATACACTGCAGAAAATTATAAACGATCCGGCAGAAATTGTGAAGAGCGTCATCCGCTTCCCTGTCCACGAGTGACTCGACTGAGTCCGTTTCTTCTGTCCAGAGCTGCCACGGCCGGCCCATCTGAGCTGGTTATGAAGACCGGTTATTGTCTGAAAGCGCGTCGGCGCATACCTTTGCCGTAGACCACGCGATCTGCAGATTGAAGCCTCCGGTGACGGCGTCAAGGTCAAGGACCTCTCCGATCGCGTACATGCCGCGCACCAGACGGGATTCCATGGTGGACGGATTGATTTCCTTCACAGAGATCCCGCCCTGGGTGATGATGGCCTCGTTGTAACTGCGAAGACCGGTTATGGTGAATGGAAAGGCTTTTACCAGTCGGCGGAAGCCGGCTCTTTCCTCTCTGGTGATTTCATTGACCGGTTTGTCTTCGGGAATTGCGCTCAGCTTCATCATGACCGGGCGAAGTTTCGCCGGGAAAAGGGAGGCGGTGGCGTTCTTCAGTTCTTTATTCCGCGCGTTTTCGAATTCTCTGAGGAGCCTTGCGTCAAGCTGTTCGTCGGTGAGAGCGGGCTTCAGGTCAATGTATGCCGCAAGAGGTCCGTCTTCCAGGTACTTTCCAATATACGAGCTCGCGGTCAGAGCAAGTGGACCGCTGACTCCGAAATGGGTAAAGAGCATTTCGCCGAATTCGCGGAACTGTTTTTTCTTTCCGTAGGGGATGGTCAGTGTGACATTCCTCAGGGACAGTCCCTGCAGTTCGGGTATATAGGGCTCGGCGGTCTCGAGAGGAACCAGCGCGGGGCGTTGCTTCTGGAGGGTATGGCCGAGACTTTCCGCGATGATAAGGCCGTCTCCGGTGGAGCCGGTGGAAGGATAGGAAAGCCCTCCGGTCGCAAGGATCACATCATCGCAGGGGATTACGGATCCGTTTTCCAGAAGGATGCCGCTGACTCTCCGGTTCTGCTTCTTTATGGTTTCCTCCGGGGAGAGATCCTCCGTCAGAACTTTCATGACCCTGGTCTTCAGATGAACCTTCACATCCAGCAGCCGGAGACGGCTTTCCAGCGCGCGGATGATGTCAGAGGAGTGATCAGACGATGGGAATGCCCGGTTGCCGCGTTCCACCTTTGTGTGCACGCCAAGGCTCTCAAAGAGACGGATGGTATCCTGACTGCTGAAGCTGTTGAAGGCGCTGTACAAAAAGCGCGGATTGGTCACGACGTGGGGGAAAAGCTCGTCTTTCTCACACGCATTTGTAAAGTTGCAGCGGCCTTTGCCGGTAATAAAGAGCTTTTTGCCCAGTTTTTCGTTTCGCTCAAAAAGGTGAACTTTGAAGCCGCGTTCCGCCGCGAACATGGCACAAGCCATGCCTGCCGCTCCGCCTCCGATCACGCAGATTTTAGACATAGATATTCCCCCGGTCTTTTGAAAAATTCAGTCATCAATTGTATTCCGGTCAGGATCCTTCAGGTTTATCCCACGGTGATCATCCAGAGGATTGATCTCGTCGCGCGAGTATACCTGGTATTCATTCCAGATCCGCTCCAGTGTGGTCATGGTGTTCACGACCTCATTCTGCCGCCGCATGGAAAGCGCCACAATCAGCGCGTTGATCACGGAGAGGGGCGCAGCCAGCGAGTCTACGATGGAAGCCATATCGCTTCTGGCAATCAGATTGCAGGAGGAATACAGGTTCATCGGGGAGTGAATGCTGTCGGTCAGCGTGATGACTTTTGCGTTGCGGTTGTTGGCAAATTCCATCGCCTTAAGCGTGCGCATCGAGTATCTGGGAAAGCTGATCCCGATGATGACATCCTTCTCTCCGATTCGGATCAGCTGCTCAAATACCTCACTTGAGCCTGTGGAATTCACCAGCCGGACATTGTCAAAAATTTCATTCAGATAGAAGGCGAGAAAAGCGGCAAGCGGCGCGCAGCTCCGGAGCCCCATGACATAGATGGTTTTCGCGGAGAGAATGGTCTCGATGGCCAGATGGAAGGCTTTTCGGTCCATGTGCTCCTGTGTCAGCTTGATTTTCTCAATGTCGCTTGTCAGAACGGTGTCCAGAATTTTGTCCTGAGGAATTCGTTCGTAGGTGACCTCCATACGCTGGATAGAATTCAGACGGTTGCGGACGAGCTCCTCCAGTGTCTGGTGAAATTCGGGAAATCCGCGGTATCCCAGAAGGGTTGCGAAGCGCACCGTGGTGGATTCGCTGACGCGGGCCTGCTTGCCGAGCTCTGCCGCAGTCATAAAGGCGGCTTTCTCGTAGTGCTCGGTGACATAGTCGGCAAGCCGTTTCTGCCCCTTGCTCATGTTTGGATAGAGCCGGCTGATTCTGGAGGAGAGACTGTCCTCCTGTGCTTTCCGGTGATCTGCAGAGGGACTGCTGATGGAGAATTCCTGAATGTGTTTCTTTTCGCCGGGATCCGGGGATTCGTCCGGTTCCGGACAGGAGCTGCCTTCACAGATGTTTTCATCTGACCTGCCGGACCGGGGCGCCGCGCTGAAAGAAAAGCTTTCGTCTTCCTTACGCATGATCTGCCTCCCATGCACTGAAGGCGTTGAGGCAGACGCCGCCGGCCTCTGCGAGGTCGTAGGTCGCGAATGCTTTTTTGAAGTTATCGGAAAAAAGAATCTGAGAGGATGCCGGGAATTCGTCATCGCCTTCCCACAGGATAAAGCGGATGTACAGCTCCGGGAGAAGCTCGACGTCATAGCAGGCGTCGGCATAGTCTACCTTTGTGGCTCCCATACCCTCAAGGACTTTTTGAAAGACGCTTTTCCGGCTGCCGTATTTGTGATTGAAGCGGAAGATGCATCTGCCCTGGAAGGGACCGAAATACAGATCGCCGGAAGGCATGTCGCGGAACGAGATGAAGTGATTGCTGAATGCTTCATATTCCGCAAAAAGCAGATAGCGGAGAATCAGTACTCTTCCGCTGTTGTCTGCGATTTGCGGTGTGATCTCAAAGCCGGGCCAGGAAATGCTGTAATCCCTGCCCAGAAAACGCAGGGTGAAGCGCTGCTTCTCTTCGTTGTAATCTGTGTGAGTCCTGGCCGCAATCTCTGCAGGATCGGCTTCACGAAACTTTTGCGTATAGAATTCGATGGGCTGCTCCTGCAGGCTGTGTCTGTTGTAGTCCGGCTTCCTGTTTTGTGCTGCTGTTTCTGTTTTTTCTTCCATTGATATACCCCCGGTATTATTATGACGGATATTTATTCATATCGGCCCCGATTTTTGAGCCGGCAGCAAAAAAACAGGTACTGCCGACAGTTTTTCCGGGGATTCTGCAAGATTACACGTCATACTTTTTATGCCGATGGTATCACACTTCCGGTTCGGGTGCAACTGACAGGAAAAAGATTTCCAGGTGTCCTTTCCGGCGCTGCAGCGACAGAAATAACTGTGAAAGCAATGCCCGTCAATTGCGCTGTTAACAGCAGCCGTTATTTTCATTTCGCAGACTGGGTTTGATTCCTGCTCCAGTTCCTCATCGGTTCAATCTTCTGAACGCGGGTGCGCTTCAGGAGGAAAGCGGCGACGAGCATGGCGACAGCCTCTGCGATCGGGAAAGCAAACCAGATCAGGAATTCCGCGCTCTCCATGATAGAGAAGAGGTAAGCGAGGGGCAGAACAACAATAACCAGCCGCAGCAGAGAGACATACAGAGAGTATGTGCCCTTTTCAAGCGCCTGAAAGATTCCCTGCGAGGAAATGTTGATTCCGGCGAAGATGAATCCGGGAGCGATAATGCGCATCGCCCGCGCGCAGAGAATTTCCGTGTGTTCGGACAGGCCGAAAATCTGTGCGAGCGGATGCGCGAACACCTCCATGGCGATGATTCCGATGATCATGATAAGACTTGTGTCAAGGATTCCGTACCGGACTCCTTCTTTGACCCGTTTATAGCTTCCCATGCCGTAATTGTATGCGATCAGCGGCGTGATGGCATCACGGAGGCCGAAGCCGGCGAAGAAAATGAACTGCTGGATCTTGTAGAAAATGCCATAGGCGGTGACGGCTGCTGTCGAAACTCCTGCAAAGATGATGTTTACGCCATAGGTCATGACGGACATGAGGGCCTGCATGATGATGGCGGGAATACCGATCTGGTAAATTTCCTTCACCGTCTGCGCGTCGAGCTTCAGATAGCGGATACCTGCCGGAACCTCCTTGTTCATCTTGTAGTGGAAGAACATATCGAGGGCGAGAGATACGAACTGACCGAGGACTGTCGCGTAGGCGGCGCCGGCAACTCCCATGGCGGGACAGCCAAGCAGTCCGTAGATCATGATCGGATCGAATATGATATTGGTGAGAGCACCGGCAATCTGGGCAATGGTGGAGAGCAGAGTTTTTCCTGTGGACTGCAGCAGCTTCTCATAGATTCCGTACATAATGTTTCCGAAGCTGAGGTAGGTGCAGATCGCCAGATAGGTTGTACCCATGGAGAGGATTACGGGATCGCTGGTCTGGGTTTTCAGATATCCGCGGATACCGAAGACGGCAAAGACAAGAAAACACAGGTAGATGATGATTCCGAGCATAATTCCGTTTCCCGCGGCTTTCGCGGCTTTCGTCCGGTTTCCCTGCCCGAGGGTTCTTGACATCAGTGCATTCACGCCGACGCCGGTACCGATGCCAAAGGCGACGATCAGCATCTGGATGGGAAACGCCAGAGTCAGCGCGTTCATGGCGTATTCTCCTGTGTGAGCCAGTCCGTTCATATCCGGCATCCGGCTTACAAACATGCTGTCCACAATGTTGTAGCACGCCTGCAGGATCATCGAAACGATGATTGGAATTCCCATCGCCCACAGGATACGGCCCATCGGCTGCGTCCCCATTTTGTTTTCTGTGTGCACGGTATCTGCTGTTTCGTTCATGATATGAATATCCTCCTGTTCTATAGATCAGCCGGTCTGCACAGGGGCCGGCTGCGGCACAAACGAGATAAAACACGCTGCGCGAGTTTTATCTCGCTATCGCGACGCTCGCCGCACACGAATACTTCGCATTCGGCTGCAGTTCACTGTTCGCGTAAAAAAAACAGCGTGTGCAATCAACTGGAATTACGCAGTAACTGCAACACGCTGTTTCCCTTATTTTAGTATATTATGACCAAAAACTCAATGATATTTTTGATGAAAATTGAGAACTGAGGATATCGGAGAATATCCCGGAAGGTATCCGGAATCAGACGAGAGGCACCGAGTGAGCGAATCACAGCTGTACTTCCGGGTGAGTTCCAACGGGTATGCGGAATCAGACGAGAGAGGCACCGAGTGAGCGGCATGCCTCGACGGCGTCGTCGTCAGGAGCTTCGTTCGCAATGACGGGGTCAGATGCAAGCGTGATGCCGAGCTCTTTACATTCCGCTTCCCAGCTGCGCATCCATTCGCCGTCTCCCCAGCCGTATGAACCGAAAATGCCAACCTTCTTTCCGATCAAATTGCCCTTCACGGAATCCCACAAGGGCTGAAATTCGGAATCCTCCAGCTGCTCGTCTCCCATGGCCGGGCATCCGAAGGCAAGCCCCTGATACCCGGAGACGCTGGCAGGTGAAAAATCAGATGTCTCCAGAAGATCGACATCTGCGCCTGCATTCTTTGCGCCGTCGGCTACCGCCTGTGCCATCTGCTCCGTGTTCCCTGATTGTGTCCAGAATATTACTGCTACCTTGCTCATGACATTTTCTCCTTTTTTCTTTGATTACCGGTTAGAAACCAGAAGCTTCTCCAGGGGAATACCAACCGACAGAAGCTTCTGGTAACACCGGGTGCATTTTCTGTACCGGTCGAAGGAATTTCTAGCCTCATCCTCGTTTGCGTAAACCTTCCAGGTCCCGACAAATTTGAAGTTTTTCGCATGGTTCTGTATGAACCCTTCGACATCTTCCGGCGGATATCCGAGAAAGACGCCGACTTCGTGGGGAAAATCCCGGTTCTGCCGCATGCGGCAGACAAGTTCACAGACGCACTCCGAGGCATGTGTCCCTGTGTAGCCCGCTGACGCGAGGATTCGCCGGCTCTTCTCCTGCCCGAGATCCCGGTCCAGATCTTTTCCGCGGTACAGATACAGCAGAGCGCGTCCGTCTCTGTAGCGGACCGGAAGAAGCCGGAGCCCGGCCGTCTGCATGCGTCTGTTGTAACGTCGAATATCTTCTCTCATGGATTGTTCGTCCGGGTAATGAACAGGAAAAAGGGCCCCTGTCTTCAGTCCGGCGAGTGTAGGCGAGGCGTGATCGACAAGTGTCTGGTCTGACATGATTCCTCCGATATCCGGCCTTCATCAATAATGAATGACCTGAATCATACCGGCTCTGCGGCTTGAATAACGCGGTTTCTCCGGCATCTGTGCACAGAAGTACAAGTTTGTTTACAAATATTAGATATATCTAACGCAGATTCAATATATCATACGAATGTAGCGCTGTCAACGGGAAGTGTGTGCAGAATCGGATAAGGATCAGATAAGAATCCAAGAAGAATCCAAGAAGAACTGAATTCATATCGCGCCGATGAATCCCCCGGTTCTGTGAACTACTCCGACTTCTATAAGTCGGAGTAGTTCACAAAGAAGGTTCATCGGCGTGATTCTGCTGTTGTTAATATGGATTCTTTTTGTTCTTCATGGACATTACAAGGTCGTAAATAAAAGAACCGGTATGTCCGACGGAAGGATATTCGTCATCACCGATCTCCAGCTCGTATTTCTGGTAGGCGTTGATCAGACGGGCTCCGCTCGGATGAAGGATTTCGCGTTCGAAATGGCAGTTGTTGTAGGATTTGTGAACGTGGCCGTAGAACATGTATTTCGGGTGCCATTTGTTCATCAGCTCATTGAAGCATTCAAATCCCCTGTGCGGGAGATCCTCGAGGTCTCCGTAGCCCTTTGCGGGAGCATGGGTGACAAGGACGTCGAAGCCGTTGCGAAGACGGATTTCGCGCGTGATTCTGCGAATACGGTCTTCCATCTCCTTTTCGTTGTACATGTTGTCGGCGTCCGGACGGTAGCGCATGGATCCGCCCAGTCCGAGAAGCCGCAGACCATGGTAGTCATAGACGGTGTCTTCAATGCAGATGCATCCTTCCGGCGGCTGTTCCCTGTAAGTTTTGTCGTGGTTGCCCCGGACGTAGAGGATCGGGCAGCTCGCCATTGTGACAAGAAATTCCAGGTATTTTCTGTTGAGATCTCCACAGGATACGATCAGATTGTAATCCCTGAGCATGCCGGGTCTGTAGAAATCCCAGAGCTGTTTGACTTCCTCGTCGGCCAGTAGCAGTAATTTCATTTTTATCTCTCCGTTCTGTTCCTTATTTCTGCTCTTCGGCAGTGGGGATTCCCTGAACTCCGCTCCGCTCCATCGTGGAATGAATCGTATCTGTGAGCTGCGAGGGATCCGGGAGTGATCCGATGATGTTGTCGTTGAGCCAGTTCATGTGAATGATCTGGTCATTGGTCAGCTGTGATCCTCCGCCTGCATCCTGGATGAGTCCGGTCTGGCTGCGAAGTTCGCCGCAGAATGGGTTGATGGTTCCGTTCTCGATTCCCTGCTGGAACAGAAATGCCATCTTGCGGGAATAATACGAAATATTCTGGGAGAGAATCACATTGATGGCGCCGCTGGAAAAGCCGAACCAGTAGTTGATTGCCTGCTCCTTGCTGATGTTCTCGCGGTTGTTCCAGGAGCCGTCGAGGATGGTGTCTACAATCTGAATATAAAACTGTCCCCAGTTCCACAGGGGCGCGGCGATATTGTGTATGGTTCCGTCCGCCAGACGTTTGTACACACCGTATTTCCGGGATGCTTCATCCGGCCGGATAAGATCCGGACCGGAAATGACACCGATCGCCTGCTCATTGAACTCCTCCTCCCATCGGCTGTTCTTTATGCCGCTCCATTTCAGGATGATCCTGACCTCCGGATCAATCATGGCGGCTCCGATCGCGAAAGCGTTGATGTTCGCGATGTTTCCGTTCAGCGGATAGTCTGCCACGTAGCCGATGCGGTGGTCGTCTGAGTAGGATGCGGCCAGTGCGCCCATGATGAGCTTTGCCTCGTACATCTTCGGATAATAGGTGCGGACCGCGCTGCTCATAAGGTCGATGGAGCAGTTAAGGATCTTCATGTTCGGATATCTTATAGCGGCGCGTTTGGAAGCGTCCATCATGTCCGGTGAGGTGGTGAAGACCACTTCATCGAGATCCGCCGCAGCGGCATCAAAGGCGGCGTCGAGCTTTTCCTCTGTATTGCAGTCATCGAAACAGATGGCATCCACGACGCCCTCGTAGGTCTGATTCAGCTCATTTCTGCCGAGCTCATGTCCATAAAGCCAGCGCGAGGTCTTCGGCGGACGGGAGTAGAGGAAGGCGACACGGAGAGGCTGCTCTTTTGTGTATACAGGGGTAAACAGATTGGTGAGGATGTTCCCTTTTCGTGAGGTGTCCGGAGTATCGAGCAGGGCCGCATTTCCCTCGTTCTCTGCGCTTAGGAGCTCGTTCCAGATCAAGCCGATTTTTTTCTCGATGGAGGACCGGCTGTCTTCCTGAAGACTCTGGCGGTGGTAGAACCCCAGATAAATCAGGAAGGCGTCACCTGCGGAAATTCGAAGATTTTCACCGCCTTTTGCGTCATATGCGTCGGAAAAACGGTTGAAATCCGAGCGCAGGTCTTCGACTGTCTCGATGGGCCAGGGTTCGGTCAGGTCTCTTCCGTACAGTGTGGCCAGTCTCGCATAGCAGCCGGGTTTGGAAAAAACAATACCATAGAGCTGAGTGACTTTGTAGTAATCCAGGAATTCATAATATACGCGGATATCGATGTCATCCGACTTTATCGGAAGAATGCGGGTAATGTCCGCGGCAATCGATCTGGCTCCGCAGTAGCTGAGCACGGATACCCGTTTGTTGCCCTCGAGAACATAGAAACGGTTGAGATATTCAAAGCACTTGATCGGGTCGTGGATTCCCTCGGCCTGCTGGGCGTCGTAGAGGGTGGACCACTTCTGCCCGAATTCGGTGTAGTATCTCAGAGTCGGCAGAAAGTTCCAGGTAAAAGCATTCTGCCGGCTTTCTGTTACGGTGCCGGCAATCATGCGGATGGGGATGTCCTTGACTCCTACGGGTACCTTCGCCAGTGTCATGTAATTGGGAAGGAAACTGTCCAGAGAGGTCAGATACGGATATCTTCCCTCGCTGGCTGCTTTCCGGAGCGCCTTGTCAGCCTGTTTTTTTGCCTTTACATAATCTTCTCTCATCTTCTCTTCCTCCTTCCGGACGGTTTTTTGTGAGGATGAACGTTTCTTCCGGTGCTGTGTGCGGAATGCTCTGCCATTTTTCTCGGCGGGATCAGACAACGGGGACCGAATCCGATCAGATCCTCTCTCCCCTCTTTCTGGAGGGCCTCTTTTACCAGATCATAATTTTCCGGCCTGCGGTACTGGATCAGGGCCCGCTGCATCGCCTTTTCGTGCGGATTTCTTGCAACATACACCGGCTGCATGGACAGAGGGTCCAGGCCGGTATAATACATGGTGGTGGAAACCGTGCCGGGTGTCGGATAGAAATCCTGAACCTGTTCCGGCATGTATCCCATGTCGCGGATATATTCGGCGAGGGCAATTGCGTCTGAGAGACGGCTGCCGGGGTGGGAAGACATCAGATACGGAACGATGTACTGTTTCATCCCGAGCTCACGGTTCACCTTTTCGAACTCATGTACGAAGGCATTATATACCTTCACCGGCGGTTTTCCCATCTCCCGCAGAACATTGTCGGAGATGTGCTCGGGGGCGACCCGGAGCTGTCCGCTCACATGATAACGGCAAAGCTCCCGGAGAAAATTCCTGTCCCGGTCCGCCATGAGATAATCGAAGCGGAAGCCGGACCGGACGAATACCTTTTTCACACCGTCGAGACTTCTCAGCTCTTTCAGAAGCTTCAGGTAGTCGGAGTGGTCGACGCGCAGATTGCTGCAGGGGCGGGGATAGAGACATCGTTTGTGCACGCAGGCACCGTACTTCAGCTGCTTGTCACAAGCGGGAGCGCGAAACTCCGCCGTGGGACCTCCGACATCGTGGATATAGCCCTTGAAGTCCTTCTCCTTTATCATCTGCCGCGCCTCCCGGAGAATGGATTCATGGCTTCTGGCCTGGACGATTCTGCCTTCGTGCATGGTGAGCGCGCAGAAGTTGCATTCGCCGAAACAGCCCCGATTGCTGGTCAGACTGAAGCGGATCTCGGCGAGGGCGGGGATTCCACCCTGCCTGTCGTACATCGGATGCCAGCGGCGCATATAGGGAAGCGCGTAGATGTCGTCCATCTCCATCTGCGTCAGCGGTTTTGAGGGCGGGTTCTGGACGACATAGGTCATCCCGGACCCGTGATCGGAGCCGTCGCTGCCGCGGACACCGTTCCCATAGCCCTCATAGATCCGTTTTGCCTGAAAAGGATCTGTATTGGCGTATTGCACCGCATAGCTTTCGGCGTATTTTCTGCGGCCCCTTTCACTGTCCTCGCTGATCTCGCTGAAATCGGGCAGTCGGACGGCATCGTAGATGCTCTCTTCATCTCTGGTCTTGTAAACGGTTCCGTCGATGTAGGTAATATCCCTTGCGGGGATGCCGGAGGCGAGAGCGTCAGCGATCGCAACAATACTGCGCTCTCCCATCCCGTAGGACAGGAGGTCCGCGCCGGACTCCAGAAGAATGGACCGGCGTACCTTATCGGACCAGTAGTCATAGTGGCCGAGTCTTCGAAGACTTGCCTCAATTCCTCCGATGATGACCGGGGTGTGCCTGAAGGTTCGCCGGATCAGGTTGCAGTAGACGATTACAGCCCGGTCGGGGCGGCAGTCGCCCTTCCCGCCGGGACTGTACAGATCCTCGTGCCGGCGCTTTTTCGCGACAGTATAGTGGAGAACCATGGAATCCATATTCCCCGCGGATACCAAGAAACCGAGCCTCGGCTCACCAAGAACGGCGATGCTTGCCGGATCCCTCCAGTCGGGCTGGCAGATCATACCGACGCTGTAGCCGTGGGAAACAAGGACTCTTCCGATGATCGCGGAACCGAAGCTGGGGTGGTCCACATAGGCGTCTCCGCAGACATAGACAAAGTCAAGCTGTGTGATGTTCTGCTTTTTCATGTCTTCTCTGGAAACGGGCAAAAAACTCATGTAACAGTGCCTCCGTTATGAAAAAACCCCGGAACATCCGATTCGGATGTTTCCGGGGTGTGGAAACCGGTGTATACAGCCCGGGCGGTGTCAGATCAGAAACGTCCTGCCTTTGCAGCTTCCTCAACCGCAACGGCAACCGCAACGGTCATGCCGACCATGGGGTTGTTACCTGCGCCGATCAGACCCATCATTTCTACATGAGCCGGAACGGAGGAGGATCCTGCGAACTGAGCGTCGCTGTGCATACGTCCCATGGTATCTGTCATACCGTAGGATGCAGGGCCTGCAGCCATATTGTCCGGATGAAGGGTACGGCCTGTGCCGCCGCCGGAAGCAACGGAGAAGTACTTCTTGCCTGCCTCGAGGCGCTCCTTCTTGTAGGTGCCTGCGACCGGATGCTGGAAGCGGGTCGGGTTGGTGGAGTTTCCGGTGATGGAAACATCAACGTTCTCATGCCACATGATGGCAACGCCTTCCTGTACATCGTTGGCACCGTAGCAGTTAACCTTTGCGCGCGCGCCGTTCGGATCCTTGGAATAGCAGGTGCGGCTTAATTCCTTGAGCTCGCCTGTCTTGTAATCATAGGAGGTCTCCACAAAGGTGAAGCCGTTTACACGGGAGATGATCTGAGCCGCATCCTTTCCGAGACCGTTCAGGATGACACGCAGCGGTTTTTTACGTACCTTGTTTGCCTTCTCGGCGATACCGATCGCGCCCTCTGCTGCTGCGAAGGACTCGTGGCCGGCGAGGAATGCGAAGCACTCGGTGTCCTCTTCCAGGAGCATCTTGCCCAGGTTTCCATGTCCGAGACCAACCTTGCGGCGGTCAGCTACGGATCCCGGGATACAGAAGGACTGAAGTCCCTCACCGATTGCGGCAGCAGCCTCAGCGGCTGTGCGGCAGTTCTTCTTGATCGCGATTGCTGCGCCTACAGTGTAAGCCCATTTTGCGTTCTCAAAGCAGATCGGCTGGATGCTCTCAACCTGATGGTATACATCAAGACCTGCGGCCTTTGTTACTTCTGCTGCTTCTTCAATAGAGTTGATCCCGTACTCAGCAAGCTTTGCGAGAATCTGTTTTTCTCTTCTTTCATATGATTCAAATAAAGCCATCTTTGTCGTCCTCCTCTATCAATCTTTTCTCGGGTCAATGAACTTCACGGCGTCAGCTACGCGGCCGTACTGACCGGAAGCCTTCTCAAATGCGGTATTCGCATCGTCGCCGGCTTTGATGAAGTCCATCATCTTTCCGAAGTTTACGAATTTATATCCAATGATCTCATCATTCTCGTCAAGAGCAAGTTCCTTTACGTAGCCGTCTGTCATCTCAAGATAACGCGGTCCCTTCGCAAGAGTACTGTACATGGTTCCGACCTGAGAACGATGACCCTTTCCAAGATCTTCAAGACCAGCGCCGATCTGAAGACCATCCTCGGAGAACGCACTCTGGGAGCGGCCATAAGCGATCTGAAGGAAGAGCTCACGCATAGCAGTATTGATCGCGTCGCAGACAAGGTCTGTGTTCAGAGCCTCCAGAACGGTAAGTCCCGGAAGAACCTCTGCTGCCATTGCAGCGGAATGGGTCATACCGGAGCAGCCGATCGTCTCGATCAGAGCTTCCTGGATGATTCCTTCCTTGACGTTCAAAGACAGTTTGCAGGCACCCTGCTGCGGTGCACACCAGCCTACACCATGTGTAAACCCGGAAATATCTTTAACCTCCTTTGCCTGAACCCATTTAGCTTCTTCAGGAATAGGAGCAGCGCCATGATGTACGCCCTGATGTACAACGCACATATCTTCTACTTCTTGTGAATAAATCATTGTAAAACTCCTTTCAAAAAAGTTTTTCACATAGCCGTTTATATTCTCGCATAAATCCGCCTTTTCGTAAAGGGGATTTCGTCAGAAAAAGAACGATTCCACACGGGGATCACGGGCGTCTTTATGATTTTTTGCGCCGGCCTTTCTTGTAGAACTGGGAGATGTAATCGTATCGTTTCTGAAGGATTGCCCGGTTGTTCGTCTGCTTGACCGCGTTTGTGTGGTTTGCCACGAAGGTCTCGAGTTTGTTCAGATATTCAGAGGGCTCAATGGTTCCTTCCGCGACATAGGTGAGTCCCTTCTCCCAGGATGCGGTGAGCTCCGGATTCAAAAGAGAGCGGATTGAGCAGTAAACCACATCATGGATCATTTCTCCGATCTGTGTAGGTGTGATGACCTGGGTTTTTTTGTTCAGTTCGAGGTATTTATTGTTGAATAGCTTTTTCAGGATTTCCGCGCGGGTCGCGGAGGTGCCGATGCCGCTTCCCTTGATCTGTTCCCTCAGCTCTTCGTCCTCGATCAGCTGTCCGGCGTTTTCCATCGCAAGTATCATGGAACCGGAAGTATATCTCTTCGGCGGAGAGGTTTCCCCTTCCCTGATCTTATAACCGCTGACCGGAAGAACACTTCCCTTATGCAGCTGTTTTAATGCTTCGAGGAATCCCGTGTCGACCTGCTCTTCGGCATTGTCCGGCGGAGAGGATTCTCCGGAGTCATCTGCAGACGCGTTTGTTTTTTTGGCCGGGTTCCGGTACGCCAGCTTCAGGTATCCCTCTTCTGTGAGTACGCTGAAATTGGAGAAGAAATGCTCGGTCTCGATCTGTGTCTCGAGACTGACCTTCTGGTAGACTGCGGGCGGATAGAAAATGCTCAGGAATCTCCGGACAATCAGATCATAGACCTTACCGGCGAGCGGAGTCAGATTTTTCAGGTTCTGGAGGCCCTGTCCGGTCGGTATGATCGCATAGTGGTCGGTGATCTGTTTATCGTTGGTGTAGCGGGTCTTTCCGATGCCCTTCCAGGTACCCTTCTCCAGAATCTCGGAGGCGAAGGACGCAGCCGGGGCGTAATTCCGGAGGCCTCCGATGTTCCGGTTGATTTCCTTTGCGATCGCGGTGGACAGAACACGCGCGTCCGTTCTGGGGTAGGTCACCAGTTTCTTTTCGTAGAGCTCCTGAATGATGTTCAGTGTCTGGTCGGGGCTGATCTTAAAGAACCGGGAGCAGTCGTTCTGAATTTCCGCCAGATTGTACAGGAGGGGAGGATTCTTCCGGGCGGTCTTCTTCTCCACGCGGACCGCTTTCATTTCCTGCGGATGGATTCCGCCAAGATATTGTATCAGCTCTTCCGCATCCTCTTTCTTCCGGAAGCCGTTCTCTTTGTAAAGCTTCGGGGACTGAAAGCAGCGGCTGCCTTCAACGGCTTTCCATTCGCCCTCAAATGACCGGCCCTGCCAGGACAGGCTTGCAAGAACACGGAAAAACGGGGTTTTTACAAAATCCCGGATTTCCCGCTCTCTGCGTACTACCATTCCCAGCACACAGGTCATGACTCTTCCGACAGCAATGGCGTGATATTTGCCGCCAAGGTAGGAGGAGAGATCGTAGGAATAACGCAGGGAAAGGGCCCGGGAAAAATTGATTCCCATCAGATAATCCTCCTTTGCCCGCAGAAACGCGGCTTCGGACAGATTGTCGTATTCGGATATGTTTTTCGCCTCGCGGATTCCTCTGAGAATTTCTTCCTCTGTCTGTGAGTCGATCCACACTCTCCGCTGGTCCTTGGCAGGGGGAACCTTCGCCATCATAGCGACAAGGCGGTAGATATATTCTCCTTCCCGTCCTGAGTCGGTGCAGACGTAGATGGTTTCTACATCTGCGCGGTTCAGAAGCCCGCTGACAATCTGGAACTGTTTTCGGACGGAGCTGATGACTTCATACCTGAATTGTGCGGGAAGAAAAGGAAGGGTGTCAAAAGACCACTTTTTGTATTTTTCGTCGTATTTGTCCGGATAGGACATGGTCACGAGATGCCCTACACACCAGGTGACGACACTGTTATCGGATTCCATATATCCGTCATGGCGGACCGGGTTTTCATGGAGCGCCTTGGCAAATTCCTGCGCAACGCTGGGCTTTTCGGCGATATAGAGTGATTTTGGCAATGAGGGGCCTCACTTTCCTTTATACAGAGATACTGCGCCTGCTGTGGATGGAGCTTTCTTTATTAACGTGAACAAGGGTTCTTCTACAAAGACTCTGATTGTCATATGGAAGACGGGACAGACAAGGGCTGGCGACAAAAGGGAAAATAGAAGGGAGGGGGAAAAACGGAAAAAGATCCTGCCCGGCATTGCCGCGGCAGGATCCCGGCTTTCTGAAAAAGGTGTCGGTCGGCAAAGCACCTTCCGACGATCGGATTTTATTTTGCGGTGATATAGCCCTTGTCAACGAGGGTCTCTGCACAGAGAACAGCGCCGCCGGCAGCTCCGCGGAGTGTGTTGTGGGAGAGGCCGACAAACTTCCATTCAAAGATGCTGTCCTCGCGGAGACGTCCTACACTGATGCCCATTCCATTTTCGAAGTTTACATCCAGACGAACCTGAGGACGGTCATCCTCGGTCATATAACGGATGAACTGCTTCGGAGCGCTCGGAAGATTGTGCTCCTGCGGATATCCGCGGAAGCTCTCCATGGCTTCGATGAGTTCTTCCTTGGAAGGATTCTTCCGGAAGTTCACAAAAGCGGCGGCGGTGTGTCCGTTCAGTACGGGAACACGAAGACACTGACTGGTGATCTTCACACCTTCCGCTTTTACGATTTCGCCGTTCTCAATATGACCCCAGATGCGGAGCGGCTCCTGCTCGCTCTTCTCTTCTTCACCGCTGATGAAGGGAATGACATTTCCCTCCATTTCCGGCCAGTCCTTGAATGTTTTGCCTGCGCCGGAAATCGCCTGGTATGTCGTGACAACAGCCTCGGTCGGCTCGAACTTCATCCACGCGGTGAGAACCGGAGCATAGCTCTGAATGGAGCAGTTAGGCTTTACGGCGATGAATCCGCGGGTGGTGCCGAGCCGCTTTCTCTGATACGGGATTACATCAAAGTGAGAATCATTGATTTCCGGAACGACCATCGGTACGTCCGGTGTCCAGCGGTTTGCGCTGTTATTGGATACAACAGGAGTCTCTGCCTTTGCGTAGCGATCCTCGATTTCGCGGATCTGATCCTTCGGCATATTCAGAGCACAGAACACAAAATCAACGAGAGCGGTGACCTTTTCAACCTCCGTAATGTTCATTACTGTCATGTTCTTTACATATTCAGGCATCGGAGTTTCCATTTTCCAACGGCCTCCGACAGCCTCCTCATAGGTCTGTCCGGCGCTTCTGGCGCTGGCTGCCACAGCTGTGACTTCAAACCAAGGATGATTTTCCATGAGTGTGACAAAACGCTGACCTACCATTCCGGTGGCACCGAGGATACCGACTCTTAATTTTCTGTCCATTGTTCAATCTCCTTACATTTGATCTTTCATTGTTTTCACGTATTCTATTCCTTTTTTTTCATTAATGCAACCGGTATCCCGCAAAAAGTTGATTTTATCAGGCGGAGAGGTACTTCCGGTTCCGTGCGATCTCTGCGCGGATGGCTTCGGGTCCGGGGGCACCGGTGGTGTTTCTGCGCTCCACGCAGGTTTTCATGCTGATGGCTTCGTAGATGTCGCTATCGATGACCGGAGAGTATCTACGGAACTCTTCGAGGGGAAGATCATCCAGGGAACAGCCTCTGTCCAGGCAATCGAGGACAAGACGGCCGGTGATTCCATGTGCGTCGCGGAACGGAATTCCCTTGCGGACCAGATAATCCGCGACATCGGTGGCGTTGGTGAAGCCGTGCTTTGCGGACTGTTCCATTATGTCTTTTCGGAATTTCATGGTGTCAAGCATGCCGGTGAAGAGGACCACGCAGCCCTTGACAGTATCGATGGCATCAAAGGTGAGCTCCTTGTCTTCCTGCATATCCTTATTGTAGGCAAGAGGCAGGCCCTTCATGCTTGTCAGCATCTGCATCAGCGCGCCGTAGACACGTCCGGTTTTACCCCTTACGAGTTCGGCGATGTCGGGGTTCTTCTTCTGGGGCATGATCGAGCTTCCGGTGCTGTATGCGTCATCGATTTCCACAAAACGGTACTCGTTTGAGTTCCAGATGCAGATTTCTTCGCTGAAACGGGACAGATGCATCTGAATGGTGGCGAGTGCGGAAAGAAGCTCGATGATATAGTCGCGGTCCGATACGGAATCCATGCTGTTGGCGGTCGGCTCGTCAAAGTCAAGCAGCTGGGCGGTGTATGCGCGGTCAAGCGGGTAGGTGGTGCCGGCGAGGGCACCTGCTCCGAGCGGGCATGTGTTCATTCTTCTGCGGATATCGGCGAGGCGGCTTCTGTCGCGGCGAAACATTTCGAAATATGCGCCGAAGTGATGTGCGAGAGTGACCGGCTGCGCTTTCTGCAGATGGGTGAAGCCGGGCATATAAGTTTCCGTGTTCTCCTCCATGATCCGCTCGATCACAAGAAGAAGCTTCTTCAGGATCGGATCAAGCTCGTCAATTTCGTCCCGCACATAAAGCTTCATATCCAGAGCAACCTGGTCGTTCCGGCTTCTTCCGGTGTGGAGCTTTTTGCCCACATCGCCGATCCGGTCGATGAGATTTGCCTCGACAAAGCTGTGGATATCTTCATACTCGTCGGTAATGCTGAGCGTGCCGTTCTCGACATCCCTCAGGATGCCGTTCAGTCCGTCGATGATCTGATCCCTCTCCTGTTCAGTGAGGATTCCCTGCTTTGCGAGCATCCGCACATGGGCAAGGCTGCCGCGGATGTCCTGCCGGTAGAATTTCTGATCAAAACTGATTGACGCGTTAAAGTTGTATACGAGTTTGTCGGTTTCTTTGGTGAACCGCCCGCCCCAGAGCTGTGCCATAGTGAATGTTCCCTTTCTGATACTGAAAAAAACAATGCCATCGGGTTGCTGACGCTGAAAAACGAGATCGTCGGATTGCTGAGATCTGAGATCAAGGCACCCGGCGGCTGACGATAAAAACAATATCTTCTGCTATACTCTGCCTTCCCTTTCCGCCTGCCTTCTGGAATAGACGCAGCCGCAGTAGTTCTGGCGGTAGAGATGATATTCTCTGGAAAGTTCGGTGGAGCGGCGGAATCCGTTCTTTTTCTTAAAGTCGGAAACCAGATAGGGAATGCCGTACTCTTCTCCGAGCCGGATGCCGATCTCATTGAGCTTCTGCGCGTCCTTCAGCGGACTGATCGACAGAGAGGTGGTGAAATAATCCATATGCAGGCGGAGAGCTTCCTGTGCCGCCTCGCGCAGACGCATCTCAAAGCATGCAAAACAGCGCTCCCCGCCCTCGGGGATATCTTCCTTACCCCTTGCCATCTCGTAGAAACGGTCAGGGTCGTAGACACCTTCCTCGAATTCCACGGGATGCGGCAGAGGCATCTCGCGGATCAGGCGCTGCATCTCGTTGACACGTTTCCGATACTCCTCCGCCGGAGCTATATTCGGATTGTAGTAGAAGTCTGTGATAAAAAAATACGGTGACAGGTATTCCAGCACATAGCTGCTGCAGGGGGCGCAGCAGCTGTGAAGCAGAAGCCGCGGTGTACGCCCGTCTGCTTTCAGCTCTGCCAGAACCTTTTCCATTTCTTTCTGATAGTTGATTTTCTGATTCATGCTTTCCGACCGTTGATTCTCTGATATGCCGTTTCCTGCCTGCAGGCGGTGAGCACAGATCCGGTTCGCAGGCGCATCCGCTCTGAGACAAGGCTGCCTGCGGGATTGACTCTGCCTGCCCGCTCTGAGACAAGGTTGCCTGCGGGATGACTCTGCCTGCTGATCCGGATAAATGCCGGAAGTGCTTCTAAAGTACTTTCTATGTTTCTGTGGTGCCTTCGTACCAGAGGGATCAGAGACTTGTGTGCTTCTCCTTCGGGTTGAATCCCGCCTCTTCGAGTGCCTTGAGGATCTGATTCTTGTGGTCGGTTCCGAAGGCCTCCATGGTAATCCGGAGTTCAACAGCAGCGTTCCGGTTGGTGCTGTAGAACTGATTGTGCTCCAGCTTGATGACGTTGCCCCGGTTCTGCGCGATGACGGTGGACACCCGTACAAGTTCGCCCGGGCGGTCCGGCAGAAGGACGGAGACGGTGAAGATTCTGTCGCGCGCAATCAATCCGTTCTGAACGACGGAGGACATGGTGATGACATCCATGTTGCCGCCGCTCATGACAGCTACAACGCGCTTGTTTTCCGGTTTCAGATGCTTGAGGGCTGCTACTGTGAGAAGACCGGAGTTTTCGACAATCATCTTGTGATTTTCCACCATATCCAGGAATGCCACCACGAGCTCCTCATCCGGAATGGTGATGATTTCATCGATGTTCTTCTGAATATATGGGAAAATCTTTTCGCCTGGACGTTTTACCGCAGTGCCGTCTGCAATTGTGTTCACACTCGGAAGCTCGGTGACTTTGCCGTTTTTCAGGGACACCTGCATGCAGTTCGCGCCAGCCGGTTCCACACCGATGACGTGGATCTTCGGATTCAGAAGCTTGGCGAGGGTGGAAACGCCGGTCGCGAGACCGCCTCCTCCGATGGGAACCAGGATGGTATCGACGATCGGAAGCTCCTTGATGATTTCCATGGCGATGGTGCCCTGTCCGGTCGCGACGGTCAGGTCATCAAAGGGATGGATGAAGGTGTAGCCGTTTTCCGCAGCGAGCTGAAGAGCCTTCTTGCAGGCATCGTCATAGACATCTCCGTAGAGAACAACCTCCGCGCCGTAGCTCTTTGTCCGTTCTACCTTGATCAGGGGCGTGGTTGTCGGCATTACAATAACTGCCTTGCAGCCGTAGGCCTTTGCAGCATACGCGACTCCCTGTGCGTGGTTGCCCGCGGATGCGGTGATGAGTCCCTTCTGACGGTCCTCTTCACTCATCGTGCTGATCTTATAATAGGCGCCGCGGATCTTGTAGGCGCCGGTTACCTGCATGTTCTCCGGCTTCAGATAGCAGCGGTTTCCAGTCTGAGCACTGAAATATTCGCTGTAGACCAGCTTGGTGTCGGAAGTGACCCTCTTTACGATCTCTGAGGCTTCTTCAAAGGCGTTCAGTGTAAGCATTTCTTTCTCACTCATCTTGTTTTTCCTTTCTGCGGTGTGGGATCTGTCATTGTGCTTTTTCAGGGAGGAAGGGGATCCGCGTCAGGATACGCACTTCTGTCCCGGCTTTCTTGTCATTGTGCGTTTTCAGGATTGGATTCGAAGAGCGCGTTTACATACGAATCAGGATCGAACTTCTGCAGGTCGTCAAGCTGTTCTCCAACTCCGATGTATTTGACCGGAATCTGAAGCTCGGACTGCACGGCGACGGCGATGCCGCCCTTCGCTGTGCCATCGAGCTTGGTGATGACAAGGCCTGTGATGTGTGCGACCTCGGCGAAACTTTTGGCCTGAAGAATGGCGTTCTGACCGGTGGTTCCGTCAAGAACGAGCAGGGTCTCCAGATATGCTTCCGGGTAGGAATTGGCGAGAATTTTATAAATTTTCTGAAGCTCGTTCATGAGATTTTTCTTATTATGGAGACGTCCCGCTGTGTCGATCAGCAGAACGTCGGCTTTGCGGGCTTTCGCCGCGGCAACCGCGTCGTATACGACGGAAGCGGGATCCGCGCCTTCCTGTCCGGTGATGATATCCACCTTCGCGCGGTCCGCCCAGGTCTCCAGCTGCGGAATCGCTGCCGCGCGGAAGGTATCCGCGGCTGCGATGATAACCTTTTTGCCCTGATGATGGAGCTTGGCGGCGAGCTTGCCGACGGTCGTCGTCTTGCCGACCCCGTTAACGCCGACGACGAGGATGACGGATTGTCTGTTCTCAAATTCGTAGGCGTTTTCTTCCACCTTCATCTGCTGGCGGAAGCAGTCAACCATGTATTTCTTGCAGTCCGCCGGCTTTTTGAGATCGAGATCCGACACAATTTCCTTCAGATTGTCGATAACCGTCTCGGTGGTTTCAATTCCCATGTCGCTTGCGACAAGGGCTTCCTCCAGACATTCATAGAACTCGTCGTCGATCTCCGAGCATCCGAAGGCCTCGTCCAGATTTTCGTTCATGCTGTCACGGGTTTTGGACAGTCCCTTAAACAGCCGGCTGAAAAAACCTGCCATATTTTTTCTCCTTTAAAATCATGAAGCAGCCGTATTTGTTCGCTGCGCTGCTGTCAGTTGTCGAGCTGCTCGCGGATGAGGTCAACGGAGACAAGAACCGATACGCCCTTTTCCTGCATGGTAATTCCGTACAGACGGTCGGCCGCCGCCATGGTTCCGCGTCTGTGAGTAATAATAATAAACTGCGTATTTTTTGTCAACTTGTGCAGATATGCGGCGAAGCGGCCTACGTTGTTGTCGTCGAGCGCGGCTTCGATCTCATCCAGCAGACAGAAGGGAGACGGCTTCAGGTTCTGAATCGCGAAGAGAAGCGCGATTGCGGTGAGCGCCTTTTCGCCTCCCGAGAGCTGCATCATGTTCTGGAGTTTTTTCCCCGGCGGCTGTGAGGTGATGGTGATGCCGGATTCCAGAATGTTCTCCTCATCGGTCAGCTCCAAGGTTCCTTTTCCGCCGCCGAAGAGCTGCTGAAATACCTTGTTGAATTCCACCCGGATCTGTTCGAAGCGTTCCTTGAATTGTTTGCGCATGCCTTCATCAAGCTGTCGGATGATTCCCTTCAGATCGTCGGAGGCTTTGATCAGATCATCGTGCTGGCTCTGGAGAAAATCGTGGCGCTCCTTCAGCTCACGGTATTCCTCTATGGCGTTTACGTTTACGGTTCCGAGCGCCTTGATTTCGGATTTCAGCTGTGTGATCTGCTTGCGCAGGGGGGTGCGGTCGGGCATCTCGTCGAAATGGACAGCCTCGGCCTGATCGGGTGTGATCTGATATTCCTCGTACAGATAATTGATCTGATTTTCCTTCTGCTCGCGAAGCTTTTCAATCTGGGAATCGAGACGGAAGATCTCCTGATCCATCTCTGTTTTCTCTGTGGATAGGCGGTCGCGTTTTTCGAAAAATTCCCTGTGGTTTCTGGCCAGCTCTTCTTTTCTTGCCTGAAGAGTCTCGCCGTTCTCGCGGGCGTCTGAGATTGTCCCGGTCAGCTCGTCTATTTTGTTCTGAATTGCCGTGATCATTGATTCTTTGCTGTCGGTGTCGCTCTCACCGTCGTCAATGGAGTGAAGAAGAGTTTCCCGCTCCTCGTCGAGACGGCGGATTTCGGATTCCGTGGTGCGGAGCTTCTCTTCGAGGAAGGCAGCCTGCTGGCGGATGTTGGAACATGTGAGCCGCGCCTGATCCCTCTCGGCAATAGCATTCTGCTGCTTCTGACGCAGCGCCTGTGATTCATCTGTGATCTGCCGGAGCTTATCCTCTAGATTCTCCTCTTCCTTCTGAGAGCTTTCCAGTTCGCCGCCGATCAGGGAGCGCTTTTCGCGGATCTCGGCGATCTGGCCGTTGATCTCGTCACGCTCTGCCGTCAGATGGGCAAAATCTGCGCTCAGAGAATCACTCTTTTCCTTTGCGCCGTCGCGGTTTACGCGGGCAGTGTTCTGACGGATCAGAAGCTTTTGGAGGGCATCCTGCTCTTCCGCGAGGCGGCTTCGCAGGTCATTTCTCTGAGCGCGCTGTCCCTCGATTTTTTTCTGAAGCTCCTGCATTTCCTTTTTCAGGGACTGGACGCTGCTCTCGAGCTCCTTGATCTGTCTTCTTCGGCCGAGGAGATTGCTGTTGTATTTGAAGGAGCCTCCGGTCATGGAGCCTCCCGGGCTGAGCAGCTCGCCTTCAAGTGTGACCATCCGGACGGACTGACGGTGACGCCGGCTGACGGCGATCGCGTGGTCGATGGTATCGACGACGACGGTTTTGCCGAGAAGACGGCGGATTACGCTCTGATAGATTTTATCGCAGGAGACGAGCGTGTCGGCGACGCCGAGGACTCCATCCTCCCGAAGAACCGACTGGATATTCTGAGAGAGGGGGGTGTCGTCTCTCATGGCAGTCAGAGGAAGGAAGGTGGCTCTTCCAAAGTGACCGCGTTTCAGGTATTCAATCAGGTATTTCGCCGTGCTCTCGTTGTCTGTCACAATATTCTGGAGAGCACCGCCAAGTGCGGTTTCAATGGCAGTCTCGTATTTTTTGTCGGTCTTGATCAGATCAGCTACGACGCCGTGAATGCCAGGGTTGCTGTCTTTCTGTTCCATCACGCGCTTGATGCTGTTGCCGTATCCCTCGTACCGCTCGGCAATGTTCCGGAGAGATTCGAGACGGGAAGCCTCTCTGTGATAGGCGGTCTGACCGGTTTCCAGCTGATGGTTCTCCTCATCGAGCATCTGTTTGAGGGCGATGATCTGCTTTTCCTTTTCCGCTTCCGATTTGCGGTATTTTTCGACCTCGGAGCTGACTGCGGAAAATTCTTCCTCATATTTTCTGAGGTTTTCCTTTTCCCGGGATTCGTTTTCCTTCATCTGCAGGATGCGGGAGGAAAGCTCGGATTTTCGTATCTCGATCTGCTCAAGCATCGTGTCGTAACGCTGAAGGCGTTCCCGGATCGTCGTCCGGTTGTTCAGGAGGGCGATCGTGTCGCTGCGGCTCTGTTCTGCGGCGGAATTTTTTCCGGCGATCTCCGCCTCGATTTCGGCCGCGTCGTGCTTGCGGGCATTCTTCTCCTCTTCGGCTGCTGTGAGCTTTTCTGCCAGTTGCTGCTGTTCCTGCCGCTGTTTATCTGCGTTGCGTATCCGGGAGGCTTTGTCTTCTTCAATGGCAGCAAGCCGGTCACGAAGGAGCTTCCGATTGGTCTCTGCCGCGCGGATCTGTTCGCGGAGAACGTTGATCTGGCCTTCGTGCTGCTGCTTTTCGAGCGCAGCTGCCTGCAGGCTTTCTCTGGAACTGCTGATGTTTGACTCAAGGTCTTCCAGCTCTTTCTCGACTCGCTGATATTCGAGCATGGTTTCTTCAAACCGGGCATTGAGATCGCGAAGATGCTCTTCCGCGATCTGCTTATTCTGATTCAGGTCCTGAAGCTGCTCCTCGGTCCTCCCCTCATCAATCTGGAACAATTGAATGTCAAGGGTTCTGAGGCTGTCACGCTTTCTGAGATATTCCTCGGCCTTCCCGGATTGCTTCTCCAGAGGACCGATCTGACGGGTTACCTCACTGAGAATGTCGTTGACGCGGACAAGATTCGCCTCCTCATCCTCGAGTTTTTTCAGGGCGGTTGCTTTTCTTCGCTTGAATTTTACGATGCCGGCCGCTTCGTCAAAGAGCTCTCGCCGTTCGTCCGGCTTGCCGCTCAGGATCTTCTCCACCTGTCCCTGTCCGATAATGGAATATCCTTCTTTTCCGATTCCTGTGTCATAGAAAAGTTCGTTGATGTCGCGGAGTCTGCAGTTCCTTCCGTTGAGCTGATATTCGCTCTCGCCGGAGCGGTAAAGCTTTCTCATGACCGTCACTTCGTCCGCGTCAAAATTGAGCTTCCGGTCGGCGTTATCCAGCGTGATGGCGACCATGGCGAATCCGACCGGTTTCCGGTTTTCGGTTCCCGCGAAAATAACGTCCTGCATGTTGCCGCCGCGCAGAGATTTCGCGCTCTGTTCACCGAGAACCCAGCGGACCGCGTCGCCGACATTGCTTTTGCCAGATCCGTTCGGCCCGACAATTCCGGTAACGCCATTATGAAATTCAAGCCGGGTTCTGAGCGCGAAGGATTTGAAACCCTGCATTTCGATTGATTTTAGATACATGGATTTGTGCTTTCCTTCTGTGATCCGTTCTGTGTTTCTGCCGTAAGATCAGCCGGTGAAAAATGCATAATTGCCTGATATGCTGCCTGCTGCTCCGCCGCTTTTTTGGAATGACCGTCTCCCTGACCAAGGAGTTTTGTGCCAAGCCATACCTGTGCCGTGAACTTCTTGTTGTGATCGGGCCCGCTTTCTCCGGTGATTTCATAGCGGATTGGCTCTTCAGAAACAGCTTGAATCATTTCCTGAAGGTGGGTCTTGGAGTCGTGGAACAGCTGCTTGTGCTCCACGTCATCCATCACGAAGCGGAGAATGAAAGCTCTTGACTGTGCAAAGCCTCCATCCTTGAAAATTGCGCCGATGACGGACTCAAGGGCGTCGGAGACCACGGAGTCTCTTTTTCTTCCCCCGGTCGCGTCCTCTCCTTTTCCGAGCAGCAGATAATGCTCAAGCCCGAACAGTCGCGCATCATAGGCGAGTGTCGGTTCACATACGAGACTCGCCCGCAGTTTTGTCAGCTGCCCTTCCGGGAGCTGTGGGTAATGATCATAGAGGTATTCGCTTGATACCAGTTCAAGAACCGCATCCCCGAGGAATTCCAGCCTCTCGTTACAGCCCTCATGCCCGAGGTTGTGCTCATTGGCATAAGAGCTGTGACGAAGTGCCAGCTCGAGCCAGCTGACGTCTGTAAAGGTATAGCCGATTTTCTGCTGCAGTTCCGACAGCTTTTCTTCCATTTTTTCTTCCTTTCTGTACTGCGTCGCCGAAGCGGTAAAGATGCTGCCGTCTGCGGACAGCTGACAGGAGTGCTGTAAAAATAGCCTCTTGTCAGGTGTCAGGCAGCCAGCAACATAAAGACTGCTGACGGTTACAGGATGCAGTTAACCGGGAGCAGTCTTTTTGTACGCTTGCTGATACATATTTTGGTGCCCCGCTTGCGAAGCGCGGAGCAATCCGCAGCTTATACAGTATGTGGTGCCCCGCCTGCGGGACGCGGCGGTTTACTGGTTTTATTCCGGATCAGTTTCACGAGGTCTCCAGCTGTTTTGATATTTAGAAATTCGTCTTCGGTGATCTCTATTTCGAATTTTTCGTCTGTCAGCGCGGCAATCTGGAACAGATCCAGAGAGTCGGCACCGAGATCCTCCGCGAAGGTGGTGTTCATTGTGACCTCTCTTGGATCAACGTGCAGGATCTCCACGATGATTTGTTGAAGCAGTTGAAATTCCATTCGTCAGCCTCACTGCGGATCCCCTGCAGCAGAGGCGGAAGCGTCCGAACGCCCGCTCTCTCGCGCAGCGGATTCCTTTGCAAGAAATTCCTGAATTTTTCCATTTACGTCCTCTTCCTTAAACTGGATGCACTGAAGAACGGTATTTTTGAATTCGACAGCTTTTGAACTGCCATGCGTCTTGACGACAAGGCCCTTCAAACCGAGCAGTGGCGCGCCGCCGTAGGCGGTTGCGTCGAATTTCTTCAAGGTGGACTTCAGAGCCGGCTTGATCAGAAGCCCTCCGATCTTGCTTCGGGCGGAGGAATAAATCGCGCCCTTGATCTCGTGAAGCAGAGTGCTTGCGACGCCCTCGTACATCTTCAGAATGACATTGCCGACGAAGGCTTCTGTTACATAGACATCTGCAACGCCCTTGGCGATATCTCTAGCCTCAACGTTTCCAATGAAGTTTATGTCCTTGCATTCTCTGAGAAGAGGGAAGGTTTCCTTGCAGAGCGCATTGCCCTTCTCTTCCTCGACGCCGATGTTTACAAGCCCGACACGGGGGTTCTGGATACCCAGAACACTCTTCATATAGATGGATCCGATAACGGCAAACTGTACCAGGTGAGCCGGTCTGGCATCTACGCTGGCGCCGCAGTCGATCAGAAGCGATACCCCGTTCGCGGTTGGAAGGAGGGGCGCAAGAGGCGCGCGGTGAATCCCGCGGATCTTCTTGACAATCGCCTGACCGCCGACAAGGACGGCTCCGGTGCTTCCGGAGGATACAAAGGCATCTGCTTCGCCCTTGTGAACGAGATTGAGCCCAACCACAAGGGAGGAGTTCTTTTTGGTCTGGATGGCTTTCACCGGCGGCTCTCCGGTTTCGATGACTTCGGGAGCGTCTACAACCTTCACACGGCTTTCCTCATAGGTATACCTGGAAAGCTCCGAGCGGATGCGGGCCTCCGGACCGGTCAGGATGAGCTCGATTCTGCTGTCCTCCTGAAGCGCTTCCAAAGCCCCCTTCACGGGCTCTTCCGGAGCATAATCACCGCCCATGGCATCTACAACTACTCTGACTTTTTCATTCATAATCTCTTCACTTCCATTATATAAAATATGAGCTGAGCGGCTTTCGCAGCTGTTCATTATTCCGCGGCAGTTTCCCGAGGCGAGGGAGCAGCAATCCGTCTGTCCCGCCGGAACCGTACGATGTTACTGGGCGGAGGAGGACTGCACCGCGTCGTCTGCGGATGCGTTGCTGTCCGAGGATGAGCTTTCAGAAGCATTTTCTCCGAACTGTGTCACATCGACATAATCGCCGGTGTCCGGATCCACCGCGAATCCGCTGTCATTGAAGGTGTAAGTGACGCCATCGATTTCCATCGAGGTATTACTGGGATAGGATCCGTCGTCGTGGTTCAGATACTGATAGCCACCATTGTCCGCGTTCCGCTGCCAGTACATATTCGCCCAGACGGTGACGCTGTGGGTGGAGCTGGTGGTCTCGTTGACCTGTCCCTTCACGGTATTGATCGCGACCACATAGTAATAGGTGGTCCCGCCTTCTGAAGTATCGGGTGTATAGTCTGCAGAGGTCGCTCCGGGGATCTTCGTTCCGCCGCCGTTTGAATCCACGTTGTTGGAGTACCATTGATAGGAAATTGTGCCACCGTCAGAAGCGGATGCTTTGGCTGAGAGGGTCGTCTTTCCGTTGACTGCTACATCGGTGGAACCGGAAAGATCGCTTTTAAAAGCCGGTGCCGCTACATCTGTATTGAAGGAAAGCGCCTGAACCGGCGTGCCCTCTTCACTGGAAGCCGAGACAACCGTCTCCTTCCCGGTGTCTGTGACGGTGCCGACCAGACGGTTCATGCCGCCTGAGAACGAGCATCCTGCAAGAAGCATCGCCGTGCTTATTCCGGCAGCAAGTATTCCTGAAATTTTAAGAGCCTTCATACTGTATTCCCCTTTTGATTGCGCAGCTCTTACCGGAGGATATTCGTGAGCCGGTTCGCCGGCTGCAGCGGTTGTCTGTATCCGATAAAAGTTACAGGTTTGTTACAATCTCACAGTTATTCGAAATTATATCACGCGATTCCGGTGACTGTCAATGTCACGCAAAATGCGCCTGCCGGCGTTATCACGCAAAATGCGCCTGTGGGCGTCGAACCGTTGCCTGAAGCAAAATGAGACAACGAGATAAAACACGCTGCGCGAGTTTTATCTCGCTATCGCGACGCTCGCCGCACACGAATACTTCGCATTCGGCTGCGGCTCACTGTTCGCGTAAAAAAAGGACTGCCACTCTCGTGACAGTCCGGATCGTTCACATATTGGATGCAGAAGTTTATGCCTCTTCTACGTTGATAACCTGTTTTTTGTTATAGGTTCCGCAGTTCTTGCATACTCTGTGAGGCATCATAAGTGCTCCGCATTTGCTGCACTTAACAAGGTTCGGAGCGGACATTTTCCAGTTTGCTCTTCTCTTGTCTCTATGTGACTTGGATGATTTATTTTTTGGACAGATGGACATTATAACACCTCCTCATACTTCCTGAATTCAAAATAAACCGCTGATTTTCTCAATCGCACTTTAAGAATTATACACAGGAGGTATGGGTTTGTCAAGGAAAATTATTTACCTCCGCCGAGGATTATAAGCCATAAATGATAAAGTCCTGATGTACCACAAATGAAAATGTCCCGATTATGGTAGAATATTACTTTCTATAATCTATCAGATCGGAGGACATAGCTTATAAGAAG
>NZ_JBQHWP010000011.1:0-123059 GCF_052063915.1 Bilifractor sp. HCP3S3_D3
GGCAGCAGCAAGGGCAGCACGATCACATTCGACCATATCAGCTATAACAAGGCCGGTGAATATTACTATCTGGTTAAGGAGACAAGTAAAGACGGCAATGGCATAACCATTGACAAGAACGTAAAGAAAGTCCATGTCAGCGTAACGGATGACGGAAAGGGGAACTTGGAGGCATCTGTATCGCAAGGCAGTGAGCCAATCAGCTTTACAAATGCGTACAGCGCAACGGGCGGGATTGACCTTACGGGAACGAAGGCGATGACAGGCCGCACGCTTACGGACAATGATCAGTTCACATATGCGGTATATGCATCAAATGAAGCATATGATACGACTGGTGCTTTAGTTGCAAATGGCAGCAGCAAGGGCAGCACGATCACATTCGACCATATCAGCTATAACAAGGCCGGTGAATATTACTATCTGGTTAAGGAGACAAGCAAAGACGGCGACGGGATAACGGTTGATAAGAACCAAAAGAAAGTCCATGTCAGCGTTACAGATAACGGAAAGGGCAAACTGGAAGCATTCGTATCGAAGGGCAGTGAACCCATCAGCTTTACGAATACGTATAGTTCATCGAGCACAAGCGTAACGTTGGGTGGAACCAAAGTATTAGAGAACTATCCGACGGGTATACAGAATCCTGTATTCACGTTTAAACTGAATGAGGAGAATGGTGACTATCAGGATACGGCAACAGTTGAAGGTTCCGGACAATACAGATTCAAGAAGATTATTTACGAGGTCCCTGGACAGCATGTATACAAGGTTACTGAGGCTGTCGGCGACAACGCAGGAATTACCTACGATTCTACAACATATGAAGTAACCGTAAATGTAACGGATAACAGAAAGGGTGAGCTGAAAGCAACAATATCTGCAACGAAAGATGGTAAAGCTTACAGGAATGTCAATGCGGAAGGCGTTGGACTTGATTTCACCAACAAGTATGAAGCAAAAGCCGCTTCAGCTATAATCAATGGCAGCAAGACAATTAATGGCGGCACTGTAAAGGTGAAGGCAGGCCAGTTCCGGTTCAATCTGATCGAAGGTAAGAAAGTAATTGATACCGCGACAAACGATTCGGAGGGGAACTATGTATTCAGCAACTTGAGATATACATCCGTCGGTACGCATGAGTACAGAATTGTAGAACAGAATGCCGGAGAAATAATTGATGGAATCAAGTATTCGGATGAAGAAAGAACTGTTACTATCACGGTAACAGACGATGGAACGGGTAAGCTGGTAGCAAACAAAGCGACAGTAACCGCTTTCGACAACAAACAGTTCGCGAAAGTTACAGTCAGAAAGGACTGGGACGACGCAGGCAATGAGAGTTACCGTCCGTCTACGGTAGTAATTGATCTGATTGATACGAATACTGGAGCTACGGTTCAGAAGCTGGAGCTTTCGGATGTGAACAACTGGCAGGGAACGTTTGATCAGCTTGAAGCAGGAAAGAGCTACACCGTTCATGAGGAAGAGAACGATGAATTCTATAAGGCTTTGAACAACGATCAGGTTGTGACAGCTGATGTGAACGGCACACTGGTTGATTTGACGAACAAGTTTATTCATAAGCCGGTTACCGTTTATGCGAATAAGGTTCTGAACGGCGGAACGCTGACAAATGGCGAATTTATGTTCGCGCTCTACAGAAACAGTGATCCGGAGAAGGTTTACAGGACAGCTGCGAATAATGCGGCGGGCGAGATCTTCTTCACAGATGTGGAATACGATGAGAAGGGCTACACGGTTCGCGAGATCCAGGGAAGCGATGCTTCTGTCGCGTATGACAGCGATGCGATCGAATATGACGCCGAGGGTAACGTGACCAGCAGCTCTCATGCAGTATTGACGAATACAGTAAGACCGATTGTTCTGAGAGTACAGAAGAGATCAAGGACAGCTCCTTATGATCCGCTGCCGGGTGCTACCTATGGCCTGTACGAGGTTGTAAAGGGAGGCAATGATATCCTGATCGAATCTCAGGTATCCGATGAGAATGGATACATGTACTTCGGTAAGATTCAGCCGAGCACAGATGGAAATACGCATATCTACTACTTCAAGGAGATTGCGGCACCGGAAGGCCATGAGGTTGATCCGTACATCGGACAGAAGTTCCAGGTAAGATATACCGGAAATGGTGAGATCGCTCTGTTCAGCGAAGACGGACAGACACCGGTTACCATCGGTGACATTACATCTCAGAATGCAGAGAATCTTCTTGTTCAGCATACGTCTGCGAAGACAACACTTGACACGGCAGGAGCTCTGACATACTCCGATTCAAAGATCACCGCGACGGCACAGGCTGCTGACGGAGCATTTGAGGCAGGAACCACGATGAAGGTGGAGCCTCTTACCGGAAGTGAGCTGAAGGATGCACAGAACAAGGTAGAGATCGCCTGCGGAAAGATCGCAAGCAATGTTGTTTACTACAATGTTGAATTTGTGGATAAGAATGGCAAGGTAGCAGAGCCGAAGTTCGGTGATGTTACCGTTACGATTCAGTACAAGGACAGCCTGGCGCTGCCGGAGGGCACGGATGCGAAGGCACTGAAGATCGTTCATCTGAAGGAAAAATCCGACGGAACGGAGGTTCAGGCGGTTGCAGGATCCATTGCTGCAAATTCGGATAAATTGCTTCAGGCAAGCTTCACATCGGACAGCTTCTCGAAATTCGGTATTGTGGAGCCGTCTGCGGACAACAGTTCACTGAACAGCAATTATCTGGTAACTGCGGCAGGCGTATCCGACCAGGTATCCAGACTGAACATTGCAAAGCTGGATACTTCCGGAAAGTACCTGAAGGGCGCTAGACTGCAGATCATTGAAAAGGCAACCGGAAGAGTAATGGCTGACTGGACAACGACGGATGGTCCGGAAACCTTCGCAAGATGGTTTGACGAAGCACAGACCAAGTCGATGAATGTAGACACGTACTACATCTTGCACGAGGTATCTGCGCCGGATGGTTATCAGCTTGCAGATGATATTCTGTTCAGGATCAACAAATATGACAGCAGCATCACGATCTACAAGCTTGATGAAAATGGTAATCTTGTGGCTGATCAGGAAGCAATCGATAAGTGGGTAAGCGATAATACTCTGGACATGATCGATGTGCCGGTAGAATATCAGACAAAGAAGACCAGAATGCAGAAGACCGTTAAGTACGAGAAGGTGATTCAGGGCAAGGACAAGGTGGTCTATGTGACGAATGCAAAGGCCGTGAAGACAGGAGATGTTTCGAATCTTGCAATGTACATTCTTCTGTTTGCGGCAGCAGGTGCAGTGCTGATTGTCCTGTACTTCAGAAGACGTGACCAGAGGGCTCATAAGAGCTGATTTGCAATGAAAACAGATTTGCTGTGCTCCTGCCGTTCAGGCAGGGACACAGCCCCTGAGTTTGAATGGATGCAAGAGAGCAGGCACAGGGGATCATAGAGAGACTGGCGTACACGCTTCACAAGGCGCGGGTACGCCAGTCTTCTTATATGACGGCATTTCATTTTGACTATCATCATGGTAATTCTTATTAACTGAATCATGGCAATTCATGATAAAATGCAAGGTGTGGTACTTCGTGGTGGAAGATCCGCCAGTGCGGGATGCTTTTACCCAGCGGAAGATCCGCCAGAGTGGGATACTTTTACCCGGCGGAAGTTCCGCCAGAGTGGGATACTTTTACCCAGCGGAAGATCCACCGGAATGGGAGGATTTCGTCCATATGAAGAAAATGAATCTTGTGAAGACCATTCAGCTGCTTGTCTTCGGCATTCTGGCGGCGGTGGTTATTCTTGCGGTAGTGGCGGACAATGGCAGAAATGTGCGGGTAGTCAGTCTTCTGTTATGGCTGTCACTGGCGCTGTCTTTCTTTTTTATCTTTCTGGATTTCAGCTTTTATGCGAGAGAAGAAGAGGCGTATGCGAAGCTGCTTCGAAATCTCAGCTCAGATCAGATGACGAAGATCGGGAACCGGTACAGCATAGACAAGCTGATTGATAAATATGACAACCTGCCGCTTCCTTCGAACTTTGGATGTGTGGTGCTTACTCTGTCCAATATCCGGGAGATCAATGAGAAGTATGGCAGGCAGGAAGGGAACGCAGCCATTCGACGTTTTTCCCTGATTTTGAAAATGGCGTCTGTCGGTCACTGCTTCGTGGGCAGAAACGGCGGCAATAAGTTCGTGGCGATGTTTGAAAATGGATCGGAGGAAATGATCAGCCATTTTCTGGAACGAATTCGTGACAAGGTAGACGCGAACAATGCGGACAGCAGCAATCCTCCGATGAAGTTTGAGTATGGCATCGCATTTCATGAGGGTGGAGAGGTCAGGGAGGTTACAGACCTGATTTCCCTTGCGGACAGGAGAGTGGGTGAGGAGCATAAGTGAGAAGGCATGACCCCGAATATATCCGAGAATTGATCGATGAGTGGCGTGAGGGCGACGCCAATGCGTTTGCGGCGATTTACGATGTGACATGCAGAAAGGTTTATGAGCATGCATACCGGAGGCTGGCGGATATTTATCTGACGCAGGATGCAGTGACAGAGACCTATCTGCATGCCGGAGAAACGGAAAAGCCTGCGGACATTCCGATGCTCCGGTGGCTGCTGGAGATTACGGATGGTGTATGTGACAAGATCCTGCGGTATAATGGTGATGCAGCAGAGAAGAGAGAGTCTGCTCCGGGACAGAAGAAGGACGCGGAAGAGAAAATAGAATCCGCTCCGGGGCAGAAGAAGGACGCGGAAGAGAAAATAGAATCCGATCCAGGGCAGATGGGAGAATCAGCAGAGAAGAGAGAATCTGCTGTGTGGCATACGGGAGACGCAGATAAAAATCGAGGCGCAATGGCGGTACTGGATGATGATACGGCGGAACAGATGCTGTATAATATTCTGGATACGCTTGGAATGGAGCAGAACACGGTGCCGCTTCAGAACCTGGACATTTATATGGGCTACCGGAGACAGCGAAGCCGGCTGATGATCCTGGTCGTATGGATCATGGCGGCAATAATCATTCTCCTGCCGTTGCTACTGATACGTCCGAATATGACAATGGAGAAAACATCGAATGCCGATGAGGCGGGAAGGCCGGTATATACCTTACATGTCTCTTCGATTCTGGAGATCTATTCCGTGACAGCGGAGATTGGCGGGGACCAGATGCCGGTCTATCAGGAGGGCGCATCGGTCTATACCGTCCGGCCGACACGGAATGGCAGCATGAAGATTACGGTTACGGGGGAAAATCGCCGGCGTGTCAGCACGTCTATGCTGGTCGACACGAAGGATACGAAGCCGCCGGAGCTGGTGAGACGCAAAACAGATGGCAGGGATGCGGTGACGCTGTTCCTGACGGACGAAAGCGGCATCGATTATGACAGAATCAACGGAAGCGACGAGAAGGGCAGAACAATAGAGCCGGTGTCGTGGGAGGAAAGCACGGGAGCAGTTGCTTTTGCGTATCCTTCGGAGAAAATCGAGGTTTCCATTCCGGATCGGACCGGAAATGTACTGCGGCTTATTTTAAATCCGTAGCCGTGGTGTGATTTAAAGTTCGCAGCGGAACTGCAGCGCGACAGATTAATGGTGAAGCTGCAAGGCTGAACCATGGGAATCCCATCCTGCTTCAGTTGGGCGGAGTAGTTAAAGATATATGATGGAGAAGGAAACGTTTTGAAGGATCATGCAAGGGAGAAGAACCTGAAAAAGAATACAGCGGGAAGATATGGAACCTGGAAGCGGAGACTTCAGATTCTGATTCAGTACTTGGTGCTTTTTGCGATAGGAATTGCTTTGTTGTTCCGGCTGGTGATCGGAGTCGCGAGAGTTTCCGGAAATTCTATGGACCCGACGTTTCATAATGGCCAGACCGTCTGGTACAACCGCCTGGAACACAGCTATCAGCCCGGGGATATCATCTGCTTCCGCCTTCCGGACGGAGAGCTGCTGATCAAGAGAGTGATTGCCGTGGGAGGGGACACCGTCGATCTTAAGAATGGCGAGGTTCTGGTAAATGGCAAGGCGCTGAACGAGTCAGCCTACGCGCATGGAAGCACAGAGACGGAAGAGGGCGAGGTGACTTACCCGTATCAGGTGCCGGAAGACAGCTATTTCGTGATGGGGGACAACCGGGAACATTCCGTGGATTCAAGATCTTTCAAGGCGATTGTCGGAGCTGCGATCAAGGGCAGGCTGTTCGGCGCGTAGAGTACAGTACAGTTTACAGGCCACGAGGAGCAGAAACCGGACTTGATTGCGGATATACCGGAGCTCTTGTGGTACAGTACAGTTTATAAGCCCTGGGGCAAAGGAAAAGAACCGGAAAGGAGGGAAAAGCGCATATGCTCATGCAGATGCACGAGAACAGATACGTTAAGCTGCCGGCAAGACGCAAGACTGCCTTCCGGCTTCTTTTTCTGTCATTTGCGCTGCTCCTTTCCGGATGCGGAGGAAAGCCGGGAAGTCCGGGGAGCGGCAACGCAGCGGAGGAATCGGCGGACGCTTCGTCCGGCGGATATTCCTGGCAGCCGCTGGCTTCCTCAGAAGATCTTCTGGTTACTCGCGCGGATGGAACGAAGACCTTTCAGAATGAGGACGGGAGCATAGTACTGGATCTGTCTCATACAGATAACGGCTATCTGATGATCAAGGATACGAATGACAAAAGTATTCAGATTCAGATCACCAATCCGAACGGAGAGATGTACCCGTATCCGCTGAAGGAGGGCGGAGAGTTTGAAGCGCTGCCTCTGACCTGCGGGAACGGAGATTATTCCATAAAGGTGCTGGAGAATGTTTCCGGTGACCAGTATGCGGTCGGTCTGTCGCAGGATTTTACAGTTAAACTTCTGGATGAATTTCAGCCGTTTCTGTACCCCAGTCAGTACGTGGACTATTCCGCCTCGAGCGATGTCGTGAAGCTGGGAGAGAAGCTTGCGGGGGAGGCAAAGTCTGATCTGGAGTATGTGCAGAACGTCTATAATTATGTGATTTCCAATATTTCTTATGATGAGCAGCTGGCGGAGAGTACACCTGTGAACTATATCCCGGAGCCGGACGAGACGCTGAGTTCCGGGAAGGGAATCTGCTTTGACTATGCGTCTCTGATGACGGCGCTTCTGAGGTGCGAGAAGGTGCCGACGAAGCTGGTGACGGGTTATTCCGGAAAAGCCTACCACGCCTGGGTAAGTGTCTATCTGGAGAAACGGGGCTGGGTGGATCACATTATTTTTTTTGACGGAAAAAAATGGACCCTGATGGATCCGACGCTGGGCGCCAATAATGATGAGAAAGAAGTCAAAAAATACGTGGGAGACGGATCTAATTACACGGAGAAATACGTGTACTGAGCGGTCCCGAGTAATCAGCCCGAAGGGAGAGTGATTGAGATGAACGGAGAAGAAGCAAAAAAGGAACTGGGCAGGGTGAACCACGGCGCGGAGAGCACAGATCGCAGAAAGGCGCACCGCAGTGTGTTCGGTCGGAAAAAGCCGGGCGGAGCACGGAGGATCCGGCATCTTTCGAATCTGGAAGCGGCCGCCTTTGCCGGCCAGATGGCGCTTGTCCTGAAATCCGGTCTTTCCGGAATTGAGGGGATCACTCTGATGTATGATAATGCGGAGGACCCGGAGGAGCGTGAGATTCTGAAGCAGATCCTGGATGAGTCTGATTTTCCCGGATCGCTGGCACCGGCGATGAAGAAGACCGGAGTCTTTCCGTCTTACATGGTCCGGCTGGTCCGGATCGGCGAGAGAACCGGAAATCTGGATACGGTGATGGCTGCTCTTGAGGAATATTATGAAAATGAGGAAGAGATGCGCAGAGAATCCTCGGACGCCATGCTCTACCCGCTGATTCTCACCTGTGTCATGCTTGCCATTATCATTGCTCTTGTGGTGAGGGTGATACCGGTCTTTGAGCAGGTGTACCGGGAGCTGGGAACAGAGCTGACCGGATTTCCGCTTGTGCTCAAGGAGATCGGAGATATGATCCGGACCTATTCCATTTCTGTTCTGTTGATTGTCGGATCGCTTGTGCTGGTGATTTTTGTTAGCAGGCTGACGGAGGAGGGCCGGACGTTCTGGCACAATTTCGGCAGGCATTTCAAGGCTGCCCGGAAGGGATACGAAGAGATGGACGCCTATCGTTTTTCCCGGGTGATGTCGATGACACTTTCAAGCGGGCTGACTCCGGAGGAGGGGATGGATATGGCGATTGACCTGATCTCGGAAAAGAACTACCGGAACAAGCTATCGGCGGTTCGCAGGGATATGGATGCGGGAATGTCCATGGCGCAGAGTCTGAAGGATCATGAGGTCTTTTCCGGGATGTACGCCAGAATGGCGATTCTGGGAGAAAAGTCCGGCTCTCTGGATCAGGTTCTCGGCGAGATTTCCGGATTTTACAGACAGCAGACGCAGGAGCGGCTCAACCGTTTTATCTCATCGATCGAGCCGATTCTGATCATCATTCTTTCTGTGCTGACGGGCGGAATTCTGCTGAGTGTCATGCTCCCGCTGCTGGGTGTGATGACCTCCCTGTAATGACCTCTCTGTAAAACCGCCGGTGGCAAGTACCGAGTAGGCCAGTGTGTGTGATGACCTCCCTGTAAACCGCAGTGCTGCAAAGAATACGGGAACAGACGGACTTCATCAATATCAAATAGGAGGGGATTGATCGATGGCGCGTTTTGCAAGAAAGAGACACAGCCGAAATCATGCCTATGTGCGGCTCGTCGCGGCAGTTCTGGTGATTGTGGCCTTTGGCATCGGGATTCATCTGATTTCTGTCGGTGACGTAAACCGTCAGGAAAAGAATCTGCGGCAGGCTCTCGAGAATGACATTACAGCCTGTTATTCGATGGAGGGGAGGTACCCGGAGAGTTTGTCGTATCTGAAGCAGAATTACGGTCTTATCTACAATGAGAAGATGTTTTATGTGGACTATCAGGTGACAGGCTCCAACATCCGCCCGGTCGTTACCGTCATCCGGAAAGACGGTAAGGAGTGAGGCGCAGGAGTAAGGCATAGTACGGTGCAGGAGTAAGTGCAGTAAGGCGCAGGAGTGTGGGACAGCAGAATGAGATGTACGGCAGTTGAGAGCAACAGGATACTGCAGAATGTTCCGGAGGTGATATCATGAACCGGTTTCGGGGAAACAGAAAATCAGAGGCTTCGTTGATCGGAGCCTTCGCTGCTGTATTGCTGGCGTTTTTTTTCGCCGGAAGCGCGATTCTGGTCCTTCTGTTCGGCGCGCGGGAGTATGAATCAACGGTGAGAAAATCATCCGATGATTTTTCGTCACGCACATTGCTTACCTATATCACAGAAAAGATTCATCATAGCGACGCCGGAGGCAATGTCAGCATCCGGGAGACAGACGGAATACCGGTCCTGGTGATTGAAAGTGCGGATTCTGGCACCAGATATGAGACTCTCATTTATGAATACGATGACAGTGTGCGGGAACTGACCGTGACAGAGGAGACCGGGTGGCAGCTGGATGCGGGAGAGCCGATTCTGGAAGTTAAGAGTTTCAAGCCGGAGGAACGAAAGCCGGGACTTCTGTATTTTGATTGCCTTGACAGCAAGGGAGAGCGGGCGGATACCTATGTATATGTACGCTCTGCCGCCTCGGGCGAGACGGAGGAAGAGGATCCAGAACCGGAAGCAGGAGCTCAGAAACCGGTGTCAGAATCAGAAGGTGAGGGGATTGCTTCATGAAAAAACGGGAATCGTTTTTGTTCCTGATCGAACTGATGATTTCAATTTTGATATTCTTTGTGGTCGCCGCGATCTGTCTGTTGATTTTTTCCAAAGCCCATCGGATGAACCGTTCTTCGCAGGAGCTGAATCTTGCCTCCCGGGCGGAGGCAAATCTGGCGGAACTGATCAGCAGTGCAGGGAGCATGGAAGAAGCAGAGAAACTGATCCGTGAGGCTTTTCCCGAGGCGGAGTTTTCCGATCAGACAGAGGAAGAACAGGCAGGGAAAGATCAGGCAGAGGAAGAACAGGCAAGGAAAGATCAGGCAGAGGAACCTGGCGTATCCCTTGTCATTCCGTATGATTCTCAGCTGAAGCAGACGGAGAAAAGAGCGTCTTATCAGCTGACAGCCGATATCCATACGGAAAACGGCATGGTTCATGCGGACATGCATTTTTACCCGGTGGATCGGAAAGGGCAGAATACAGGAGATTCCGTGTATGATCTTGCGATAAGGAGTGTTATCCCGGATACCTGGGAAGGGGAGACGTCATGAATGTTCCTTATTTTAGAAAAAAACGAACGGAAGAGGGCATAACATTTCCCTTTCCCCTGGGCATGTCGCTCCTGTTTGTCTGCTTTCTCGCGCTGTGTATCTTTTCCTTTGCGGTGCTTTCCCTGCTTACGGCGAGAAATGAGTATAAGATCAGCCAGAAGACCGCAGAGCATCAGTCTGCGTATTATGCCGCATCCAACAAGGCAGAGGATCGGATCGCGGAGCTGGACGAAGAGTGGAAGAGCGCGGAAGAAAGCGGGAAGAAGATGCCTGAGAAGGTGGCCTTCCAGATTGAGGTTGACAGCGAAAGCGTTCTTTCGGTTGTTGTGGAGGCTGAAAGCGAAAATACGGGGGAAAACACGGAGAACGGAGCGAAGGATAATATAGAGAACGGAGCGGGGGCTTCCTCGGAAAACGTAACGGAGAACAGGACGGGAGAAGGTGCAGAGAGCGGCTACCGGATCGTGGAATGGAAAGTGATTTCAACGGGTGAGTGGGAGCCCGAGACAACGATTCCCGTGATGACACCGGGCGTATCTTAAATGGATGAGAGCAGCCGGGCATGATGAACTTATATCACAATTGCAAAGGCGACCGGCGACAATCGTGAACGGATGAAAGTGCAGGGTATGATGAACCGGTAAATTATCCGGATGGAAGAATGAACGGAGCATCAGCATACAGAATGCACTCGGACAAGACGGAGAAGTATCGGAGGACAAGCAGAGAGATGGACATCACAGAAATTTTAAAAAAGGGAGTAGAGATGCACGCATCGGATATCTTTATCGTTGCCGGAGCAACTCTCACGATACGAAAAGACGGTGAGATTCAGAGCGTTTCAGATACAAAACTGACGGCGGATGACACAAGGCAGCTGTTGATCGGGATCTATGAGCTGGCGGAAAACCGCGACCGGACGCCCTTGAAAAAGGGTGGAGACGATGATTTTTCTTTCCATATCTCGGGACTTTCCCGATTCCGGGTGAGTGCCTATAAGCAGAGAGGATCTTATTCGGCGGTTATCCGGATCGTGGCTTTTGAGCTGCCGGATCCTGCCAGACTTGGAATACCGGAAAGTGTGATCCGCACAGGAGCGGAGAGACGGGGGATGGTGCTGGTCACAGGCCCTGCGGGAAGCGGGAAGACAACGACGCTTGCCTGTATCATAGATGCCATCAACATGCAGAGAAACGCGCATATTATCACACTGGAGGATCCGATCGAATACCTTCACAGGCACAAGAACAGCATTGTGAGCCAGAGAGAGATCCGCTCGGATTCGAACAGCTATCTGACGGCGCTTCGGGCGTCGCTCCGGCAGAGCCCCGACGTTATTCTGCTCGGTGAGATGCGGGATTACGAGACGATTTCCGTCGCGATGACCGCTGCCGAGACCGGACATCTTATTTTTTCCACGCTGCATACCATGGGGGCGGCCAATACGATCAACCGGATCATCGATGTCTTCCCCGCTAATCAGCAGAGGCAGATCGCGGTGCAGCTGTCCACCGTTCTGATGACCGTCATTTCACAGCAGCTCGTTCCGTCCGTGGACGGCGGCAGAATTCCGGCCTTTGAGATCATGACGGTCAATCCCGCGATCCGGAATATGATCCGGGACAACAAGATCTATCAGATCAACGGCGTCATCTACGGTTCCGCGACGGAGGAGATGGTCTCCATGGACAACAGCCTTTTTTCGCTGTATGAGGCCGGAAAAATCACCAGGCAGACCGCGCTTGACTGTGCGACAAATCCGGAAATGCTCGAACGAAAGCTGAAGGAGTGATGAGAGGCGAAACCAATTGTAATTTGACATTTCTACGGATTGCAGTATAATGGTAAAGCTACGCAATAGAATAGTGCACAACCTAATCAGCCGCTCACAGCGGCGGTTCACAGAACAGGAGAGTGATTTTATATGGCAAAGATAGATATTATTTCAGGTTTTTTGGGTGCAGGCAAGACTACGCTGATCAAGAAGCTTCTTGCGGATGCCCTGAAGGGACAGCAGGTGGTTCTGATTGAGAACGAGTTCGGTGAAATCGGAATCGACGGCGGTTTCCTGAAGGACGCGGGCATTGAAATCAAGGAGATGAATTCCGGATGCATCTGCTGCTCCCTGGTCGGCGATTTCGGCGTCGCGCTGAAGGAGGTCGTTGACAAGTATCATCCGGACCGCGTGATCATCGAGCCCTCCGGTGTCGGGAAGCTTTCGGATGTCATCCGTGCAGTCGAGAAGAATGCCGGCGCCGCGGATCTTGAGCTGAACAGCGCAACGACGGTTGTCGATGTCACAAAGGCAAAGATGTATCTGAAGAACTTTGGCGAGTTCTTCAAGAATCAGGTCGAGGCTGCCGGCACGATCATCCTGAGCCGTATGGATACACCGAAGGCGACAGACGCGAAGGTTGAGGAAGCGCTGGCGCTGATCCGTGAGCTGAATCCGAAGGCAACGGTCATCACCACACCGGTAGAGCAGCTCAGCGGCAAAAAGGTTCTGGATACCATGGAGGGCGTGAAGATTGATCTCTCGCTCGTTGAGGATGATGACGAGGACGAAGAGGAGCACGAGCATCATCATCACGATCACGACGGGGATGAGCATGACCACTGCGGGCACCATCATGGCGATCACGACGGGGATGAGCATGACCACTGTGATCACCATCATGATCATGATGAGGAGGGTCATGAGCACCATCATGATCACTGCGGATGCGGCCATCACCACCATCATCATCACGATGCGGATGAGGTCTTCACCAGCTGGGGGCAGGAGACGATCCGGAAGTACACCAGCGATGAGATCAGCAGTATTCTTAAGGCTCTTTCCGCGGACAATACCTATGGAACAATTCTGCGTGCAAAGGGCATGGTAGAGGGAACCGACGGAAAGTGGATTTATTTTGACATGGTTCCGGAAGAAGCAGACGTCCGCGAGGGCGCACCGGAGTATACCGGCCGGCTGTGCGTGATCGGATCCGATCTGAAGGAAGACAAGCTGAAGGAGCTCTTCAAGCTCTGATCCGTGTCCAAAGTATGCGAAGCGGCGCATGGACGTGGGTGAATGCCGAAACAAACTCAGTTTTTCCTTATCGGGCAGGCAATATTGGGTTGTACCCGGATCGGGCAGGCAATATTGGGTTGTACCCGGATTGGGCACAGGCAATATAGGATCGCACGCGGATCAGGGAGGCAATTTAGGATTGCACCCGGATCAGACAGACAAAATGTGATTGCACCCGGATCTGGCAGCCGATATGGAGATACGAAAACAGATGGAGCTTTGTGATACATACATATAGTATAGAAAGTTAAAACTATGGATGAGAATGAAATCGAAGTCCCGATTTATCTGATCACGGGATTTCTGGAAAGTGGAAAAACATCTTTCCTGAATTTTACGATTGCCCAGGATTATTTCCAGATCGACGGGCCGACCCTTCTGATCAATACAGAGGAAGGGGAAGAGGAATACGATGAAAAGGAACTGCTGAAGTACAATACAGTGATCGAGACGATCGATGAACAAGAGCAGTTCAGCTATGAGAACCTTCGGGCGTTTCAGAGAAAATACAGCCCGGAACGTGTGATTATCGAATTCAACCCGCTGTGGAGCGTGGACAAGCTCTGGCAGATGCGGCTTCCCAGGGGATGGGGCATTGTGCAGCAGATCGTGACAGTGGATGCGTCTACCTTCCAGGTCTATCAGACCAACATGAAGTCTCTGTTCGCGGAGATGAGCCGGCAGGCGGATATGGTGCTGTTCAATCGCTGCAAGAGAGATATGCCGCTCTCCAATTTCCGCCGGAGCTTTAAGGTAGTGAATCCGGGCTGTGATGTGCAGTTCCTGGATGTGGACGGACAGCCGGTGGATATCTTTGAAGATTCGGTTCCCTATGATCTGGATCAGGATATTATCGATATTGATGATGTGGATTACGGAATTTTCTTCGTGGATCTTCAGGATAATCCGGATCGCTATAAGGGGAAAAAAGTACGCTTCAAGGGCATGGTGCTGAAGAGCCGGGAGGCCGGAGCGGACTTCTTCATGCCGGCGCGCACGGCGATGACGTGCTGCGCGGCGGATATGCAGTACATCGGCTATCTGTGTCACAGTAAGAACGCCGCGAAGCTGACCGAGGGAAGCTGGGTGCAGCTGACGGCGAGAGTCGATTATAAGTTCGTACCGATGGCGCAGGAAGAGGAGCCGGTATTCCAGGCGATCACGATCAAGGCCGCGGAGCCGCCGGCAGTCGAGACGGTGTATTTCAATTAACAGAAAGCCGCGGAGCAGCCGGCAGCCGGGATGGTGTATTTTGATCAAGGCTGTGGAGTCATTGGCAGCATAGGAAGAGCATTGACATGAGCTCTCAGCTGTCTGTGTGATCCGACGAAAAAGAACAGCTTACAGATATGAACCGGGGACCCGCTTCTGGCGGGTTGCCGGCTGTGTCTGTATTGTGAAGAAACAGAGAGAAAATCATGTATCTGACAGCAGGGCTGGGAAATTCGGCGAGAAAATTATGTATCTGACAGCAGGACTGGGATATTCGGCGAGAAAATTATGTATCTGACAGCAGGACTGGGATATTCGGCGAGAAAATTATGTATCTGACAGCAGGGCTGGGAAATTCGGCGAGAAAATCATGTATCTGACAGCAGGGCTGGGAAATTCGGGGAGAAAATTATGTATCTGATAGCAGGACTGGGAAATCCGGGAAGAAAATATGACGGTACGAAGCACAACATGGGTTTTGACGTCATCACCGAGCTGGCGGACCGTTATAATGTGCCGTCGTCAGGGCTTTCGATGAAAGCGATGTACGGCAAGGCCGTGATTGGCGGAGAAAGGGCAATCCTGATCAAGCCTCTTACCTATATGAATCTGTCCGGTGAGGCCATACAGGAGTATGTGCATTACTACAAAATTGATCCGGAGACACAGCTGATCGTCATATATGATGACATCGATCTGGAGCCCGGTCAGCTTCGAATCCGGAAGAAGGGGAGCGCCGGGGGCCATAATGGTATGAAGAATATCATTCAGTGTCTCGGAACCGACCGGTTCGCGCGAATCCGTGTGGGGATCGGCGCAAAGCCGGAGCACTGGGATCTGGCGGATTACGTTCTGGCTCCGTTTCCCGGAGCGGTGAGAGAGACGGTTGATGCGTCGATCCGGGATGCCGCGGATGCGGTCGAGATGATTCTGCAGGGTGATATTGACAAGGCCATGGGGAAATACAATCAGAACCGCAGGAAGGCGGAGGAGATTTAACGTGTATAACGGCTGAGACATGTATCGTACAGCCCGGGCGGATGTATCGCTGCCGGGAACAGAAAGTTACAGCTGTCATTTCGATTCATAGAATCGCAGCGCCTGCAGTATCGCCGCCTGATGGAGCAGAAGGATACAGCCGACATTGCGATTCATATGATCGCACCGCCTGCAGTATCGCCGCCTGATGGAGCAGAAGGATACAGCCGTCATTGCGATCCATAGGATCGCAGCGCCTGCAGTATCGTTGCCGGGTGACAGAACGTACGAATGGAGAAAAGAGAAAGAGAAGAACAGTATGATTGAGGCATTGAAACAGCCGCTGGAGATGATGGCCGGTTTCGAGGATCTGAAGAAGAAGATCGGATCCGACGGCAAAGCAATTGAGATTTCCGGCTGTCTGGATTCTCAGAAGGCGCATATTGCCGCGGGGCTCGCCGAGGGAAGGCCGGCTGCTCTGCTGATTGCGGAGAATGAGCTGAAGGCAAGGGCGCTGTACGAGGATTTCAGACTCTTCAATCCGGATGTCATGTATTTTCCGAGAAGAGACCTGATTTTCTACCAGGCGGATGTATCGGGAAACCTGCTGACAAAACAGAGGATGCAGGTGATAAAAGCGCTGATTGAGCAGAAGAATGTCACGGTGATTACCTCGACAGGGGGATGCATGGACTATCTTCTGCCTCTTGACGTGCTCCGAAAAGCTGCCGTGACGATCCGGAGCGACAGTGAGATTGACATTCAGGAGCTGAGCCGCAGGCTTGCGGAGATGGGATATGAGAGAGTCGGCCAGACGGAGGCGTCCGGGCAGTTCGCTGTCCGTGGAGATATCATTGATGTCTTTCCGCTGACGGAAGAGGATCCGTGGCGGATTGAGCTGTGGGACAACCAGGTGGATTCGATCCGCAGCTTTGACGCGGAGACACAGAGATCCATCGACAGCAACCTGGAGGAGATCACGATATATCCGGCCATCGAGGAAATCGGACGGGACGATGATGCGCTTCGCGAGGAAAGCGGCGGAGCCGGTCAGCGGGCGGAGAAGGCGAGAGCATTTTACCGGAGACTGACGGATACCTTCATCGACTACTTCCCCGAGGGAAGCGTTTTTTTCCTGGATGAGCCAGCGAGACTGTTTGAGAACGCCGGGGCGATTGTCAGTGAGTATCAGGAGGCGATGAAGCACCGGATCGAGGAGGGGCGGATAACCAGTCTTGAGGCGAACCGCATGCTGACGGAAGAGCAGCTGGGCTATAATCTCAGCCGGAAGAGCTGTGTGATTCTGTCACTGATGGAACAGCATCACCTTCCTCTGGAGATCGGGGAACGGGTCTCGGTCACCGTGCGGTCGGTCAGCTCCTACAACAACCAGTTTCCGATGCTGGTCAATGATCTGAAGAATTACCGGAAAAATCATTATCGGGCGGTGCTGCTGTCCGCTTCGAGGACGAGAGGAAAAAGACTTGCGGAGAATCTCGTGGAAGAAGGGCTACCGGCTTTTTTCAGTGAGGATGCGGACCGGGAGATCTCCGCGGACGAGATCATGGTCACCAGGGGAAATATCGGCAAGGGATTTGAATATCCGCTGCAGAAGTTTGTGCTCATCACGGAGTCGGATATCTTTGGAGCGGAAAAACGCAGGAAGCGGAGAAAAAAAGCCGACAGCAGCGGCGCCGGGAAGATCCGGAGCTTTGCGGATCTCACCGTTGGAGATTATGTGGTGCACGAGAACCACGGTCTCGGCATTTACCGGGGGATCGAGAAGGTGGTTGTCGACCGTGTCGCGAAGGATTATATCAAGATCGAATATGCGGGCGGAAGCAATCTTTACGTGCTCGCCACGCAGCTGGACTCCCTGCAGAAGTATTCCGGAGGAGAAGCCGGAAGCGGAAGAAAAGCCAAAATCAATACGCTCGGAGGCAGGGAATGGTCAAAGACCAGGAGCAGGGTCCGGGGCGCGGTAAAAAATATCGCGAAGGAGCTGGTGGCTCTGTATGCCTCCCGTGAGAGAACGGAGGGGTATCAGTACGGACCGGACACGGAGTGGCAGAGAGAGTTTGAGGAGATGTTCCCGTTTGAAGAGACGGAGGATCAGCTTCAGGCAATCGAGGACACGAAGCGGGATATGGAGAGCAGCAAGGCCATGGACCGCCTGATCTGCGGCGATGTCGGCTACGGGAAGACCGAGATCGCGATCCGCGCCGCCTTCAAGGCTGTGCAGGAGAACAAGCAGGTCGTTCTCCTGTGTCCGACGACAATACTTGCGCAGCAGCATTTTAATACCTTTACCCAGAGGATGAAGGATTTTCCTGTCCGGATCGATATGCTGAGCCGTTTCCGGACAAATGCCCAGCAGAAGAAGACCATTGAGGCGGTTCGCAAGGGAATGGTGGACATTCTGATCGGAACCCACCGCGTGCTGTCGAAGGATATCACCTTCAAGGATCTCGGACTGCTGATCGTTGATGAGGAGCAGCGGTTCGGTGTGACCCATAAGGAAAAAATCAAGCAGATGAAGCGGAACGTGGATGTGCTTACCCTGACGGCGACGCCGATACCGAGGACGCTCCATATGAGCCTGATCGGCATCCGGGACATGAGTGTTCTGGAGGAGCCGCCGCTGGACCGCATGCCGATCCAGACCTACGTGATGGAATATGACGAGGAACTGGTGAGGGAGGCGATCAGCCGGGAACTTGCCAGAGACGGTCAGGTATTTTTTGTCTACAACCGCGTAAACGGGATCGCGGATATGGCGGCAAGGATTCAGGAACTGGTGCCGGATGCCTCTGTGGCCTATGCGCACGGGAAGATGAAGGAGAATGAGCTGGAAAAAATCATGTATCAGTTCATCAACGGCGATATTGACGTGCTGGTGTCCACGACGATCATTGAGACCGGAATGGATATCTCAAATGTCAACACACTGATCGTCTGCGACGCGGACCGGCTGGGACTTTCGCAGCTGTATCAGCTTCGCGGGAGGGTCGGAAGGTCAAACCGCAACGCCTATGCGTTTCTGATGTATCGCAGGAACAAGATGCTCAGGGAGGATGCGGAGAAGCGGCTTCACGCGATCCGTGAGTTCACAGAGCTCGGAAGCGGCGTGAAGATCGCCATGCGGGATCTGGAGATCCGCGGCGCCGGAAATCTTCTGGGAGCTGAGCAGTCCGGCCATATGGAGTCGGTCGGCTACGATCTGTACTGCAAAATGCTCAATGAGGCTGTCCGTGAGGCAAAGGGCGGAAGAGAAGAGGCGGACTTCGAGACGACGATTGATTTGTCCGTGGATGCCTTTATCCCGGAGAGCTATATCCCGGAGGAGGGACAGAAGCTGGATATCTATAAGAGAATCGCAGGGATTGAGACGCATGAGGAGGCGGATGAGATGATCAGTGAGCTTCTGGACCGTTACGGAGAACCGCCGGAGTCCGTCATGAATCTTGTGAGTGTGGCGCTCCTGAAGGCAGAGGCGCACAGGGCTTATATCTCCGAGATCAAGCAGACCAGAGATGAGGTCCGGATCACTCTTTACCCGCAGGCCGGGATCAATGCCGCGAAGATTCCGGGAATTCTGGAGCAAGAGCAGTTCCGGAACCGCCTCTTCTTCAAGGCGGGGGCAAAGCCTTACTTCTCTTATGTCCTGCGGAAGGCATCTGACAGACGTTTTGAGAGGATCCGGAAGGCGATGACTGCCTTTACAGAGGAACTGCAGAAGATCCGCCTCGATGCGGGAGAAGGTTCGCAGAATGAGCATTGACGAATTCTGCAGAGAGGCTGCAGAAGTTCCGCTTCGATGCAGGGCGGTTGTGAAATGTGGAATTTCAAGTTGCCCTGCTACGGCATTGAGTATATAATTTAAACATTGGTGCCGTGGAAGACGGGCACCGGAATAGTATAACTCTTCACAGCAGGCATGAAAGGCAGGGGTTTAAAGCATTGCCTTATCTGTTGCGTGTGAAGGGATCGATAAAGTATGGATGATTCGGAGGAATCGGTAATGAACAAGTTTAAGAAGGCATCTCTGTGCGGAGTTCTGGCGATGGCTATGATGGTCTCTGTATTTGCGGGATGCGGAAAAGTTGATGGCACAAAGACTGCCCTGGCAGTTGGAGACGAGAAGGTCAGCCTCGGTACGGCTGGATTTTTCCTGAGATACCAGCAGGCATCTACGACCTATATGCTGAAGCAGTACGGACTGTCTTCCGGTACGTTCTGGAGCAACCAGTATTCAGCGGCAACCAGTTCACAGGATGCCATGACGTATGGAGATAACCTCAAGAACTCCGTCAAGGACACGATCGTTCAGGATGTTCTGTTGCGCGCGCACGCTTCGGATTACAGCGTAACCATTCCGGACGAGCTGGCGACACAGATTGAGGACGCGGCGAAGACAACCTATGAGAAGAACCAGAAGAAGCTGGACAAGATGGGAGTTTCTCAGGATAACATCAAGGAGGTTCTGGAGCTTCAGACCTATCAGCAGCTGATGTTTGAGCCGATGACGGCAGACACGGATACAAACGTCACCGATGATGAGGCGAAGCAGTCGAGTATTACGTATGCGCGTATTGCGCTGACCAAGACGGACAGCAGCACCGGTACGACGACAGATGCCACGGATGATGAGAAGGCCACCTACAAGAAGGAACTGGAAGAGCTTCTGACGCAGGTAAAGGACAGCGGCGATGTCGCGAATGCCGATATGAAGACGATGGCAAGCAACCTGGACAGCACCAATATCGCGTGCACCACATACTCCTACGGCGCGGACGACACGGTAATGCCGGATTCGGTCATTGACGCGGCGAACAGCCTTTCTGATGGAGAGATCTATGACGGAGTGATCGACACCGGGGATTATTACTACCTGGTGAGAATGGACAAGACCTTCGATAAGGATGCGACCGAGAGCAAGAAACAGGACATCGTATCGCAGAGAAAGCAGACCAATTATAACAAGAAGCTTCAGGAGTGGAAGGACGCCGTACAGGTCGTTGAGGAAAGCCCGTGGAAGAAGCTTGAGGTGAATGACACCGATGCTTATACCGAGCTTGTAGCTTCCTCATCTGTATCGTCATCTTCTGCTGTATCGGGAAGTTCTGTAACATCATCCTCGGCAGTGACTTCAGGCAGCAGCGCAGCGTCATCCTCTGCGGCAGCATCGGGTAGCTCTACGGTATCGTCTTCGGGACAGTAAGCCACATCCGCTCACACAAGGTGTGAAACAGTGAGGTGAACGCTGCGGCAGACCGACGAAGCGGCATGCCTGTAGATTTGCGGCGCCGGGCAGCAGGCATATACGGAGAGAAAGGAACGGACAGAATTGTACAACGATTTATTCTCAATCGGACCGGTTACGGTGCACACCTACGGTCTGATGATCGGGATCGGAATTATCTGCGCATATTTTCTCGCGGAACACAGAGCGAAGCAGAAGGGCATGACCGCCAGAGAGAGGGATAAAATCTTCGGACTGGTCATTGCCTGTGTGGTTTTTGGCTTCCTGTGTTCAAAGATTTTGTACATCATAACGATTATTCCGGAACTTGTGTCCGGAACACTGACCCTGAGCGACGCGATCTCAAACGGCTGGGTGATCTTTGGAGGACTGCTGGGAGGACTTCTCGGCGGCATCCTTTACTGTAAGTGGCAGAAGCTGAATGTCTGGCTGTATTTTGATGTAGCCTTCCCGGCAGTTGCCCTTGCACAGGGCTTCGGACGGATCGGATGCTTTTTCGCGGGGTGCTGCTATGGCGTGGAGACCAGTGGCCCGCTGTATCTGGAATTCACACATTCGGATTACGCGCCGAATGGCGTGCACCTGGTGCCGACCGAGCTGATCATGAGCGCGGGCGACTTTCTGCTTTTCGCTTTTCTGGTTTTGTATGACAAGAAGTGGAAGAAGAAAGAGGGAGAGCTTGCCGGATGGTATCTGACACTCTACAGCATCGGACGTTTCATCGTGGAGTTCTGGAGAGGTGATCTGATCCGCGGACAGGTCGGGCCCTTGTCAACCTCTCAGTTCATCGGACTGTTTACGGTTGCGGCGGGAATCATCATTCTGCTCTATCTTCGCAGACACGATCCGGGAGCAGCCTTCCGGGCGAAGGCGAATGCAGCGGATGCAGAGGAAGAAAAAGCAAAGAAAGCGGAAAAGAATAATTGAAATCGAAGATCAAGGATTCTGGTCCTTGGCTAAAACACAGCCGGTTGAGAGCCGGCTGTGTTTTTTTACGGTGCGCCCGGCGGGCGCACGTTCTAATGGGTGAGAGTCCCTGATCCGCCCGGCAGTGGGAAGGATGCAGCTGAAAGCAAGGGCGTCATCGTGAGATGAGGTCTGAAGGAAGCCGTAGGCAAAACACTGGCCTGTAAAAGTTGTCCGGATAGGCTGTGAAGCGTGGATGAGGTTGCCGTACAAACCGAAGTCCAATAACTGCACAGAACGCCATCAGTAGACGGGGCAGGTATAAGTGGGAAAGAACGTGTGAGTACCCGGGGAGATCTCACGGACACGGCAAAGGCGATAAAACATTCGCCGCCGCGGAGTAAAGCTTGTCGTGAGAAGTCAGCAGAGCCCATATTACAATACCTGATGGCTTGAGACATTGGGAAAGGGGCGAACAGTAGGAGGTGCCATTCTCAAATGGAAACCGGACATGGAATTAAGTACAGACAACTTCATATCGAAGACTACCTGCAAGAGATACCTGCGGAACAGGGAAGGGTATCAGGAGTGTACGCCCATGAATGGATTACCGGGGACACTGACACCAATACGAACTTTTGGACGAACAACCTGCTCGACACCATTCTTAGAAGCGACAACCTGAATGCCGCCTATAAGAGGGTAAAGGCGAATAATGGTTCCGGAGGAGTCGACGGAATGCAGGTGGATGAACTTCTACCCTACCTGAAACAGCACCGGGACGAGCTGGTCGGGCAGTTGAGGAGAGGGAAATACAAGCCCAATCCGGTTCGGAGGGTGGAGATACCCAAGGAGGAGAAAGGCAAGGTCAGGAAGTTAGGCATACCGTCGTGCGTGGACAGACTGATCCAACAGGCGATATCGCAGGAGCTGACACCCATCTTCGAGGAGCAATTTTCAGACAACAGTTTCGGATTCCGGCCGGGAAGAAGTACGCATGATGCTATCAAGAGATGCAAGCAATTCGCCGAAGAAGGATATGTGTACGTGGTCAGTATGGATTTGCAGGCTTACTTTGACACTGTCAACCACAGCAAGCTTATTGAGGTGCTGTCGAGGACAATCAAAGATGGGCGTGTGATCTCACTGATTCACAAATATCTGAAGGCCGGGGTTATGAAAGATGGCGGGTTCCATCCAACAGAAGAGGGCGTACCACAGGGTGGTCCGCTGAGTCCGCTGTGTGGAAACGTCATGCTAAACGAGCTGGATAAGGAACTGGAACGAAGAGGACACAGGTTCGTACGATACGCCGACGACTGCATGATTCTATGCAAGAGCAAGAAGAGCGCAGAGCGTACATTGGAAAACATAGTGCCATTCATAACGAAAAAACTCTTTCTGAAAGTCAATCTTCATAAAACTACAGTGTGTCATATCAGCAAGGTGAAATACCTGGGATACGGTTTCTACCGCTACATGGGGAAATGCCGGTTCCGGGTGCATCCGAAGTCGGTAGCGAAATTCAAGAACAAGCTGAGGATGTTAACCGCCAGAGGAAACAAATGGAGCAATCCGGTGAGGGAGAAGAAACTCAATGATGCTGTCAGAGGGTGGATAAACCATTTCCGGTATGCGGACATGAAGGGACTTATGGAAGAACTGGATGAGTGGCTACGGCACAGAATCCGAGCAGTGTACTGGATACAATGGAAAAGAGTGCGAACGAGGTACAAGATGCTGAGAGCACTGCATCTGCCAGAATGGAAGGTACGCGAAATGGCTTACTGTAGGAAAGGGACGTGGAGGGCGGCGTCGATGCTCAACTCGGCGCTCACCAAAACAATAATAGTGGACAGACTCGGATATCCATCCTTATCAGCCCACTATCTGAAAGTTCGTGTAAACTATTGAACCGCCGTATACCGAACGGTACGTACGGTGGTGTGGAAGGGGAGGGTAAAATCTCCCCTATCCGATCGAACAGTGAGCCGCAGCCGAATGCGAAGTATTCGTATGCGGCGAGCGTCGCGATAGCGAGATAAAACTCGCACAGCGTGTTTTATCTCGTTTACCGCTGAAGATACACAGACCGGGCATGTGCAGTCTGCTGAAGACAGACATCCAGGCATATGCAGTCTTGCGTTAGCAGGAAGAAATCAGAAGTAGGTCACGATACCGTACACAACCAGGAATCCGACGATCACCGGAAGCACATACTTGAAGTACCACTTAAGTTTTCCGGAAACCGGGATGCCGGAGCCCTCGTTGACCTCGCTGAGGTAATTCTCAAAGCCCCATCCGTATTTCCAGGTACAGAAGAGAATGATGACAAAGGATCCGACCGGAAGACAGATGTTGCTGACGAAGAAGTCCTCCATGTCCATGATTGTGTTGCCTGCCCTAAGCGGCTGGAAGCTGCTCCAGAGGTTGAAGCCGAGGGCGCAGGGGATTGAGCCCAGCGCGATGAGGATTCCGTTGATCAGTCCGGCTTTTTTGCGGGGCGTGTGGTGCAGGTCGATGGCGAATGCCTGAAGGTTCTCGAACACACCGATCATCGTGGAGAGCGCCGCGAAGAACAGGAAGATGAAGAACAGTGTTCCCCACAGTCTGCCCAGAGCCATCGAGGAGAAGACTCTCGGCAGGGTCAGGAAGATCAGGCTCGGACCGGCGTCCGGCGAGATGCCGTAGGCAAAGCATGCCGGGAAGATGATCAGACCCGCCGTGATGGCGACAAAGGTGTCCAGGCATGTCACGATGACGGCTTCCCCTGCGAGGCGCTTGGTCTTGTCGATGTAGCTTCCGAAGATCTCCATGCCTCCCATACCGATGCTCAGGGTGAAGAAGCTCTGATTCAGAGCGGCGTACATGACGTTCCACACGCCCGCCTTTTTGATGTTGCTGATGCTCGGCTTCAGATAGAAGGAAAAGCCCTTGCCGGCGCCGGGAAGAGTCAGGCTGCGGATTCCGAGAACGATCATGATCAGGATCAGGGCGATCATCATGAATTTCGTGATTTTTTCAACACTGCCCTGAAGCCCGTTGCTGCAGACCACGGCGGTTATAAGAACAATGATGAGCATAAAGCCCGTCAGAATCGCCGGTGAGGAGATCATGTGGGCGTAGACGGATGTGATCTCCACGGTGCTCTTTCCATCAAAGCGCCCGGCGGCCATCTGCACCGCATAGTAGAGGATCCATCCCGATACGACGGAGTAGAACATCAGAAGCACGTAGTTTCCTGCCATGGACAGATAGCCCATCAGATGCCATTTCGTTCCCTTCTTCTCGAGCATGCGGTACGCGGGAAGAATACTTCTGCGGCTGGCCCGGCCCATGGAGTATTCCATGGTCATGATCGGAATTCCGAGAATCAGCAGAAAGACGATGTAAATCAGCACAAAAAATCCGCCGCCGTACTTACCGGTTATGTAGGGGAATCGCCACACATTGCCGATTCCGATGGCACAGCCCGCCGACAGCAGAATGAATCCAAGCCTGGATCCAAGCGTTTCTCTTTTTTCCATATTTCCCCCAAAGTGTAAATGATAAAATTATAGAAGTTCGGTTGTTTCCCTTTCCTTCCGGCGTTTTCTGCGCACACTGTTGATATGCCGTTCGAAGTCTCCGCTGTTGATCAGGTCTGTCAGGACATACTGCTCAAAGGTGGGGACGGTGCTTGAATAGAATCCGACCTTTGTCTGAAACTGTCCCACAAGCTCCTCCGGCAGGATCATGTATCCGATACGGATGGAGGGTGAGACGGTTTTGGAAAAAGTGTTCAGATAGATCACGGTCTTCATGGGCTCCAGGGAGAAGAGCGTGTCTTCGGCCTTTGAGGATACCGTGAATTCCGAATCAAAATCATCCTCGATGATGGTTCCGTTCCTGTCTGCCGCCCACCGGATGTATTCCCTCCGCTTGGAGGCGGAAGCTGTGATGCCGCTCGGGAAACTGTTGAAGGGCGTCACATGAAGGACGGTGGCCTTTGTGGCCGCGAGTTCGGTGCTCAGAATACCCTCCGGTCCCATTTTGAGCATATCGCAGACGACACCGTTCGCCGCGTACATGCGGCGGATTTTCTCATAAGAGGGATCTTCGAGAGCGTAGATACGGTCATGGCCGAGCAGCTGAACGATCAGGCTGTACAGGTATTCCGCTCCGGATCCGATGATGACCTGAGATGGTTCGATGCGGATGCCGCGGCTTCTGGCCAGATAGGACGCGATCGCAATCCGCAGCTCGGGAATGCCGCTTCCGGGAGACTTGACCAGAACCTTCTCTCCCTGACAGGTCAGAACCCTGCGCATGGTCCGCGCGAGGATGCTGTACGGAATGCCGTCAGAGCTGTCCGAAACACCGGAGCGCGTCGTCTCATCCAGCACATCCCGTTCCTGTCGTTTCAGCCGCTTCTCGGAAAAACGCGGCGGATAAGGATGTGCGTGACCTCCGGCACCACCTTCGTGGGCTGTCATTCCCGCTACGGGAACGACGTCCGCTTCCCGGTAGCAGACATAATAGCCGCTTCGCTCTCTCGACTCAACATAGCCCTCGTCACACAGAATCGCGTAGCTGTGTTCGACGGTGATGATGCTGACCCCTACCTCTGAGGTAACCAGCCGTTTGGATGGCAGTTTCGTGCCGTAAGGATATGCGCCTGTCACAATGTCCTCCCGCATCTGCAGATAGAGCTGCATATAGGCGGGCTGTCTGGAATTTCGGTCGATTGAGTATCGCATGGCAGTTTACTGAGGATGGTGACTGCGCCGGTTTACAGCGCAGCAGTATAGTGACTGCGCCGGTTTACAACGCAGCAGTTTAGTGACTGCACCGGTTTACAGCGCAGTAGTATGGCGATTGCGCCGGTTTACAGCGCAACAGTTTAACGCGGAAAACACTCTCATGATTATATACGAAACATGAATGAATTTCAATTTTTTTGGGAGAATACTACATTACGGCAACTGCGGCCGGGAAAAAATCCCGGAGCAGGTCTGATTTACGCGAACAGAGAGCCGCAGCCGAATGCGAAGTATTCGTGTGCGGCGAGCGTCGCGATAGCGAGATAAAACTCGCGCAGCGTGTTTTATCTCGTTTCGAATCATAGCCGGGGCTGCTTGAAGTTGCCGACGAGCTTTTCGGATTTCACGACATTTATGATGGCGTGTGGATCTGCCCTGCGTATCACTTCAATAGCTTCGCTTGCCTCGTAGCTGGATGTGACGGCAAGCAGAAGACTGGTTTTTTCACCGGTATAGCCTCCGGTGCCGTCCAGAATGGTGACGCCATGGTCGAAGCGCTTTAGGTAGGCCTTTGTGACATCGGTCTTGTGCTTGGTGAATATCTGAAGCACGACCCGTTTGTAGCGGTTGTGGAAGGTATTAATCATCCGGGTGGATATAAACTGGAAGATAATCGAATAGCCGGCCTGGCCCCATCCTGCGACCGATCCGAAGATTGCCAGCTGCAGGCAGTTGAAGAAGAAGACCTGCATCCAGATCTCATTTCCCGTCTTGTTTGATACGTAGAGGGCGATGAAATCTGTTCCTCCGGTGGAGCCGCCACCCTGAAGGGCAATCGTGGTGCCTGCGCCCCAGATTACTCCGCCGAAGATCACATTGAGAATCTCCTGGTCAAAAATCCGGTAGTGAGGAAACAGATGCATGAACAGAGACAGCATCAGAATCTGGATCAGGGACAGCAGGACAAATCGCTTTGAGATATGGCGGATGCAGAAAAGCGCGACCGGAATATTCAGCCCCAGATACACAACGATCAGCGGGATATTTACATGGAACAGGCCGCCGATGACATGTGTCAGACGGGAGATGCCCATGACTCCGCCCGGGAGCAGGTTGGCTTCTTCAATCAGCAGGTTATTGCCGCAGGCCATGATAAAAGAGGAAAGAATCATGGCGCCCAGAGAGAACATATTTCTTCTGGTGAATATTTTGTTTTCAGTCATAGCGGATTCTCCTCGTTCGTTTGCTTCCTTCGATTAGTAATCTGAAGGATATCGAATTTCTACAGCTCTATTGTACAGGAAAAGATATCTGAAAGGAATGTATCCGGAGGGATTTTTTCAAAGGATGAATGGCTCTGTTCAGCGACATGGAACGCAGGTCAAGGTGGCTTGAGCCAGGGGCGGAGAGAAAATTTGGGCATATGTGTGCGACAACAGGGTGAAAATGTGAAATATCTGGCGGGATGTGAAAAAAATATCGTGCCGGGTTGATTTGATGTGTATTTATGGTATCATATAAAGACACGCTTCTTTTACACTTTAAAGCGCGAAAATAGATTCGGAACGATCCGATCATGAAACAAGGAGAGAAGACACTATGGAAATGCAGATGAATTTTATCCGGAAACTTCCGACACCGCAGGAGCTGAAGGCGGAGTTTCCGCTTGACCAGAGGCTGAAGGACATCAAAGAGCAGAGAGACCAGGAGATCGAAGCGATCTTTACCGGGAAGGATGACCGTTTTCTTCTGATTATCGGCCCCTGCTCGGCGGACAATGAAGATGCCGTTCTGGATTATATGAACCGTCTGGCAAAAGTACAGGAAAAGGTGAAGGACAGAATCTTCATCATTCCCCGTGTCTATACGAATAAACCGAGAACGCTCGGGACCGGATATAAGGGAATGCTGCATCAGCCGGATCCCGAGGGCAAGGAGGATATGCTCGCGGGCATCATCGCGATCCGGGATATGCACACGAGAGTGATCCGGGAGACCGGCTTCACCTGCGCGGAGGAGATGCTCTATCCGGAGAATCACAGATATCTGTCGGATCTGCTGTCCTATGTGGCGGTCGGCGCGCGCTCCGTGGAGGATCAGCTGCACCGCCTCGTGGCGAGCGGCATCGGCATCCCTGCAGGAATGAAAAATCCGACCTCCGGCGATCTGACGGTTATGATGAATTCCATCACAGCGGCTCAGTCCAGACAGAAGTTCCTTTACAGGGGATGGGAGGTTCAGACGACGGGAAATCCGATGGCACATGCTATTCTCCGCGGATATGTTGACAAATTTAACAACAGTATGCCAAATTATCATTATGAAGACCTTCGAAATGTCTGTGAGCTCTATGCGGAGCGGGATCTGAAGAACCCGGCGGTGATCGTGGACTGCAATCATGCGAATTCCGGTAAGAAATACATTGAGCAGATCCGTATAGCCAAGGACGTTCTTCACAGCATGCATGTATCTGAAGACATTCACAGGATGGTGAAGGGCCTCATGATCGAGAGCTATCTGGAAGATGGAAATCAGAAGATCGGTGAGGGCATCTATGGAAAATCAATCACAGATCCCTGCCTTGGCTGGGAGAAGTCCGAGAAGCTGATCTGCGAGCTGGCAGAACTGGTATAAGCTGACAGAACGCTCAGAAAATAAACAGACCAGAATAGCGCGTTCAGAACGCCCAGAAAATAAACAAACCCAAACAGAGCGTTCAGAAAACAAACAAACGAACCGGCGCAGCCTGCAGAACTGTGCGAAGAAGAGTAAGTGAATGATAACAGATAAGACGCAGAAAACTGAAAGGGATAAAACCGCGTATCCGGATTCGCGGGAGGCGCTTGCCGGGCAGATTCTGCAGTTCGCGCGGGACAAGCTGATCACGGAGATGCCATATCTGAACCGGGCGCTCCTGGCGATGCCGGTGGTCTTTTATACACCGTCCGCAGAGAGAGCTGATGAACCGGGAGACAGGATGAATCCGGCTCCGAAGGGCGTATTGCCGGGGTCCGGGACAGCTGGCTTAGGCCCGGTGAGCTCCGCTGGAGAGAAGGAAAAGACGGAGAGTGAGTTCCGGAATCCGGAAAGTGAGGGTGCAGAGCGTGATCAGGAAAAGAAGACCCTAGGGGAAAAGCTCGCCGGAAGCCTGCTCGGCATTGATGCCGGCGGGTACCGTCTGGCGGATCTTCCTGCGGGCATCGGAACTAACGGCAGCTACATTTACTGTGATGCGGAATCAGTGATCCGGTTGTTTCGAGAGGACCGGATCCGACTGATCCGAACCTTCCTTCACATGATTTTCCACTGTCTCTTTCGGCATCCGTTCCGGTATACGAGACTGGAGACGGGGCTGTGGGACCTGGCTGCCGATATCGCCGCGGAAAACGCGGTGGAGGAGTGCGGTCTTCGTGATCTGGAGCTTCCGGAAGACTGGGAGCGCAGAAACCGGATCCGCCAGCTGCGCAGATACACAGAGAAGATGACCGCCGAGAGCCTTTATCGTTTGTTCCTTGGAGAATCCGTACCGGAAAAGGATGGCAATGTTCCGGGAGAAAATCAGGTCACGAAGGATGGCAATGTTCGGGGAGAGAATCTGGCCTCGAGGGATGGTAATGTTCCGGGAGAAAATCTGGCCTCGGGAGAGGGCAATGCTCATAGAGAGAATGGAGCAGAGGAGCTCCGTGAGCTCTTTCGTTTTGATCTGCACGAGCCATGGCTGATGGAAGATCATGTCTGGAAGGAGATGATCATCCGCCGGGGCGGAGATTCGGTCGGACAGAAGTGGCAGACCATCAGCAGCGGCGTGCAGAAGGATATGGAGTCCTTCGAGAAGAACCAGGCAAGAGTTCCGGGTGGATTGAAAAAGGTTTTTCACGAGCAGTACCGGAAAAGCGGAGAGTATGAGTCGTTTCTCCGGAAGTTTGCGAGATCGGCGGAAGAGATTCACGTCAACCCGGATGAATTTGACTATATCTATTATACTTATGGCATGCAGCTGTACCGTAACATGCCGCTGATCGAGCCGCTTGAATATCGGGAGACCATGAAGATCCGTGATTTTGTCATCGCGCTGGATACCTCTGGCTCCTGCCAGGGATCGACGATCCGTAACTTTCTCCACAAGACGTGGTCCGTGCTGAAAACGACAGAGAGCTTTACAGAACGGATGAATCTTCATATTATACAATGTGACAGCGACATACAGGAGGACAGAAAGATAACCTCCGATGAAGAGTTTGAGCGGTACATGAAGAGCATTGAGATTTCCGGGTCCGGAGGAACAGACTTCCGGCCCGTGTTTGAACGGGTAGACCAGATGAGAGCTTCCGGAGAACTGAGAAATCTCCGGGGACTCCTTTATTTCACGGACGGATACGGGACGTTTCCACTGCGGAAACCAGAGTATCAGACGGCGTTTATTTTTGTCAGAGAGGGATTTGAGATTCCGAAGGTGCCGTCGTGGGCGATGAGGCTCGTTCTGGACGCGGAAGACTTCGGTTAGCGGAAGCAAAGCTGAAGATGCGTGAGCAGTAAGCCGCGTCCGCCGGGCACGCATCGCAAAAACGCTGACAGGCTTGCGGAACTGGCCCTGAAAAAGAGAACGTAATACAGACAGAGACGCAGACGGGGCCACGGACTGTAACACAAACGGAGACGCAGACGGGGCCACGAACCGGTACACAGCGGGAGATGCAGACGGGGCCACGGACCGGAACATAGACGGAGAAAGAGACACAGACCGGTACACAGTCGGAGACGCAGAAAGAGTCAGAGATACAGAAAGAGATAGGAATGAATATACAGCAGGCAAAGGAACAGATTCGTCAGGCAGTGATGATCTATCTGATGAAGGATGAATATGGAAATTACAGAATTCCTCTGGAGAGGCAGAGACCGGTGTTCCTGATCGGCGCGCCGGGAATCGGAAAAACTGCAATCATGGAACAGATCGCGAGGGAGCTTGATATCTCCCTCGTCTCATATTCCATGACACACCACACGAGACAGAGCGCTCTCGGTCTGCCGTTTATCTCCCGCAAGAGCTATCAGGGCGAGGCCTGCAATGTTTCCGAATATACGATGAGTGAGATTATCGCCTCCATGTATGAAAACATGGAGAAATCCGGAAAGAAGGAAGGCATACTGTTTCTGGATGAGATCAACTGTGTATCGGAAACGCTCGGTCCTTCCATGCTTCAGTTTTTACAGTACAAGACCTTCGGCAATCATCAGATCCCGCGGGGCTGGGTCGTTGTGACTGCCGGCAATCCGCCGGAGTACAATCGTTCGGTGCATGAGTTTGACATCGTCACACTTGACCGCCTTAAGGTCCTGAAGGCGGAGCCGGATTATGCCACATGGAAGACTTATGCGGAAAAGCAGGGAATTCACAAGGCAATTCAGTCTTATCTGGATATCAATCCGGACGATTTCTATTCGATCGAGACGACGGTTGACGGGAAGAACTACGTGACGGCGCGCGGCTGGGAAGATCTCTCCGAGGCAATTTTTCTCTATGAGGAACAGAACTTCCCGGTTGACGAGATGCTGATCGGACAGTATCTGCACCACCCGAGAATCGCCGCGGAATTTGCAACGTATTATCAGCTGTACCGGAAGTACCGGGAAGACTACCAGATTCGCCGCATCCTGGACGGGACTGCGGAAAGACAGATTGTCGCGAGGGCGGGGAAGGCTCCTTTTGACGAGAGAATCACTCTGCTTGGGCTTCTGACGGAGGCGCTGCTGCCGGAAATCCGGCAGAACGTGCGGGAGGAAGACTGCCTGAAGGGTCTGCACGCCGGACTGGCTGAGATCGGTGCCGGGATACAGGAAAAAAATGCGCGGTCCGTCTCGGAGCTTCTGACAGAAGCTATGCAGAAAGAAGAGCAGAAGCTGGAGGAGCTGACGGCGGCAAACGGGATCACAGACGATGAGAGACTCCGGAGGCAGTACCCCATCGCCTTTGCCGGGGAGTGTCTGAAGGATTTTCGTCTGGAGAAGCCTGCGGGATCCGACAAAGAATTTGAAATTGTAAAAAGAATTTTCTCGGGGCGCGTCAGCTCTATGAAGGAGGAGACCTCCCGGATCAGCAGGGAGATTTCCAACGTATTCGATTTTGTCAGCCGCGCCTTCGGCGACGGGAATGAAATGCTTCTCCTGGTGACAGAACTCACCGTCAACGATTACAGCGTCCGTTTTCTCAGTGCGCACGGAAATGAGGAATATTTCCGCTACCATAAAAAGTTCATGCTTTCCGAGAGGGAAAAGGAGCTGTCCCGGGAAGTGAATGCGATTTAAAGCAGAATGATACCGGGAAAATGAATGCAATGCGAGAAAGAATGGTACCGGGAAAATGAATGCAATGCGAGAAAGAATGGTGCCGGGAAGTGAATGTGTTGTGAAACAGATTGGAATAGTGCATGGTATCGATAGATAAGTATTTAAAAAAAGACGCACTTCTGTTAAAATATGCACGTAGCGCGGGAGAAAACGAGACAGACAGAATAAAACTTCAGAATTCCGGCACGATTCTTGTGTTTCCGGTTGAGAATACCTACATGATGAATGATCTGCTCACCGGGTTCGGCAGAAACGGGAAGGAGTATGATTTCTCGGTCTATGACAGGGTGCTCGACCGTACCTGGATGGATTCCAGGAGAGTGGAAATGATTCTGATGCGTCTGAAGTATCCGGAGGATCTCGCCCCGGAGAAGGCGGCGGAGTACCGCGGCAGAATCAACGCAAAGCTGGAGGAAGTCCTGCGTCATCTCGCGGCTGACCGGAACCTTCCGGTGCTGAAACTTCTGGCGGAAGAGGGATTTTTCAATGCGGAGAATATTGAGGGCTGCATTAAAACTCTCGAAAGAGCCGGTGAGAGAGAAATGATGCTCTGGCTGATGAACTGGAAGAATCAGGAGATCGGAAGCGACGCGTTTGATTTTTCACTCTGATGCGGCAGGCACGCGTATATGCGGTGGATTGCTGAGATGCGCGCCGCGGAATAAATGATGAATATGATTGAGTGGTTAATAAATCAGGATGATTGTTCCGCAGAGGCAGAATCTGCCTTTCGGATGAATCATAAATCAACTATTTAAAATTTTTTCAAAAGGAGGAGCCGGTTATTCCGGCGAGTGGAGATGGAGAAAATTTTCAAACTCAAAGAGCACGGCACAACCGTGAGAACTGAGATCATCGCTGGTCTCACAACTTTTCTGACGATGGCTTACATCCTTGCCGTCAACCCGAATATTCTGGGTACGGTTATGGATCGGAGCGGCGTATTCGTTGCAACAGCTCTTGCTTCGGCGATCGCTACCTTCATCATGGGATTCTTCGCAAATTACCCGATTGCTCTTTCCGCAGGTCTCGGACTGAACGCGTATTTTGCTTATACCGTATGTCTGGGCGAACTTGGAGGACAGGCAGATGCCTTCACGATCTGTCTGACTGCTGTATTTATTGAGGGCATTATCTTTATCATCATGTCTCTGTTCAAGGTACGTGAGCAGATCATCAACGGAATCCCGGCAAACCTGAAGAACGGTATCTCCGCAGGTATCGGTCTGTTTGTAGCGTTCATCGGTCTTCAGAACGCGAACATCGTCGTTGCAAATGATTCCACAAAGGTCGGCCTCGGAGACTTCAGTAAACCGGATGTCGCCCTGGCGCTGATCGGATTCATCATCATCCTGATCCTGGTGCATTACAATGTAAAGGGTTCTGTGCTGATCGGCATTATCGTTACCTGGGTTCTCGGAATGATCGCACAGGCAGCCGGCTGGTATGTCGTTGACGTTGACGCGGGCGTCTACAGTGTATTCCCGAACTTCTCCGCAGGTCTTCAGCTCGGAGGTATCGCGAACACGGCGTTCAAGTTTAATTTCGCATGGGCAGGACAGCATCTGATTCAGTTCATCGCGATCATGTTCAGTTTCCTGTATGTAGATCTCTTTGATACCGTTGGAACGGTTGTCGGCGTTGCAGACAAGGCGGGACTTCTGGATGAGAACGGAAATCTTCCCCGTGTAGGCCGCGTACTTCTGTCTGATGCTATTGGTACGGTTGCAGGTGCCTGCCTTGGTACATCAACGATTACTTCCTTCGTAGAGTCCAGCGCAGGTGTCGCTGCAGGCGGACGCACCGGTCTGACCGCGGTTACAACCGGCGTGATGTTCATCCTGTCCCTGTTCCTGAGCCCGATTTTTCTTGCAATTCCGAGCTTTGCTACAGCACCGGCTCTTCTGTACGTCGGCATGCTGATGATCTCGTCAGCGAAGAAGATTGAATTTGACGGAGATATCGCCGATACGGCAGCTGCGTACATGGCAATGCTGATGATGCCGCTGGCGTACTCCATCGCGACAGGTATCATGTTCGGTATCCTGTCATGGGTTATTCTGAAAGTATTCGAGAAGAAGGCAAAGGATGTCAGCCCGGTAATGTGGGTGGTATTCGTTCTGTTCTGCCTGAGAATTGTATCTCTGGTTACAAACTTCTCGTAAATCAGACAATCAGATCCATCGATTAAATTCAGGCATTAAATTCGGTGTTAAATATGCCTGGTAAAAATTAACAGCAATGCATGGCAGTGAAATGAATTGCAATGCAGCGAAGGGGCTGTCGCGTCATCTGATGCGACAGCCCCTTCGCTGCTTAAAAGCCTTATAAAATTCATCCGTGCACTAAACCGTCCACCAGAACAGGCATTTCCCCCTTCGCTGCTTAAACGGTATATACAATTCATCCGAGTGTCACGACGACATTTACGTCAGTTTTATCCTGAACAGGCGGAATCACGTTGCCTTCGACCGGACTGCCGTCTATCGTCATGGATTTCACACCCTTCTGTACGTGAGCGGAGTTGTCCACGGTGATGTGATATCTGACACCGCGGAAGGTTCGGTCAATGGTATATCCCTTCATGGTGTCAGGAATACATGGATCGATTTTCAATCCGTGGAAGGTAGGCTGAACACCGAGGATGTACTGACTCATAGCCGTGAAGGTCCATGCGGCGGTGCCGGTGAGCCAGCTGTTTTTGCCCTCTCCGAAGGTTGGCGCGTCAATGCCGGCGACCATCTGACAATACACATATGGTTCTGTGCGGTGAATCTCGCTGATATCTTCCAGGTAGATCGGACAGGTCTTGCGGAACACCTCAAAGGCGCGGTTGCCGTGGCCGAGAACGGTCTCCGCACAGGCAATCCAAGGGTTGTTGTGACAGAAGATCCCTGCGTTTTCCTTATACCCCGGAGGGTAAGAGGAAATTTCACCGAGCTCGACATGATATTTTGTGTAAGCCGGCTGCAGCAGGACGATGCCGTATTTTGTCTCGAGCTTCTGCTCAACACTTTTCAGTGCGGTTTCGGCCTTTCCGTCGTCTACTCCGACGCCTGCCATTACGCACATGCCCTGAGGCTCGATATAGATCTGGCCCTCTTCGCAGGTATGGCTGCCGACGGCCTTGCCGTATGCGTCATAGGCACGAACAAACCAGCTGCCGTCCCATCCGGCGTCTTCGATGGCTGTCTCCATTTCCTTCACATTCCTGCGGACTTCCGCAGCTTCTTCATCAAGACCGGTCTGATCACACAGCTCCGCATACTCCGTTCCGTATTTGACATACATTCCAGCGATAAAAACAGACTCTGCCACCGGGCCCTCGCTCGGGCCGAAGGTCTGAAAGCTTTCGCCGGGTTCCTCTGAGAAGCAGTTCAAATTCAGACAGTCATTCCAGTCAGCGCGGCCGATCAGCGGAAGACTGTGGGGACCCCGGTGTGTTGAGGTGAACCGGAAACTTCTTCTCAGGTGCTCTATCAGCGGAACTGCCCTGGAAAAATCACAGTCAAAGGCGCATTTCTCGTCCAGAATCGAGAAATCGCCGGTCTCGCGGATGTATGCACAGACCGCAGCGATAAGCCACAGAGGATCGTCGTTAAAGCCTCCGCCGATGTCCGCGTTTCCTTTTTTGGTCAGAGGCTGGTACTGATGATATGTGCTGCCATCCTCGAACTGGGTATTCGCGATATCGATGATTCGTTCACGCGCCCTTTCGGGGATCAGATGGACGAATCCCAGAAGATCCTGACAGGAATCCCGGAACCCCATTCCCCTCCCGAGACCGCTTTCGAAATAGCTGGCGCTGCGGCTCATATTGAAGGTCACCATGCACTGATACTGGTTCCAGATGTTTACAAGGCGGTTCAGCTTTTCATCATCGGTGTGCACGGTATAGGTGGATAACAGCCGGCTCCAGTAATCCTTCAGTTCCTGAAAAGCCTGATCAACCTGTTCGTCGGTCTGGTATTTTGCGAGAAGCTCATTTGCCGGCTTCTTGTTGATGACATTCGGAGCCTCGAACTTCTGATCTTTCGGATTCTCACAGTATCCCAGAACAAAAATAAAGCTCTCCGAGGCACCCGGGGCGAGATCGACCTTGAGATGGTGACTTCCAACCGGCTGCCAGCCGTGTGCAATGCTGTTCCTGCTTTCTCCTGCAAGCACTGCCTCAGGATTGGCAAAGCCGTTGTAGAGTCCGATGAAAGCCTCTCTGCTGGTATCGAATCCGGCGATATCGCGATTCACGGAATAGACGGCATAGTGGTTCCGGCGCTCGCGATACTCGGTTTTGTGGTAGATCGTATTCCCGAGTACCTCCACCTCACCGGTGGAAAAATTGCGCTGGAAGTTTGAAGCGTCGTCCTGTGCGTTCCAGAGACAGAACTCGACGAAGCTGAACAGATCCAGATGCTGCTGGGAAGAGGAGTTGTTCGTCAGAATGATGCGGTTGATCTCACAGTTGTCATGAATCGGTACAAATGCCTGAAGCGTAGCCTCGATCTGATTTTTGCTGCCAGTGATAATGGTGTATCCCAGACCGTGACGGCAGGAATAGCTGTCGAGTTCGGTCTGTGTCGGCTGCCAGCCGGGATTCCAGATCGTATCCCCGTCTTTAATATAGTAATAACGTCCGCCGTTATCGAGAGGACAGTTATTGTAGCGATATCTGGTTAGACGCAGGAGCTTCGCGTCTTTATAGAAGGAATATCCTCCGGCCGTATTTGAAATCAGGCTGAAAAAATCCTGCGAACCCAGATAATTGATCCAGGGAAGGGGAGTACGGGGAGTGCTGATCACGTACTCTTTGTTCGCGTCGTCAAAGTGTCCGAATTTCATCTGATATCCTCCTTTCAGATGGCTCTGTATATGCATACATAATCACATATTATAAGATAGTTCTTTTGCGCGCCGTGCGACAGGCGGCATTGTAATCGTGAAGATTCATCATCTGTCATATCTCTTTCGTGTGCCGCGACAGGCGGCATTGTAATCGACGAGATTCATTATCTGTCAGTTTTTTTGCGCGCTGTGCGACAGGCGGCATTGTAATCGTGAAGATTCATCATCTGTCATATCTCTTGCGCGTGTCGTGACAGCCGCCCGACTGGGTTTTCGAAGAATCTGTACGAATACGTTTTCGTAACTATTTTTAGCTCATTATAAGCTTCAATTATTTGAAAGTAAATAGCGAAAACGTTTTCAAAGATAAAGTATATGTAAACTAGACAAAAATATCGGAATATAATTGTGAAATGAGAATAATTGACGAATAACCGAAAACGATTTAGAATGAGAACAACGAAAACGATTAAGTGAGACAGACCAAAGGAGAGATCAGGACATCATGGTGACGATTAAAGATCTATCAAAAATGTGTGAGGTTTCTCCGGCGACAGTCAGCAAGGCGTTGAACGGCTACGGCGACGTAGGAAAAGAGACGACGGAACGGATCCTGAGGGCAGCCCGGGAGATGCATTACATGCCGAACGCAGCCGCGAGACAGCTGAAGACTAATATCTCACATAATATCGGAGTCGTATTTGAGGACGAGACCATGAGCGGTCTGACTCATGAATATTTTTCGCAGATTCTGAACAGCGCGAAGAATACGGTAGAAGCGCTGGGGTATGACATTACCTTTATCAGCCAGGCCATCGGCGGGAGATCCTTCACGGAACACTGCAGATACCGCAAGTGCGACGGAGTGTTGATCGCCAGCGTTGACTTCACAGGTCGCGCGGTTCGGGAACTGATTGACAGTGAGTTTCCAACGGTAACGATAGACTATACGTTTAATAATCACAGCTGTGTGATGAGTGACAACGTGAACGGTGCGTACCAGCTGGTGCATTACCTGTATGACAAGGGACACCGGAGGATCGCGTTCATTCACGGAGAACAGACGTCGGTTACACAGAAACGGCTGAGCGGATTCTACAAGGCGTGCGGTGAACTCGGAATCGATGTGCCTGAGGAATATGTCATCGAGGGCAGGTATCACGACACAAAGGTATCAGCAGAGGCGACACGCCGGCTTATGGAGCTGAAAGAACCGCCGACCGCGATCATGTACCCGGATGATTTCTCGTACATCGGCGGAAGCAATCAGTGTGAGCGCATGGGGATTTCCATTCCGGGAGACCTGAGCGTGGTCGGATACGATGGCATCAATCTGTCGCAGGTGATCCGCCCGAAGCTTACTACGTGGTATCAGGACGCGGCAAAGATCGGAGAAGTCTCCGGGAGAAAGCTGGTCGAGTCCATCGAGCACAAGAAGAGCTGCGTCGCAGAGGAGCTTCTCGTTGAGGGAAAGCTGCTGGAGGGGCAGACGGTCAGAGATATTTCCGGGGATCCGCAGACTTCCGTGTAAGCGGTGTGCCGGACCGGACGTGATCGGAAAGGCATGGAATCGTCTTCCATGAGTCTTGCATGTGAGTGATGTGAATGCGCCGGAAGAGCAGTTGAGCTGATGAAAGCCCCGCCGCGCAGGACGCGGATGAAATTTGCAGGCAATAACATTGCACCAAGATGTAATACATAGAGGTAACCTGTTGTTTTTGTTTCTAAAATAAACTCTGTATCAAAATCCAAATCATGACAGCAGAGCTATTTAATGTAAGGGAGGAAAAAACATGAAGAAACGTATGAGAACATTACTCAGTCTTGCAATGGCGGCGGCACTGGTAGTGCCGATGGCAGCGTGCGGCAGCAGCTCCACTGCTTCCTCATCCGCGGCATCCTCGTCCGGATCGTCCGCAAGCAGTGCAAGTACATCTGCTTCTTCCAGTGCGGAGGAAGAGACCACGGCTGCTTCCTCAAGCTCGGCAGCCGAGGCGACGTCTTCGTCTGCAGATGCTTCCGGAGAGGGAACCGTTCTGAATATCCAGTGCTGGAATGATGAGTTCGCGAATCGTCTTGCGGCTCACTATCCGGGATTTGAGGCTGCTGATCCGAATGATGCCACGAAGGGCGGCAAGATCGGCGACGTTACCGTGAAATTTACCGTTACTCCTTCCGATGACAACGCATACCAGAACAATCTGGACACCGTACTTCCGGAGAATGCGGATGCATCAGCGGACAAGAAGGTTGATATCTTCCTGGTAGAAGCGGATTACGCGCTGAAGTATATTGACGCTGACGCGGATGTTGCGATGAAGCTCTCAGACCTTGGCATTACCGATGACGATCTCTCCAAGCAGTATCAGTATACAAAGGATGTCGTGACGGACGCGAACGGAGATATCCGCGGTTCCTCATGGCAGGCATGCTCCGCAGGACTGATCTTCAACCGTGATATCGCGAAGAAGGTTCTCGGAACAGATGATCTGGACGCGGTTCAGGATGCGGTTTCCAGCTGGGACAAATTCAATGAGACCGCCAAGAAGGTAAAGGATGCGGGCTATCAGATGTGCTCCGCTATGGATACCTATCGTGTATATTCCAACAACGTTTCCGGACCGTGGGTTCAGGACGGCAAGGTTGTCGTTGATGACAACATCAAGGCATGGGCGGATGATTCCAAGGCTCTTGTAGACGCAGGCGAGGAGAACTCCTATGAGCTGTGGTCCGACGACTGGTCAAAGGGATTCTTCAAGGATACTCCGGTATTCTGCTACTTCGGACCGGCATGGCTGATCAACTTCTCGATGCACAGCGATGAGGACGGATCCGTCGGCAAGGACGGCGGCTGGGGTCTGGTAACAGGACCGCAGGGCTTCTACTGGGGCGGCACATGGATCTGCGCGGCAAATGGAACGGACAACCCGACGCTTGTAAAGGACATCATCCTGAACATGACGACAAACGATGATATCATGAAGGAAATCGCTGTTGATGATTCTGACTGTGTAAACAACAAGACCGTTCTGGATGCTCTCGCAAACGACGAGTCCTTCGGAAACCCGATCCTCGGCGGACAGAATCCGTACGCGATGCTGTCAGCAGGTGCTGAGAAGGTAGATATGAGCAACATCTCCATTTACGATCAGGGATGCAACGAGGAATTCCAGACCGCTATGAAGAACTACTTCGATGGAAATGCTTCCTATGACGATGCACTGGCGCAGTTCAAGAGCGCAATTCAGGAGAAATATCCGGATGTCAGCGTAGACTGACAGAAGGAAAAGGAAAGGAGCGATGGATCCGTGAAAGCTTAAGGATCCGTCGTCCCGGTCGGGGATCTGCTCTGACGGATCCCCGTTTTTATACGCAGATATAAATCGGAGCCATTTGAGTCGGGAGGTCAGGGTATGGAAAAGCATAAGAAAAGCAGGATCAAAAGGCATAACCGGTACGGATATATTTTTCTGATACCCTTTATGGCGGTGTTTGTAATCTTTCAGATGATTCCGCTGGTTTCTACCATTTACAACAGTTTTTTTGAAAATTACAGATCGGGTCTGAAGCAGATCGGACCGAATTTCATCGGACTTGCAAATTACGCAAAGCTGTTTACGAGCGGTGATCTGCCGAAGTATTTCGCGAACACCATGATCATGTGGGTGCTTGGATTTGTGCCCCAGATCGTAGTCTCGCTGGCGCTTGCAGCCTGGTTCACCGATCCGTCCCTGCACTTGAAAGCGCAGAGATTTTTCAAGACTGTGATTTATCTCCCGAACCTGATTATGGCATCGGCGTTTGCCATGCTGTTCTTCACCCTTTTTGCGGACAGCGGGCCTGTCAATTCGATTCTGATGTCTCTGCACCTGATTGCGAAGCCCTATAAGTTCATGTCTCATATCGGAAGCGTCCGGGGTATGGTCGCGTTTATGAACTTCCTGATGTGGTTCGGCAACACGACGATCCTCCTGATGGCAGGTATGCTGGGCATCGACTCGTCGCTGTTTGAGGCGGCCGAGGTAGACGGCGCCAATGCGAGACAGATTTTCTTCCGCATTACGATGCCGATTCTGAAACCGATTTTTGTGTATGTCATGATCACATCCCTGATCGGCGGCCTGCAGATGTTCGATGTTCCGCAGATCCTGACGAACGGAAGCGGAGATCCGATGCGTTCTTCGATGACGCTTATCATGTATCTGAATAAGCATCTGTACAGCAAGAACTACGGAATGGCCGGTGCCCTTTCGGTGATTCTGCTGATCATTACCGGTTTACTGAGTATGGTTGTGTTTAAGACAACAGCGGACAAGCAGGACTGAAAGGAGGGGACAGGAGATGGCTGCAGTACAAAATAACGAAGAAAAAACAGCGAAGGGAACTGTCAGGGGAAGAAGAATTTTTTCCTATATAATACTCATCCTTCTGACCTTCCTGTGTCTGATCTGGTTCTACATTCTGTTCATCAATACCACCAGATCCAACGGCGAGCTGGGCAAAGGGTTTACACCGGTCCCGAGTTCACATTTAATTGAGAATCTGTACAATATGCTGCACGGATCGCTTCCTTTCGTGCGCGGCATGCTGAATTCGCTGATCATTGCCGGCCTCAGCGCCCTGTGCAGCACGTATTTCAGCACGATGACCGCATACGCAATTCACGCATATGACTTCAAGGGAAAGAAGGCGATTTACACCTTTATTCTCGCGATCATGATGATTCCGACGCAGGTGTCCGCGCTTGGTTTTGTACAGCTGGTCAGCAAGATGAATCTGATGGATCACTATCTCCCGCTTGTAGTTCCGGCTGTCGCGTCGCCGATTGTATTCTTCTATATGAAGCAGTACATGGACTCGAATCTTCCGGGATCTCTTCTGGAGGCCGCAAGGATCGACGGAGCCGGTGAATTCCGGATCTTCAACACCATCGTTATGCCGCTTATGAAACCGGCAATCGCGGTGCAGGCGATCTTCACCTTTGTCAACAGCTGGAACAATTACTTCACTCCCGCGCTGATTCTGCACAAGGAAAGCATGAAGACCCTTCCCGTGCTGATTGCGGAGCTTCGTTCCGCGGACTGGCTGAAGTTTGATATGGGACAGGTATATGCGGCTATCACCTTCTCCATCTTCCCGGTCATCTTTGTATATCTCTTCCTCTCGAAGTATATCGTCGGAGGAGTTACGGCCGGAGGTGTGAAAGGCTGATCCGGTATATATCCGGAAATTGAATACTGATTCAGAAAGAGGCTGTGAAAGCGGGTACGCTTGAGCAGCCTCTTTGTTTACGCGAACAGTGAGCCGCAGCCGAATGCGAAGTATTCGTGTGCGGCGAGCGTCGCGATAGCGAGATAAAACTCGCGCAGCGTGTTTTATCTCGTTGTGCCCGGGAAAGTTTTTCTGTATACGCACCGCGACACAGCGAAATTCGTCGTCAGCATGATTGCCGCTTGCGGGCATGACGGTTGTCTGTATACGCACCGCTTAAGTTCTTGCCGTACATAGATGGGGCGAACAGTAACCGGGCGGGTGGAGCTTTAGAAAGTAGTGCGGGTATGCATTGCGCGGCAACAAAGGGATGTGCTATGATAAAACTATCTATGCAAAAAGGACATGAAACAATGAATTATATTGTCTTTGATCTTGAGTGGAACCAGAGCCCCTACGGCAAAAGCCGTGAGGTGAAACGTCTTCCGTTTGAGATTATTGAGATCGGGGCCGTAAAGCTGGATGAGAACCGGGAGATTGTCGATACGTTTCAGCGTGTGATACGGCCGGTTGTCTATAAATCTTTGAATTACCGCACACGGGAGATTGTGCATATCGGCAGAGAAGAACTGAAGAACGGCGATTATTTTCCGGATGCGGTCCGGCAGTTCCTGGCCTGGGCCGGTCCGGAATCGATTTTCTGCACCTGGGGCACCGTTGATCTGACGGAGCTTCAGCGAAATATGAAATATTATCAGGTGCTTGAACTGCTGAAGGGACCGCTTCATTACTATGATGTTCAGAAACTGTTCGCGGTTCAGTTCGAGGACATGAAGAGCCGCAGAGCACTGGAATACGGGATTGATTACCTGAAGCTCGGAAAGGACGAGGAATTCCACCGGGCGCTGTCAGATGCCAGGTATACCGCGCTGATTTTTCAGAAGATCGACATGGATGTCGTGCTTGCCTACGACTCCATCGACGTATATCAGAACCCGAAGAAGAAAACCGAGGAAATCCACACGATTTACAACGGGTACAGCAAATACATCTCCAGGGAGTTCAAAACCAAGGAGGAAGCGATGAAGGATCCGGAGGTCTGCAGTACCTACTGCTGCAGATGCGGAAGGAAGTCCCGGAAGAAGATGCGCTGGTTTTCCGTGAATTCGCGGAACTACTACAGCGTGGCCTGGTGTCCGGAGCACGGTTATCTGAAGGGAAAGATCCGGATGAAGCATACCGATGAGGGAAGGGTCTACGTGGTGAAGACCATCAAGATCAGCAGTGAGGCTGAGGCGGATCTGATCCGCAGCAAGCGGGACGGACTTCGCGCGAGAAGGCGCAAAAAAAGGCATGAAACCAGTGGAATGGCTTGACAATGCTTCAGCCGTCTTTTTATAATAGATTGCCTGAAAGGCATATATGGTTTTTTACATGTGACGAGAAAACATTGTAAACCAAAGGAGGAAATTACTGATATGTACCGAAAAGTCGATACAAACCTCAACTTCGTAGAGAGAGAGGGAGAGACAGAGAAGTTCTGGGAGGAGAACCGGATCTTCGAGAAAAGTGTAAAGAAAAATGAAGGGCATCCTATGTATATGTTCTATGACGGTCCGCCGACTGCGAACGGTAAGCCGCATATCGGACATGTGCTGACCCGTGTGATTAAGGATATGATTCCCAGATACCGCACGATGAAGGGATATGAGGTTCCCCGGAAGGCCGGATGGGATACGCACGGACTGCCTGTTGAGCTGGAAGTTGAGAAGGAAATCGGCATTGAGGGCAAGGATGAAATAGAAGCCTACGGAATCGAGCCCTTCATCAAGAAGTGCAAGGAATCCGTATGGAAATACAAGGGAATGTGGGAGCAGTTTTCCGGCAAGGTCGGATTCTGGGCCGATATGGACAACCCCTACGTTACCTACTATGACGATTATATTGAGTCCGAGTGGTGGGCGCTGAAGGAAATCTGGAAGAAGGGCCTTCTGTACAAGGGGTTCAAGGTTGTTCCCTACTGCCCGAGCTGTGGAACGCCGCTCTCCTCCCATGAGGTTGCGCAGGGATACAAGACCATCAAGGACCGCACCGCGATCGTCCGCTTTAAGGTAAAGGGCGAGGACGCATATTTCCTGGCATGGACCACCACGCCGTGGACGCTTCCCTCCAACATTGCGCTCTGCGTGAATCCGGAGGACGCATACGCGAAGGTGAAGTGCGCGGACGGATATACCTATTACATGGCGGTCGCTCTTCTGGACAAGGTTCTCGGGCCTGTCGCGAAGGAGGAGGGAGAAAAGCCATACGAGATCCTTGAGACCTTCAAGGGAAAGGATCTGGAATACAAGGAGTACGAGCCTCTGTATCAGTGCGCGGCGGATGCAGCCGCGAAGCAGCACAAGAAGGCATTTTTCGTGTACTGCGATGATTATGTAACGATGACCGATGGTACCGGTATCGTTCATATCGCACCGGCATTCGGTGAGGATGATGCCCGCGTCGGGAGAAAGTACGACGCTCCGTTTGTTCAGATGGTAGACGATCACGGCCGTCTGAAGCCGGAGACCGGAAAGTTCGCGGGAATGCGCTGCAAGCCGACCGAGCACGAGATGAAGGATGAGGGTGCGGTCAGCGCGGATCCCGAGGTCCTGAAGGATCTTTCCGAGAGAAAGCTTCTGTTCGCGGCGCCGAAGGTAGAGCATGATTATCCGCACTGCTGGAGATGCGACACTCCTCTGATTTACTATGCGAGAGAGTCCTGGTTCATCAAGATGACAGCCGTTAAGGATGATCTCGTGCGGAACAACAAGGAGATCAACTGGATCCCGCCGACGATCGGAGAGGGAAGATTCGGAAACTGGCTGGAAAATATCCAGGACTGGGGAATCTCGAGAAACCGCTACTGGGGCACGCCGCTTCCGGTATGGACCTGTCCGGACTGCGGAAAGCAGATCTGTGTCGGCTCCAGAAAGGAACTCGCGGAGCTGACCGGAAATCCGGACGCGGAGCACACCGAGCTTCACAGACCTTATGTGGATCAGTTCACGATCAAATGTCCGGACTGCGGAGGCGAGATGCATCGTGTGCCGGAGGTTATCGACTGCTGGTTTGATTCGGGCGCGATGCCCTATGCACAGCTTCATTACCCATTTGAGAATAAGGAGCTGTTCGAGAGGGAGTTCCCGGCGCAGTTTATTTCTGAGGCGGTTGATCAGACCAGAGGTTGGTTCTATTCTCTGCATGCCGAGTCCACACTGCTGTTCAACAAGCCTGCGTACAAGAATGTAATCGTGCTCGGCCTTGTGCTGGACAAGGACGGCAACAAGATGTCCAAGTCCAAGGGCAACGCGGTGGAGCCGATGTCCGCGCTGCGCAAGTTCGGAGCGGATGCGATCCGCTGGTACTTCTATATCAACAGCGCACCGTGGCTTCCGAACAAGTTCCATGACAAGGCTGTGATGGAGTATTCCAGAAGATTTATGGGAACCCTCTGGAACACCTATGCGTTCTGGGTGCTTTACGCGAATATCGACAATTTTGATCCGACAAAGTATAAGCTGGATTACGACAAGCTTTCTGTCATGGACAAATGGCTTCTGTCCCGTCTGAATTCTACGATCAAGGAGACGGACGCGGATCTCGATCAGTATCGGATCCCGGAGGCTGCCAAGACTCTGGAGTCCTTCGTCGACGACATGAGCAACTGGTATGTGCGCAGATCCCGTGAGAGATTCTGGGCGAAGGGAATGGAGCAGGACAAGATCAATGCGTACCTGACGCTTTATACTGCTCTTGTCGAGCTCTGCAAGGCAGCGGCTCCGATGATTCCGTTCATGACAGAGGACATCTATCAGAATCTCGTCCGCAGCGTCGATAGGAGTGCTCCGGAGAGCATTCATCTCTGTGATTATCCGACCGTGAACGAGGCGTGGATCGATAAGGATCTCGAGCAGAACATGCGTGAGGTTACGAGAATCGTTGTGCTCGGACGTGCCGCGAGAAATGCTTCCGGTATCAAGAACCGTCAGCCGCTTTCCAGAATGTATGTCAAGGCGGATTTCCGTCTGGATGACTTCTACACCAAGATTGTGACCGATGAGCTGAATGTAAAGTCCGTGGAATTCTCGGATGATCTGAAGGTGGAGTACAGCATCAAGCCGCAGCTGAAGACAGTCGGCCCGAAGTACGGCAAGCTGGTCGGAGGTATCCGGAAGGCACTTTCCGGGCTGGACGGCGCAGAGGCGGTAGCGGAACTCAACGCGAACGGTGTGCTGACGATTTCTGTGGACGGACAGAGTATTTCTCTTTCAAGAGAGGATCTCCTCATTGATATCGCGCAGACCGAGGGCTATGTGGCGCAGGCGGATCAGGGCGTGACCGTGATGCTGGATACCGCTCTGACTCCGGAGCTGATTGAGGAGGGCTTCGTCGCGGAGCTGATCAGCAAGATTCAGACGATGCGCAAGGAAGCGGGCTTTGAGGTTATGGACCGCATCAAGGTCTACGCAAAGGGCAACCGTCATATCGCGGACATTCTGAAGGCGAACAAAGAAAAGATCTCCAGAGTCGTTCTGGCCGATGATATCGTGATCGGCGAGACGGCCGGCTATACCAAGGATTGGAAGATCAATTCTGAGGAAGTCACTCTGGGTGTCGAGAAACAGTAAGGATATTTCTGGGAGCCCGGATCTGCCGGACTCCCTAATGTCATACCTGCAGGATTGCGGGATTGAGGAATATCGAAGCGATTGATGATCGTATAATTAGAATGTCATACCTGTGGGATCGCGGGAGCGGCGGGCGCAGAGCGGTCCGCGGCTTTACAGTTTGCCGAGAGATGTGGCGTATGGCTGTTTCACTCAGGTGAGCGTCGCGGCAGCGGGACGAAAACCGGAGAAGTGGCAGAGCGCATGTATTCCGTTATCCGCGGATACGCCGGTGCGTTTCCGGCAGTGTTTTTTCAGTGAAAGGGGAAAGAATGCTTAATCCGATATTCAAGAAAGATAATTTCAAGAAGGAAGTTAAAGATGAGATCAGAAGACTGTTCCGGACGACTCTGGAGGAAGCGAGCAATCATCAGATCTACCAGGCGGTATGCTATGTCGTCAAGGATGTCATTATCGACAACTGGATGGCGACCCAGCAGACCATGAAGAAGGATGATCCGAAGATCGTTTACTACATGTCGATGGAATTTCTGACCGGAAGATATCTCGGCAATAACCTTCTGGCGCTTACCGCATACGGTGAGGTAAAGCAGGCACTGGATGAGATGGGAATTGATCTGGATGCCATCGAGGATGAAGAAAGAGACCCTGCACTTGGAAACGGCGGACTTGGAAGACTGGCTGCCTGCTTCATGGATTCGCTTGCCACCCTCGGCTACACCGCGTACGGCTGCGGAATCCGTTATCACTATGGCATGTTCAAGCAGGAGATCAAGGACGGCTATCAGATTGAGAAGCCGGACAACTGGCTGAAGGACGGAAGCTACCCCTTCGAGCTGAAGCGTCCGGAGTACGCGAAGGAGATCAAATTCGGCGGGTACGTCGCGGTCGACTACGATGAGAAAACCGGGAGAAATTACTACCACCAGGAGGGCTATCAGTCCGTTCGTGCCGTTCCCTATGATCTCCCGATTGTAGGCTACAACAACAATGTGGTAGACACCCTGCGTATCTGGGATGCGGAGGCCATCAATGATTTTTCGCTGGATTCCTTTGACAAGGGTGATTATTACAAGGCAGTGGAGCAGGAGAATCTGGCGCAGACGCTGACCGAGGTTCTCTACCCGAACGACAATCATATGGCCGGCAAGGAGCTTCGCCTGAAGCAGCAGTATTTCTTCGTTTCCGCAAGCATCCAGACCGCGGTGAAGAAGTTCCTGAAGGGACATGATGATATTCATAAGCTTCCGGAGAAGGCGTGCTTCCATATGAACGACACACATCCGACGCTTACCGTCCCGGAGCTGATGCGGATTCTTCTGGACGAGCAGCACCTGGAGTGGGATGAGGCCTGGGAGATTGTGACAAAATCCTGCGCTTATACGAATCACACCATCATGGCCGAGGCTCTGGAGAAATGGCCGATCGAGCTGTTCTCCCGTCTGCTTCCGCGTATCTATCAGATTGTCGAGGAGATCAACCGCAGGTTCTGTGAGGCAGTAAAGATCAAGTATCCGCAGAACAGTGATGAGAAGATCCGCAGCATGGCGATCATCTACGACGGCCAGGTGCGGATGGCAAACCTTGCAATTGTAGGCGGATTCTCGGTAAATGGCGTTGCGAAGCTTCATACCGAGATTCTGGAGAAACGTGAGCTGAAGGATTTCTATGAGATGTATCCGTGGAAGTTCTCCAACAAGACAAACGGAATCACGCAGCGGCGCTTCCTGCTTCACGGAGATCCGCTTCTGGCAGAGTGGGTAACCGGTCATGTCGGCAAGGAGTGGGTAACGGATCTGTCCACGATCAGCAAGCTTGCCATTTATGCGGATGATGAGAAGGCGCAGGCGGAATTCAGCAATATCAAGTACCAGAACAAGCTGCGTCTGGCAAAATATATTCAGGAGCACAACGGAATCGAGGTCGATCCCCGTTCCATCTTCGACGTACAGGTAAAGAGACTGCATGAGTATAAGCGTCAGCTGCTGAACATTCTTCATGTGATGTATCTGTACAATAAGATCAAGGAGCATCCGGAACTTCCGTTCTACCCGAGAACCTTCATTTTCGGAGCGAAGGCAAGCGCGGGCTATGAGCGGGCGAAGAAGATCATCAAGCTGATCAATAATGTCGCGGATGTGATCAATAATGACGCGAGCATTAAGAACAAGATCAAGGTTGTCTTCATTGAGGACTACCGCGTGAGCAACGCGGAGATTATTTTTGCGGCGGCGGATGTATCCGAGCAGATTTCCACCGCGAGCAAGGAGGCATCCGGAACCGGAAATATGAAGTTCATGCTGAACGGCGCTCTGACGCTGGGAACGATGGACGGCGCAAATGTGGAGATCGTCGATGAGGTCGGTGAGGATAACGCCTTCATCTTCGGACTGACTGCGGAGCAGGTCATCGATTATGAGAAGAACGGCGGCTACGATCCGATGCAGTATTTCAACAACGACGCCGATATCCGTCAGGTTCTCATGCAGCTGATCAACGGCATGTATTCCAACGGAGACATGGAGATGTTCCGGGACATCTACAATTCCCTTCTGTACCCGCAGAACGGAAACCGCGCAGATGTTTACTTCATTCTCGCGGACTTCAAGTCCTACGCGGCCGCTCAGGAACGCGTGGAATCAAAGTACCGCAATTCGGAGGAGTGGTACAAGAGCGCAATTCTGAATATTGCACATTCCGGAAAGTTCAGCTCGGACCGCACCATCCAGGAATATGTCGATGATATCTGGAAGCTGGACAAGATCGAAGTGAAGTCATCTGATTTTCACGGAGAGGTTTCACCGGAATAACCAGTTGTGCCCGGGGAGCGCAGGCAGCGCATGGATAAGGGGTTTCAAGGAGTATAGATAATATTAACGGGAGGCGATAAACCTTGGATAAAGAGGAATATCATCAGAAATTAGACGAACTGACGGCTTATGTCAGGGAGAAGGATTATGAAAACGCCCTGAGCATCGTCGATTCGATTGACTGGCGCCGTGTCAAGAGCATTAACACCCTGAACATGGTGGCAGATGTATATGAAGTGAATAAGGACTATGAGAGCGCTAAGGATATACTGGTTCTCGCGTACAGCCGCGCCTCCATCGGGCGTAATATTCTGTACCGCCTGGTAGAAGTCTGCATCCGTCTGCATCAGATCGATGAGGCGGAAAAATATTTCCGGGAATTTTCCAAGGTCGCCAAAAACGACAATTCACGCTGTCTTCTGCAGTATAAGCTGTTCAAGGCAAAGGGCGCGCCGCTGGAGGCACAGATCGATGTTCTGGAGGAATACAAGGAACGGGAGTATACCGAGCGATGGGCTTATGAGCTTGCCGTCCTGTATTCGAAAGCAGGTGATACAAAGAAGTGCGTGGAAACCTGTGACGATCTGATTCTGTGGTTCAGCGAGGGCAGATATGTCATGAAGGCGATGGAGCTCAAGAAGCAGTACGCGGCTCTGACACCTTCACAGGAACAGAACTATAACCGGATGAAGGCAGCGGCAAACCGCAGGAAACAGGAGCAGAGCGCAGGGGCGCCTTCTGAGGATACAGAGAGCACAGAGGAGGACGCTTCCGCGAGAGCCGGCATATTTAAGGAAGAGGAAAGGGAAGTCCCGGAATCTTCCTCATTCATGAAGCGTGACAGAAATCGCGCGGAAGCCGTTGGTTCTATGGAATCCGACAATCAGAGCTCCGGAAGAGGAACGGGTTCGGAGCAGGAGCATCCGGCAGAGTCCGCGGCAGTGGAATTCAAGGACAGACTGGAAAAGGGCTTCCATCATGTAATACACTCCTTTACAGAGGAAAGTGTTGATTCCGGAAGAAATCGGGATCAGAATGCTACCGTCGATTCCGGAAGGAATCCGGGCCGGTATGCGGGATCTGATCTTCGCGGAACTTCAGATGCCGGACGGACAGCCGATACAGAGAGATACTCAGATGAAGATCTGCGATCGGATTTCCGGAGGAGCACTGACGAATCGCAGGCTTCGAGTGTCGGTGGAAGTGCGAGACCGTCGAATAATCCGGAATTAAAGCAGCAGAATTCTGTTTCAGAGAGAAAAATGACGCCGGCGGCTGCCGCAGCCGAGAAGGCGCGCAGAGAAGGAACCAGCAGGAAGATGAATACCGGAGATTTTAATCTGGATGCATTTCTCGCTGAGACAGCAGGATCCTTCTCGAGTGAAATCGCGGCGGGAGCTGCGAAGAAGGAGACGGCAGGCACTGCGAAAGCAGATGCTCCGGCGGAAGAAAGAGGTGCTTCAAAAGCAGAGGCTGCCGCGAAGACGGCAGATACCGTGAAAGCAGAGACCCCGGTGGAAGAGACAGGTGCTTCAAAGGCTGAGGCTGCCGCGGAAAAGGCAGATACCGTAAAAGCAGAGGCTCCGGTGGAAGAGGCAGAGGCCGTCGAAATCGAGACTCCTGAAGCAGAAGCTGAGATTGTAGAGGAAAAGGTCTCTGACGGGACAGGGGTTAAGACCGGGACCCGGTTTGAAGAGGCTGAAGTAGTCGAGGAAGAATCACCGGAAGAGGCCGAAGTGGTCGAGGAAGAATCACCGGAAGAGGCTGAGACGGTCGAGGAGGAGACAGAAAAATCGAAGGATCTGGCGGGCGGAATCCGCCTCCGTGATCTTGAAGAAGAAGACCTGTCCAGAGAGGTCACACCAGAGACACTGAAGGCTGGGGCTGGGACTGAGACAGAAGGAACCGCTGCAGGCGCCGGAAGCGTACCGTCGAAAGAGGTCAGAACAGATGAAGCGTCAGCAGACACCGATTCTGCGAAACCAAAGAAAAAGGAAATTCATTACATCGAGGAGCTTGAGATTCCGGATCCGCAGCCAAGCGAGGAAGAGAGAGCATCTCATACGCATACGATACCTCTGGATACCATCGGTGCTAACACTGTACCGATTTCAATCGACAAGATCCTGAGTGAAGAAACTCCGGAGGAGCGCCGGATCCGTATCATGAACCGGGCAAAGCCGACGCGGATGAATGAGGAACAGCGCAAGATCTTCACATATTTTGCAAGAATCCCCGGAATGGACGCTCAGATTCTGGAAGCGATCAGCTGTGTATATGAGCATGCAGGTGAGAAGACATCCCTTCACGGCAATATCGCGGTCATGGGGGCTCGTGGAACCGGAAAAACCCGTCTGACACACGGACTCGTCGTCGCGATGTGCAAGGATCTCGGCATGGATGCGGCAAAGGTTGCCAGAGTCAAAGGCGCTGATCTGAATGAGAAGGATCCTGCGAAGGTTGTAGCCAGAATGGCGGGCGGATTCTTCGTTATCGAGGATGTCTCGGGGATGAACGAGGCTACCGTTGAGAAGCTGAGCCAGGCTATGGAATTCCGGACGGACTGCATGATCACAATCATCGAGGATGAGAAGGTGGCGATGCGTGCATTTCTTAAGAAATATCCGCGTTTTGCCGCGAAGTTCGACCGAGTCATCTCTATTCCTGTCTTCACAAACGATGAATTGATCACATTCGCCAGAACCTATGCGACAGAAAATGGTTATAAGATCGACGACATGGCGATCCTTGCGCTTTACACCATGATCGGCAATATGCAGACAGAGGAAGAGCCTGTGACCATTTCGATCGTGAAGGACATGATTGACAAGGCGATCAGCCGCTCCTCGGCGAAGCGCCGCAGAAGCAGGAAAAACAAAAAGGATAAATGGCTTGTGCTTCAGGAGAAGGATTTCAATCTTACCTGAACAGGCAGAGAATCTCTGGCCGCACCGGAAACGAAGCCGGCGCGGCCAGCTTCATAAATCCGTCGGCGCCTGCTTGCGGAGCAGGGACAGCAGAACCAGGGATCTCAGAACCGGAGACCGCAGAACTGGAGACCACAGAACCGGAGATCGCAGAACCGGAGACCACAGAACCGGAGACAACACGACCAGAGACAGCGTCATGCTGTATTTTTTTTCAGGGGACAGAGGAATTGAGTGAATCAAGAAAAGAGCCCTGGCTCGGTACGCCGGCCAGAACAATTGAAATATTGCAGAAGTACGGCTTTCGATTTCAGAAGAAATACGGTCAGAACTTTCTGATCGATCCCCACGTGCTGGAGAAGATAATTCGTGCTGCAGGGATCGGACGGGATGACTGTGTGGTGGAGATCGGACCGGGAATTGGAACACTCACCCAGTACCTTGCCTATGCTTCACGTGAGGTGTATGCGGTGGAAATCGACCGCAATCTGATACCGATCCTGGAGGACACACTTTCGGACTGGGACAATGTGACGGTTATCAATCAGGACATTCTCACAATTGATCTGAACCGCTTTGTGGAGGAGCACAACGGCGGAAGACCGGTTAAGGTTGTGGCAAACCTTCCATATTACATCACGACCCCTATTTTGATGGAGCTTCTTGAGAAGAAGGTTCCGCTGGAGTCCGTGACTGTCATGGTCCAGAAGGAGGTCGCGGAACGGATGCAGGCATCCCCTGGAACAAAGGATTACGGGGCTCTGTCGCTGGCAGTTCAGTATTACTCCAGACCTGAAATTGTGGCAAATGTGCCTCCGAACTGCTTCATGCCAAGGCCGAACGTAGGAAGCGCGGTGATCCGTCTGACCGGCAGGTCAGCGGAAGAAAGGGTTCAGGTGCAAGATGAAGGACTGATGTTCCGTCTGATCCGTGCCTCCTTCGCGCAGCGGAGAAAAACGCTTTTCAACGGACTGAGAAACAGCCGTGAGCTTGATTTTTCCAGAGAACAGATTGAATCTGCCATGGAGAAATGCGGGCTTTCGGAGAACATCCGGGGCGAGGCACTGGATCTGAAGCAATTTGCGGATCTTGCGGACGCATTGTCCGGCAAGGAGGACACTGCGGATTATGTGGATTCCTCGTCGGGAGTAAAGCATACTCCGGTTACATGACAAATATTTTTCAGGCTATGCAGTCTTCAGCAACAAAACTGCTATATCCCTGAAGATGGGTAAATCTCTGGCTGCCTGGCACCCTTTGGCAGAATACCATATTTCCGAATACAAAAAACTCCCCGGCATCAGCTGTTCGCTGCCTTGACAGCGTTCAGATGTGATGCCGGGGAGTTTATATATCAGTTTTCTCGGATTATTCTCCGAAATATCTCTTCAGAAGTCCCTCGAATGCCTTGCCATGTCTTGCCTCATCACGAGCCATCTCATGAACAGTGTCATGGATTGCGTCCAGATTCTCAGCCTTTGCTCTCTTTGCAAGCTCGAACTTTCCTTCGGTTGCGCCATACTCAGCCTCTACACGAAGCTCAAGGTTCTTCTTTGTGCTTGTGGTTACAACCTCGCCAAGGAGCTCAGCGAACTTGGAAGCATGCTCTGCCTCTTCATGAGCAGCCTTCTCATAGTACAGACCGATTTCCGGATATCCCTCGCGGAATGCTACACGGGCCATTGCCAGATACATTCCAACCTCAGAGCACTCACCTTCGAAATTAGCCTTCAGGCCTTCCTTGATATCTTCCGGAACGTCAGCGGCAATGCCTACTACATGCTCGGCAGCCCATGTGCGCTCAGCAGTCTCATCGATCTTTACAAATTTGGATTTCGGCTGTTTGCAGGTCGGGCACTTCCAATCAGCAGGAAGATCCTCGAACTTTACGCCTTCAACCTCTTCATCATAGATGTGTCCACATACTGTACATTTCCATTTAGCCATTTGAGTTACCACCTTTCTTAAAGAAAAATTGTGCTGTCGTTTTACCTCCTCAGGGTAATCGGACAAAAACCATCATAACCAACTGAAACAATTACACAACAAATCTTATTGGAGTGACAGCTTATGCTGTGGGCTGAATCCCGACGGGGTGCTGCGTCTCAGAAGAATATTCTTCTTCAGACAGGTTCATCGCTTCCTTTTTCTTGCAGTCTGCGCAGATCCCGTAGAAAACAATACTGCAGCTTTCAATTTCGCCGTCAAAGCGGCGGGCTGCTTCCTCCTTGAACCGTTCCGTATCCACAAAATCCATATCTGTCATAGCTCCGCACCTGCGGCAGATAAAGTGATCGTGCGGAAGGACGTTTCCGTCGAACCGGTCCGCGACACCGTCTGCGGCAAGCTTCTGGATTTTGCCAAGATCAGATAAAAGGGAGAGGTTACGGTATACAGTTCCAAGACTGATATTCGGAAATTCCTTCCGTATATCCGCAAAAATCATATCCGCTGTGGGGTGATCCTTGCGATTCTGGAGATTATTGTAGATAGCTTCCCTCTGGCGGCTGTGTTTCAATACTGCCATGCCTTTATCCTTTCTTTAAAATAATAATGAGAACGATTACTGTTTATAGTATAGGCCTGACCTCCCTTGTTGTCAACAGGTAATTCAAAAAAGTTTTCTTTTTCTTTTCTTTTTTTTGGGGGCTTATACCAGGCAGTGATGCTTTAAAAGCTTTGCCCTGGTATAAGCCCCAAAAAGATGATTTAAAAGCTTTGTCCTGGATGATAAAAGTCTGGGAAAAAAGTCAGGCTTACCTGGTGCGAGTGGGCGGTGATAAGGATCATTTCTTAAGATTGTGCTTCCGTTCCTCAGGAGCCTTGTACCCATGCAGGCCGATGAGCCGCTGGTTGCGGCTTCCGCGGAAGAGAAGGGTGACGTCCTTCTGCGCTTCAATGAACTCACCGTCGACGATGAGGTCGATGTAGGAGAGCATCTCGTCCGTGACATCGGTGTATACTTTGCCGCCCTCCATCAGATCGACATCATAGGTGTAGCCGGTGTAGCACCAGATATCCTTGGAGGGGTATGTCTCACGGATCCGCTTCAGAAGTCCGACAAGGACCTTCTGGTTCTCCGGTTCAAAGGGTTCGCCGCCCAGAAGCGTGAAACCCTGGATATAATCCGGTCTGAGAGCCTTCAGAATATCTTCTGTGGTTTCTTCGGTAAAAGGCGTTCCATAATTGAAATCCCAGGTCATGGAATTAAAACAGCCCTTGCAGTGGTGCCTGCAGCCTGAGACGAAGAGGCTGACTCTGACGCCCGGGCCATCCGCTATGTCAAACTCCTTGATGTTCGCGTAATTCATAGACACAATCCTTTCGTAAATACTTGTTCAGTTTCTTTAAAAAACATTTTTGACACCTGATGAATTGTTTGACGGATTAACTTTTGCATTATTTTTTCAGACGAAAAAATATACTGCAGAAAGAAACTGTCACATGCCGCCACAAGCTCCGGCAACTCCGGATCATCCCGCGATCACCTGCTTTATGATGCGCGATGCAAAAGAAACCGCCGCACCGGCCGCTTCCATGATTCCGTGTGTCGCCTGGTCCGCTCTGGTGTTCCGGATGACGGAGTCGGGCAGTAGATGCTGCCGGAGACACATGCGGGAGACATATATTCATGGAAGGTGGCTGGTGTGGCGGTCTCAATCAATTCGTAGCTTATACCTGTCAGCGGCACGGAAGCTGTGAGGCAGCTCTCGTGCCACGGGGACATATACCGTGCGAAGCACGGAGCAATCCGCAGCATATACAGTGTGTGGCACGGCCTATCGTATGAGGTTTACTGTATATTACAGCGCTAAAGAACACAGATTATAGATGAAGGACTCTGTCCTTGATTTCCTGTGTGCGGCCCTGGTTCCAGAACTGGGTTCCGATGTATCCGCAGGTGCGGCGCGCGACGGACATCTTGCTCTGATCGGTGTTTCCGCAGTTCGGGCATACCCAGATCAGTTTTCCGTGCTTGTCCTCCTTGATCTGGATCTCTCCGTCATAACCGCAGACCTCGCAGTAATCGCTCTTGGTGTTCAGCTCAGCGTACATGATGTTGTCGTAGATGAACTGCATCACCGAGATTACGGCGGGGATATTGTCCTGCATGTTCGGAACTTCGACATAACTGATGGCTCCGCCCGGGGAAAGCTTCTGGAAATCGGCCTCGAACTTAAGCTTCTGGAAGGCATCGATCTTCTCGCGGACGTTGACATGGTAGCTGTTCGTGATGTAGTTGTGGTCGGTGACATCCTTTATCACGCCGAAGCGCTTCTGCAGGCACTTCGCGAATTTGTATGTGGTGGATTCCATCGGGGTTCCGTACAGGGAGTAGCTGATATGCTCCGCGGCACGCCACTCGGCGCACTTGTCGTTCAGGTGCTGCATAACCTTGAGGGCGAACGGTTTTGCCTCAGGGTCGGTGTGGCTCTTTCCGGTCATGTATACGCACATCTCATAGAGACCCGCATATCCGAGACTGATGGTGGAGTAGTTGTTGTACAGGAGCTTGTCGATGGTTTCGCCCTTCTTCAGTCTCGCGAGCGCGCCATACTGCCAGAGGATCGGGGCAACATCGGAAGGTGTCCCCAGAAGTCTCTCGTGGCGGCAGCGGAGAGCACGGTGGCAGAGCTCAAGTCTCTCATCAAGGATCTCCCAGAACTTGTCCATGTCCTTCTTGGAGGAGCAGGCCACATCGACAAGATTGATGGTAACGACGCCCTGGTTGAAACGTCCGTAGTACTTGTGCTTTCCGTCGATGTGATTTCTGGATCCGGACTTGTTGTCGTTGTCGCAGAGACCTTCCGGTACACTTTCGTTGTCCGGTGTGAGGAAGCTTCTGCATCCCATGCAGGGATATACATCGCCGTTTTTGTATTCCTTCATCTTCTTGGCGGAGATGTAGTCGGGAACCATGCGCTTTGCGGTGCATTTCGCCGCAAGCTCGGTGAGATAGTAGTACTTTGAGTCGGGATGGATATTGTCCTCGTCCAGAACGTAGATCAGCTTCGGGAAAGCAGGGGTGATCCATACACCCTTCTCGTTCTTGACACCCTGCATTCTCTGAACCAGAACCTCACGGATGATGGCGGCGAGATCGGTTCTCGTCTGTCCGTCCGGAACCTCATCCAGATACATGAACATGGTTACGAAGGGAGCCTGTCCGTTGCAGGTCATCAGAGTGATGAGCTGGTACTGGATGGTCTGGATGCCGCTCTTGATTTCTTCCGCAAGGCGGCGCTCAGTGATGAGGTTGATAATCTTCTCATCCATGTCCTCTCCGCATTCCTGACGCTCGGCGATGACCTCCTTGCGGATCTTCTGCCGGCTGATGTCCACGAAGGGCGCGAGGTGGGCGAGGGTAAAGGACTGACCGCCGTACTGGTTGGATGCAACCTGAGCGACAATCTGTGTGGTGACATTGCAGGCGGTGAAGAAGCTGTGGGGCTTTTCAATCAGGGTCTCACTGATGACGGTTCCGTTCTGCAGCATGTCCTCCAGGTTGATCAGGTCGCAGTTGTGCTCCTTTTGCGCGTAGTAATCGGAGTCATGGAAGTGAATGATTCCGGCTTCATGGGCCTGCACAATATCTTCCGGAAGGAGAATACGCTTTGTCAGATCCTTGCTGACCTCTCCGGCCATGTAGTCACGCTGGGTGGAGTTGATGACAGGGTTCTTGTTGGAATTCTCCTGCTTCACCTCTTCATTGTTCTGCTCGATCAGCGAGAGAATACCATCGTCCGTGGTGTTTGATTTTCTCGCGAGCGTCCTCTTATAACGGTAGCGGACATACTTCTGCGCAACCTCAAAGCCGCGCATCTCCATGATTCCGGTCTCTACCATGTCCTGGATATCCTCGACGTTGACCGCGTGAGGGGACTGGCTGACGCGGTCCGCGACATTGTCAGCGATCGCCTGAATCTGATACGGATTCATCTGATGAATCTTGTCGACTTCATTGTTGGCCTTTGCAATTGCGTTGCAGATCTTCGTAATGTCGAAGGTAACCTCTTCGCCATTTCGTTTGATGACATTTGTAGTAACTTTCTTTTCCATTTCTAATCCCCCTGGGTAGTGAAAAAACAGATTCTGGAACTCTGCCTGTTTGAATGTACTATATTTTGTTAAAAACAAAAAGTAGGGCACAACATCTTGTGTGCCCTACTATAATAACCTAACACTTGCAGAATGTGAAGGGGAAACTTGCGAAAAAAGTTCACAAGAAATCTCCGGTAAATTCAGCGTTTTTTAGTGTATAAGCTCTTCGAAAACGCAGAAGGGCTCGACGCACGCGAAGCGTGCGAAAGAGTCCGGATGCGATTTCGAAGGCAACAGGTATGAGGATGAAGCGCGAATGCGCGAAATCCGAATACCTGTTAGCGGCACGGAAGCTGCGGAGCAGCGAAGTGACGCGAAGCTTATACAGAGTAATAAAAGAGAGCTCTTCGAAAACGCAGAAAGGCACGACGCACGCGAAGCGTGCGAAAGAGTCCGGATGCGATTTCGAAGGCCATAACAATTATATTTTTAGTACGCTTTTGCCCAGATAACCTCATGCTTTGCCGGCTTTCCGCAGCATACACACCGGTCGCTGATCCTGATCTGCTTGAAGGGGATGCAACGGGAGGTAGCCGTGGTATCTGCCTTGATCTTGTTTTCGCAGGCTTCATCACCGCACCACATCGCTCTCACGAAGCCTGGCTTTTCTGCAACAGTTTTGCAGAAGGTGTCATAATCAGTCGCGTCATAGATATGGGTGTCCAGGTGCTCCTTTGCGCGGCGGAACATGTCAGTCTGAATGGTTTCAAGCAGAACGGGAACCTGCTGCGGGATCTCTTCGATCGGGACGATGGTCTTTTCGCGGGTGTCGCGGCGAACCAGAACAGCCTGACCCTTCTCGATGTCCTTCGGTCCGAGCTCGATACGGATCGGGATGCCGCGCATCTCCTGCTCGGAGAACTTCCAGCCGGGACTCTTCTCTGAATCATCGAGATTCACACGGACGCCGGCAGCGGCAAGCGCCGTTTTTACTTCGAGAGCCTTGTCCATGACGCCCTCGGCATCCTGGCGGATCGGAATGATCATGACCTGAACGGGAGCGATATGAGGAGGCAGTACGAGACCGCTGTTGTCGCCGTGTACCATGATCATGGCTCCGATGACACGGGTGGTCATTCCCCAGGAGGTCTGATGCACATACTTGAGGGTATTGTCCTTGTCGGTGAACTGTACGCCGTAAGCCTTTGCGAAGATGTCGTCAAAGTTGTGGCTGGTGCCGGACTGAAGGGCCTTTCCGTCGTGCATCATGGCTTCGACGGTGTAAGTGTGCTTTGCGCCTGCAAATTTCTCCTTCTCGGTTTTCTGTCCTTTAATTACAGGGATAGCCATATCCTGCTCCAGGAAATCGGCATAGACGTTCAGCATCTGAACGGTTCTCTCTTCCGATTCCTCTGCGGTTGCGTGAGCGGTATGACCCTCCTGCCACAGGAATTCACGGGAGCGGAGGAAGGGACGGGTTGTCTTCTCCCAACGCAGAACGGAACACCACTGGTTGTATAATTTTGGAAGATCTCTGTGGGAATGGATGTCTTTTGCATAAAAATCGCAGAACAGTGTCTCGGAAGTCGGGCGCACACAGAGACGCTCAGTCAGCTTCTCGGATCCGCCCTGGGTGATCCAAGCAACCTCCGGAGCGAAGCCTTTCACAAGCTCCGCCTCCTTGTTGAGAAGGCTTTCCGGGATCAGCATCGGCATATATACGTTCTGAACGCCGGTCGCTTTGAAGCGGGCGTCGAGATTATTCTGGATATTCTCCCAGATCGCATAGCCGGCGGGTTTAATCGCCATGCAGCCCTTTACGCTGGTGTATCCGATCAGATCGGCCTTGACGCAGACATCGGTATACCACTGCGCAAAATCGTCTTCCATCGACGTGATTTGCTCTACTAATTTCTTATCCTTTGCCATAGTGAACTCCTGATTATTTATCGATCATGTACATAACGGTACTTAATGTGGTTGCGGTTTCTTCGCGAACGCAATCAGCATAAATTCTAACCTCAATAGAAATGGTTGTCAAGGCTGACGGTACTGCTTCGCTTGACAGTCTCTTGACAGGCTGACGGTACCGCTTCGCTTGCATCAGGCTGTAAAACGGATTATTATGGTAGAAGTTCAGACGGAGAAGCTCCGGAAAACTGAAGTGAGAGTGGAAAGGTACTTTGTAGTATGAAGATAAGAATACCGGCGACTGTCCGCATGGTTCTGGACAGCCTGCATGCAAAGGGATATGAAGCTTATATCGTAGGCGGATGTGTGCGTGATTCCATTCTGGGAAGAAGGCCGGAGGACTGGGATATCACGACGTCGGCGCTCCCGGAGCAGGTGAAGCGGATTTTTGTGAAGACGGTGGATACCGGAATCGAGCATGGAACGGTGACGGTGCTTGTGGGCGGCAGAGCGCATGAGGTGACGACTTATCGGATTGACGGTACATATAAGGACAGCCGTCATCCGGAGAACGTTACCTTCACGGCGAGTCTGCCGGAGGACTTGAAGCGCCGCGATTTCACCATCAACGCGATGGCATACAATGAGGAAGAGGGTCTGATTGATCTCTACGGAGGAATGGATGACCTGCAGCGCAGGTGCATCCGCTGTGTAGGAAACCCGGAGGAACGCTTTTCAGAGGATGCTCTTCGGATTCTGCGCGCGGTTCGTTTTTCTGCGCAGCTGAATTTCGGAATTGATCCGGAGACGATCGCGGGAATTGTAAAGCTGGCTCCGAATCTGGCGAAGATCAGTGCAGAGCGCATCTGCGCGGAGCTCACAAAGCTGATTACGTCGGACCACCCGGAGTATCTGAAGGTGGCTTATCAGGCCGGGATCACTAGGATCATCCTTCCGGAATTTGATGAGATGATGCGAACGCCGCAGAACAATCCGCATCACATGTACAGTGTCGGCGAGCATACTCTCGTCTCCATGGCGGAGGTGAAGAACGACAGAATTCTGCGTTTCACGATGCTTCTTCATGACGTGGGAAAACCGGCATGCAGAACGACAGACGCGAATGGAATTGATCATTTCAAAGGGCACGGAGAGAAGGGCGCTGCCATGGCTGTGAAGATCATGCGGCGGCTGAAGATGGACAACGACACCATCCGCCAGGTGCGGACGCTCATCATCTATCATGACTGGAGAGTAAAGCCGGATGAGAAGCAGGTCCGTCATCTTATCAATAAGGTAGGGAAGGATCTTTTCCCGCTCTTCATCAGGGTACAGGACGCGGATACGATGGCGCAGAGCGAGTGGAAGCGCGAGGAGAAGCTTCGCCGTGTGATCGGGGTGGCTCAGGTAGGAGAGAGGATTATCAGCGAGAATCAGTGCGTGGATCTGAAAGGCCTGGCGATTAACGGCAGGGATCTGATCAACGCAGGAATTCCGAAGGGACCGGAGATCGGCGTCTGTCTCCAGAAGGCACTGGAGCTTGTGCTGGATGATCCGGAGAAGAACAACCGGGAATTTCTTTTCGGCTTCTGTACGGGCTCGTCTGAAGAACGGAGCAATCGGTAGCTTGTACAGCATGTGGCATGATGTATCGCATGGCGGTTTATTGTACTGAAAATGCAGGTGAGAGAGCGGGCGTGAGTTCAGACGATTTTCAAAAAATGCCCTGATCATGACGAGAAATTTAAATTCAGACAGAGATCGTGAATCCGTGCGCAGGAAAAATCCTGTGCAAATCGGGAAAAAACAAAAAGGCGGTTGTCAGAAGCCGGAGGATGGTATAAAGTAAACTCTTGAGGATGCTTGAAACACCTGGATTTTCTTGACAAATCAGGCGTCTGAGAGTATAAAAAGACCATATATTGTAAATTTTAGGAGGAAGTATTACATGAACAAAACCGAATTAGTGGCAGCAATCGCCGAGAAAACGGGACTTTCGAAAAAGGATTCTGAGAAAGCTCTTGGCGCATTCATTGATACTGTAGCAGAAGCGTTGAAGAACGGAGATAAAGTGCAGCTTGTCGGATTTGGAACCTTCGAAGTATCTGAGAGAGCGGCGCGCAGCGGAAGAAATCCGCAGACAGGTGAGACCATCGAGATTGCGGCATCCAAATCTCCGAAGTTCAAGGCAGGAAAAGCTCTGAAGGACATGATCAAATAACAGCAGCTGCTGAAGAACGGTTGTTTTTTGTAACCAAAAATTTTTTATAATGTTCATGAACATTATAATTTGGTTCGAATGATTTTTGGAAAATCGTAATTGGCTGAAAAGCAAAAAAACGGGAGCTGGATTTCATGATCCGGCTCCCGTTCCATAATTAATTTTGAAACACAACAGAAAAGGGCGTGTGAAAAAACGAAATGTTTTTTCACACGCCCTTTTTACAAAGTGTCTTCCTGGAGATGGTCAGACTCTGCAAAGAACTGGCTTTTTACTGACCATTTGCCGCAAGTAAACCAACTGCAGTGCCAAAGTAAGTGATGGTCTGATCTGCATCCAGGTACTCCGCAGTGTAGGTAGTGCCATTCTGATCATAGAAAGCAGCAGAGCCGTCGTCTCCCTCAACACATCCGATGCTGAAGCTATTACCGGTATATACATCTGTTCCGTCCAGTACCGTCCACGTAATTCCGTCATCGCCGGATTCCTTCTGGGTTGCAGTGTACTGTCCGCAGAGGACGTCTCCGGTACCATCTGTATCCACAGTGATAAGTGCTACATAATTATTTGCATCCGGTCCCTGGAACAGAGCGAATACAAGCTCATTTCCGTTGTCATCCTTTGCGTACAGGCCAGTCTGAATCATATCAGCAGTAATATCGCCAAGAGAGAAGGTACCGTCCGAGGAAGTGCTTGCAGTATCCACGGAAGCGCTTGCGGACGCAACGGAGTCACCGGAAACATCTTCATAGCTGCCGGAATCTGCATAGCTGCTTGCGTCTTCTGTATAGCTGCCGGAGCTTGCAGATGCGCTGGATGCGCTGGACGCATTGCTGCCGGACCCGCATCCGGCGAGTACGGAAACGGAAAGTACACCAGTTACAAGAATCGTGACAAGTTTGTTTTTCATAATTTCTCCTCCTGATATTGTGGGCTAATTCCCGGATTTATTAGATTTGCCGTGGGACGATGGCTTCAGGATCTGTCTCATTTCACCAAAAGCCTTATCATCTTTTTAGGGAAGAAAGATGATGTGTTGTCTGCAATATCTTTAAACACATTATGCATGAACAGCGGCGTGTGAAAAAGTACAGCTTATCGACAAAAAAAATCAAAATTGGTACTTGACAATAGAAAAGATGATAGAAAAGGCGATAAAAAAGGCAGGAGCTTGCCGGTGCAGACGGCGTTGCCGCTTATGGGGCAATCATGTATATGGCGTTTATTTTTGCGGCGATTCTGATGGGGTATGCAAATGGAAGCGCCCCGATTGTTTCCTATCAGTATGGCGCCCAGAACCAGGCAGAGCTGAAAAATCTATTCAGAAAGAGCCTGGTTATCATCGGCAGCATGGATCTGATCATGTTTCTTCTGGCAGAGCTGTGCGCGGATCCTGTGACATGGATCTTTGTAGGATACGATCCGGGGCTTCATGCCATGACCAGGGCGGTTTTGGCAGGAACTGCGCTGGTGGTTCTTGTCCGGGCGCGGTTTTGGGAAAAGAAATATTAAATCTAAAAATTACACAGCATAAAACGATTTGTGTCAAGAACCGATTTTGCCGACAGCCGCCGCTTTTCCGTACTGTACTCCGGGGCCGTATTCTGCGAAAATACAGATGTATTCAGGAGGGCGCTGTTCCCATCCTGATTTTCGGACAGCCGGGGAAGGCAGACGGGCGTGTCACAGCCGCCATTGCAACCACCAGTCAGGACTTTTTTGCCGCAAAGCGTGCTTATGAGCAGTACCTTTTTTCCATCGCGGACGGGTGGAAGGAGACATAAAGGGATTCTGCTAAAGGAGAGTCAGAACATGAAAAGAAGATACGCAGCTCTGCTTATGGCAGCTCTGCTTGCCGCCGGGACAGGACTTACCGGCTGCGGACAGGAAGAGAACAGGAGCGCTCAGGACGTACAGGGTTATTCTGACAATGTGGCTGCACAAGAAAACGGGGCAGCCGATGCATCGGAAGAAGACGGGACTGAGGCAGAATTCCAGGCGGGACAGGCCGGAAGCGACCAGCCCGGATGGACGCTGCTCCTGTATCTGTGCGGTTCCGACCTGGAGAGCCAGGGAGCCATGGCCTCCATGAACATCGAAGAAATGTGCAGCGCCTCTGTCCCGGATGATGTCAATGTCATTGTGGAGACAGGCGGATCCTCGGAATGGAACTGGGAGGGGATTGATGCGGATGAACTTGGCCGCTACGAGCTCCGGGACGGAAGTCTGAATGAGGTTGGCAGCGCGGAATCTGCGTCTATGGGCGACCCGTCCACACTGGCCGACTTTATCAGCTGGGGGGTATCGCAGTACCCGAGCGAGCATTACGGGCTGATCCTCTGGGATCATGGCGGCGGGAATGCGGAAGGCGTCTGCTATGACGAGCTCTATGAGAATGACAACCTGACGCTGGAGGAACTGGAGGCCGCTCTTGGGAGTGCTTCCTGTACCTTTGATTTTATCGGGTTTGACGCCTGTCTGATGGCTAGCCTGGAGACGGCCAAGGTCGTGGACGGCGCTGGCTATTATCTGGTTGCCTCGGAGGAGACAGAACCGGGGGAAGGATGGGATTACGCGGCCATCCTGAATGCACTGGACGAGAATTCCGCCTTAAAAGGCGATGAGCTGGGGAAAGTGATCTGCGATTCCTTTCTGGAAAAGTGCATCCGGCTGGACTGCGAAGATGAGGCAACGCTTTCCGTTGTCAATCTGTCAAAGATCAGCATGCTGGACAGCGCTTTTGATGACTACACCGGGGGAATGGCTCTTGCGGCAGGCGATGTCCGGACACTGAACGATGTGGCCGGGGCCGCGGACAGGACAGAGTCATATGGAGGAAACACGGAATCCGAGGGCTACTGTAACATGGTGGACATGGCGAATCTGGTGGAAAATACGCAGGATTATGTCCAGAGCGACGGAACAGAGCTCCTGTCTGCTGTGGAAGATGCCGTAGTGTACGAGACCCACGGACAGAGCCGTGAAAATTCCAACGGACTTTCCGTCTTTTATCCGATCAGCGTCACAGAGGAAGAGCTTTCCGGTTACGTGCAGAACTCGGACAATACCCCTTACCTGCAGTATATCGCGGCGGTGACAGATAATTATGATTCTGTTGACTGGACAGAAGCCTGGAGCGCCTATCAGTCTGCGGGACAGGACGCGGAAGGCACCGGGGATGAGCTGCAGAGCCAGCTGTCAGACCTGGTTCCGGTAACTGGCAGCGATTTCGATATTCAATATGAACAGAGCCTGGATGAAGACGGGTTTCTGAATCTTTCTATCACCTCCGGGCTGGATGCGGTGAAATCGGTACATTTTCTTCTGTGGTATGAGACAGACGGATCTGAGGACGGAGCAGCTTCCGAATTTGTCTATCTGGGAGAAGACAATGATATCGAGGCAGACTGGGAGAGCGGGCAGTTCCGTGATAACTTCCGGGGCACCTGGATGACCGTCGGGGGAGAACCGGTAAACGCAGAACTGATAGAAGAAACGGACAATTATAATCTTTATTCCATTCCGGCAGAAGTGAACGGGGAAGAAACCAACCTGCGCGCCGTCTATGATTTTACGGAGGAAGCTTATCGGGTACTGGGCACCTACGACGGTCTGGAAGAAGGCGGAGATTCCATGACAAGCAGGGGGATTCATCCGCTGGAGGAAGGAGATGAGGTTGTCTTCCTTCTTCCCACTTATGAAGCCGACACAGACGAGGAAATCTGGTATTACACCGATGCGGTGACATGGTCCGATGATGTTGTCATGGAGGATGAGGATCTGGGCGACGGTTTCTTCCTGTACATGTATGAAATCGAGGATATGTTCGGGACAGAATATGATACCGACCCGGTTGAGATGCAGGCAGACGGAGATACTATTATTCCTTATGAGAGCTAGGAGAAGCTTTTTCCAGGGGGGCGGCAAGTCTCTTCATCAGATGCATACAGGATGTAAAGCTTGACGGAAAGCTGAACAGCAGCAAAAAAGGCCAGGGATGCAGTAAAGCCCGTGTACTGGCCGCAGAGAACATCACTGGTGCCGTCTGCATCGAAGGTGAAAAGAGAGACATAATCATTTCCGTCCGGAGGCGAAGAAAACAAAAATGTTGATGTCTTGAATATTCAAAGCGAATCACGTATAATGCTCCCAATGAACAAAATAAAAATTGTTCTTTAACAACTTCATAGATGTATTTTTATCATAGGCCGGATAAAGTGCATCAATATATAATGTTCATTTCGCAATAAGCGAACATAATCACATAGAGTAACGATAATACGTCACTTTATGACGATGGAGCAAAAAGTTTGTGAATTTTTGGTTACACGGTTGCAGAGCGTTATACAGGTGAAATGACAGGGTGGGACTGCAGCATGGCTGATCCATGCAGCAGTCCCATCCTGTCGTTCGGGCAGTGCCTGCATGACTCTTTAATACGGGTTGAGTTTCTTTGAAAACGCAGCCGGATAGCAGAAGACAGAAAGGAATGCCATGAGATTAGACAAGTATCTGAAAGTGTCGAGACTGATCAAGCGGAGAACCGTCGCGAATGAAGCATGTGATGCGGGGCGTGTCCTGCTGAACGGGAAGACGGCAAGAGCGAGCGCAGAGGTAAAGGCTGGTGACAGAATCGATATTCTCTTCGGAGAGAAGACAGTTTCTGTGCGGGTGCTGAATGTCCAGGAGACCGTCCGCAAGGAGGACGCACAGTCGACCTATGAGTATGTCTGACAACAGTGTCCGCAGGAATCTGTCTTACGACTGTGTCCGCGGGAATCTTGCTTTTTCAAAAACGGACTGCTATACTTCGTATAAGCTCCTCGAAAATGCGGATGGCCTGCGGTGTGGGAAGTGTTAAACAGACTGCCCGCGGTTTTGGTAACTATCCCTGGTTTTGCGGTATGCAAGGCAGGCGAGGGAATGTTAAGCGGACCGCCTGGGGGTTTTAAGGGGAGCGGTATGATGAAAGCGGATATCATTCTGAAGTGACGCGAAAGCGGCACAAACGGGATACCATATATTTCTGTGACAGGGGACCAGAATGCGTCAGAATAAGAAAACAATGTTGTGTATCATTGCAGTGGTGATCGCGCTGATGATCGCACTGATGGCGGGAAGCGCCAGGCTCAGCAGCAGAATCGCCGAAGGCAATACACAGATAGAAGAGCTCAAGAAGGAGACTGCGGCAGAAGAGAAGCGCACGGAGGAAATCCGCAGCGAGTCGGAATATATACAGAGCGATTCTTACAAGGAACAGGTAGCGAAGGACAAGCTGGGGCTGATCAAGGATGGAGAGATCATCTTCCGGGAATCGGATACAGCCGGAACAAAGGGTGATACATCCGCTTCTTCAGATTCTTCTACGTCGTCATCTTCTGCATCTTCGGAAGAAAAGGAATCCGGGACAGAGAATGCCGGCGGAGATACAGCATACAGTGGTGCCGGAGACTGATGAAACAACCGGGAGCCATATCCGATTCTGAGGATATGGCTTTTTTCAGTGATGAAAAGAAGAAAGCCGGACATTACGGGATGCGATATCCGATTCTGAGGATATGTTTTTTTCAGTGATGAAAAGAAGAAAGGCGGATATTAGGGGATGCGATATCTGATTCTGAGGATATGGTTTTTTCAATGACGGCGGATCGGGAGTGAACAGATGGATCTGATAAGAGAGGCGGATGCTTATATCCGCAGATTCCATATGATCGATGAGGGAGATGTGGTGATTGCCGGTGTTTCCGGCGGTGCGGATTCCGTCTGTCTCCTTCTGGTTCTGAACGCTCTAAGGGAGAAGAGAAGTTTCCATCTGGCGGCTGTGCATGTGAATCACAACATCAGAGGCGCGGACGCGGATGCGGATGAGGAATATGTGAGAACGATCTGTCGTGAAAGAAAGATCCCTCTGTATGTATATTCTTTTCCGGTCACGGAAATCGCGAGGCGGGAAAAGAGGGGACTCGAGGAGACGGGGCGGCTTCTGCGGCAGCAGGCGTTCCGGGATGCTGTGGGTAAGGCGGAGAGGCTATTCTTGTCGGAAGAGACAGGTGAGCGTGCAGATAATCCGAAACGAAGAAGGGTAACAGAAGTCCGCGGTCGCGGGGGTGCGGCAGAAGGAGTGAAGATCGCGCTGGCGCATCACGCAAATGATCTCGCGGAAACCGCACTCTTTCAGGCTGTTCGCGGAAGTTCTCTGGCAGGGCTCGCAGGCATCCGTCCGGTCAGCAGGATTGATGCCGCGTGGGATGACGCGCACGCGAAAGAGCTGATCCATCAACAGACGTCGTTGGAGGACGGTACGGCGTGGGAAGACGCGCGCACGGAAGAGCTGATGGTGATACATCCTCTCTTATTTGTGCGGCGAAGGGAGATAGAGGCGTGGCTTCGGGAACAGAACATCTGCTGGCGGACCGACGCGACAAACCTGGATGAAGGTTACAGCAGGAACTGTCTGAGACAAAGGGTGATTCCGTATCTGGAAGAGCATCTGAATCCGGAGGCGGTGCGTCACATTCGTGAGCTGGCCGAGGATGCGGCAGAGGCGGATGAATACCTTCATGCGGAAGCGCGAAAGCGGGAATCCGAACTGGTGGAGGTGGGTTCGAATGGCGATGGCGGCGTCATTGTTTTTCTGAAGGACGCGGTGATGCAGGAAGCAGAGATTATACAGCGTTATATTCTGATGGATGCTCTGGAGATGGTGTCCGGAAGAAAAAAGGACCTCGGGCGTGAGCAGCTGCGACAGCTCCGCGAGCTGTTCGGCATGTCCGCGGGAAAGGGAGTGGATCTTCCTTACGGGGTCCGCGCGGTGCGGCGATACGATGGAATCCGCCTTGTGCGTGGGGACGCGGCACTATCCTGTGGAAGCAGGGATCTTTCACGAGGAGGAACGGATCTATGCAGTGAGAGCAGAGATCTTTCACGCAGGGACGCAGAGCTATGCACGGAGAGAAAGGATCTTTCATGCCGAAGTTCAGATCTTGCGCAGAGCGCAGCTGTACCGGTGACGGGAGAAGGGACATTTTTTTTCAGAGGATGGAGGTTTACCTGCAGGCAAATGCGGGGATACCCGGGCGCAGAAAAGAAAATACCGCTAAATCGGTATACGAAGTACTTCGACTATGATAAAATAGGAACCAATATCGTATTCCGAACACGGCTTGCCGGCGACTGGATCGCCGTCACGGATACCGGGCAGACCAAGAAGCTGAAGGATTACTTTATAAATGAAAAAATTCCGCGGGATGAACGCGGAGAAATTCCTCTTCTGGCATCCGGCCAGCGGATTTTCTGGGTGGTCGGAGGAAGAATCAGCGGGGACTGCAGGATTACAGACAAAACAAAGAATATCCTGGAGATCACCGCGGAGGAAATGAAATGCCAATGAGGAAGCCGGACGGACGAAGAAAAGTCCGGAAAGCAGACGATTGTCCGGAAAAAGCAAAAGGCAAACGGCTGTCCGGGAGGGCACGAGACGACAGTCCGGGAAAGGCATGAGATGACAGTCCGGGAAAAGGCATGAGACGGCTGTCCGGATAAAGCGGGAAATAGTGTGATAATGATAATTTTATATAGGAGGATTTTCGAATGAGCGAGAAGGTATCGGTTTTGATTCCGGAGGAGAAGGTACAGCAGAGAGTTGCCGAGCTGGGCGCGCAGATCAGCAGGGACTATGAGGGCAGGACGATCACCATGATCTGCGTCCTGAAGGGCGGAGTGGTATTTATGTGTGATCTGGCGAAGAAGATCACCGTCCCGGTGACCATGGACTTCATGTCGGTTTCCAGCTACGGCGGGGGAACCTCTTCCAGCGGGATTGTGAAGATTGTGAAGGATCTGGACCAGAGCATAGAGGGCAAGGATGTGCTGATTGTGGAGGACATTATTGATTCCGGAAGAACGCTGAGCTATCTCCTGCAGATTTTCAAGAAGAGAAAGCCGAACAGCATTCGTCTGTGCACGCTCCTCGACAAGCCGGAGCGGCGCGTCGTGCCGGATGTGAATGTGGAGTACTCCGGTTTCCGGATTCCGGACAATTTTGTCGTCGGATTCGGACTTGACTACGATCAGAGATACAGAAATCTTCCGTACATTGGCGTCATTTCTTTTGATGACGAGGACGCCCGGTAATAGACGCGGGCATCGCGATAACGAGATGTCGATTTTCGCGCATGAAGAATAACAGCCCGGGGTTATAGACGCGGGTATCGCGATAACGAGATGTCGATTTTTGCGCATGAAGAATAACAGCCCGGGGTAATTGACGCGGGCATCTCGATAACGAGATAGTACGGCAGAGTAAGGAGCAGAAGACTTTGAACAGAACGAACAACAGAAGAGGGATGGCGGTGTATCTGATCATCATGGCCGTGATCATCGCTTTTTTCCTGATTATACCGACTCTCATGCAGTCAAACCGCGCGGTCAGCGCATCGGCCTATGAGAAATATCTGAAGGACGACGAGATCAGCCGTGCAGAGATCAGCCAGAACGCCGAGGTGCCCACAGGCAAGGTTTCGTTCACCCTGCGGGATGGAACGGAATATGTGGTGAATGTCACGGATGTCAACGATGCGATTCAGGAGCTGGAAGATCATGACATCAGTTATACGGTGTCTGACGTGTCCCGGTCCGGAGAATGGAGCACGATTCTCATTCCGTTTCTTCTGGGTGTTCTTCTGGTGGTTATCCTGGCGGGATTCCTCGCAAGATCCGCGGGAGGCGCGGGTAACGCCAACAGCCGGATGATGGATTTCGGCAAGAGCCATGCGTCGATGACAAACGGCAAGGAGAGCAAGGTTCGTTTTGCAGACGTAGCCGGGCTTGAGGAAGAGAAGGAGGATCTGGTGGAAATCGTGGATTTCCTCAAGAATCCCTCGAAATATACGAAAGTTGGAGCGCGGATTCCGAAGGGCGTCATCCTCGTGGGACCTCCCGGAACGGGAAAGACGCTGCTGGCGAAGGCGGTTGCCGGCGAAGCCGGTGTTCCGTTCTTCAGCATCTCGGGCTCGGATTTTGTGGAGATGTTTGTCGGTGTCGGAGCCTCCAGGGTAAGAGATCTTTTTTCCGAGGCAAAAAAGAACGCGCCGTGTATCGTTTTTATTGATGAGATCGACGCGGTCGGCAGACGTCGCGGAACCGGAATGGGCGGCGGACACGACGAGAGGGAGCAGACCCTCAACCAGCTTCTGGTCGAGATGGACGGATTCGGCGTCAACGAGGGCATTATTGTGATGGCTGCCACGAACCGTGTGGATATTCTCGATCCGGCCATTCTGCGTCCGGGACGTTTTGACCGGAAGGTTGTAGTAAGCCCGCCGGATATCAGAGGAAGAGAGGAGATCCTGAAGGTTCACGCGAAGAACAAGCCGCTCGGCGATGATATTGATCTGAAGCAGATCGCGCAGACGACAGCGGGATTCACCGGCGCGGATCTGGAGAATCTTTTGAACGAGGCGGCAATTCATGCCGCGCGCGACTCCAGGGCGTATGTCCGCCAGGAGGATATCAAGGATGCCTTCATCAAGGTCGGTATCGGCACAGAGAAGAAAAGCCGTGTGATTTCCGAGAAGGAGAAAAAAATCACTGCCTACCATGAGACCGGACATGCTATTCTGTTCCATGTTCTGGATCTGATGGAACCGGTATACACGATTTCGATCATTCCCACGGGGCCAGGCGCAGCAGGATATACCATGCCGCAGCCGGAGAACGATGAAATGTTCATGACTAAGGGCAAGATGATCCAGCAGATCATTGTGGATCTGGGCGGACGCGCGGCCGAGGAGATGGTATTTGACGATATCACGACCGGAGCATCCCAGGATATCAAGCAGGCGACGGCGACGGCAAGGGCCATGATCACAAAATATGGCATGTCTCCCAAGCTGGGTCTGGTAAACTATGACCAGGGCGACAGCAATGAAGTATTTATTGGAAGAGACTGGGGTCACACGAAGTCCTACAGTGAAAACGTCGCTGCTGCGATCGACGAGGAAGTCAAGGAAATCATCGAGAACTGCCACAGCAGAGCCCGCGAGATCATTGAGAAGCACAGATTTGTTCTGGATGAGTGCGCGAAACAGCTGATGGAAAAGGAAAAATTAAACCGCAAAGAATTTGAGGCTATTTTTGAAGAGGAAGCAAAAGCTGCGGCAGATGGAGCTGCAGAATCATAATTGTGAATGGTGCACAAAACCGAACAACAAAATTTGTTAACTTTGTGCAGACTTTTGGAGGGACCCGTGTTACTATAATAACCGTAAAAACCCCCCAATACATTATATAGTTTTTGCTACACCCCATAAGAGAAATACCTTCTCCAAAAAGGCAGCCTGAATAAGGCTGCCTTTTTACATATGAATAATGAAGAATGAAAGAGGAAATCGGCATGGATGATCTGGACAGAGAAATTGAATATGCGCTACGAATGCGGCCTCTTTTAAAGAAGAATGCGCTCTACAGTGATGAGACAGAGATGTTTCAGAAGCCGATGGAGCCGCAGCCTGGAGATCTGGTGACGATCCGGTTCCGGACGGCGAGAAATAACGCGGATGCGGTATATCTTCACCATGGCGACGCCAGAATGCGGATGCACTTTCAGGAGTGCCGCGACGGGTTTGATTTTTTCAGCATTCAGATCAAAATCCGGGACGAGATTTTTTCGTATTATTTTGAGATCGTGGCAGGAAACAATACCTGCTTTTACAGTAAGCTCGGTGTGCTGAGAGAGGCGCCGTCGGATTATCTGTTCCGGATCATTCCGGGATTCCATACGCCGGACTGGGCGAAGGGATGCGTCATGTACCAGATTTATCCGGACCGGTTCCGGAACGGCGATGCCTCGAATGACGTTCTCACCGATGAATACAGCTATATCAACGAGCATGTACAGAGAATCGAGGACTGGAATCAGCCCCCGGCAGATATGGACGTGCGGAATTTCTATGGAGGAGATCTTCAGGGAATCATCGACAAGCTGGATTATCTGGAGAAGCTCGGCGTGGAGGCGATCTATCTGAATCCGGTCTTTGTGTCCGCGTCCAATCACAAGTATGATACGCAGGATTATGATTACGTGGACCCGCATCTGGGGAAGATTGTCAGACAGTCGGGAGATCTTCTAGCGCCCGGGGACCATGACAACACACACGCGGGCCTCTACATCAGCCGTGTGACGGATCATGAGAACCTGGAAGCGGGAAACCAGCTGTTTGCCAGGCTCATTGCAGAGGCGCACGCCAGGAACATTCGCGTGATCATCGACGGTGTCTTCAATCACTGTGGATCCTTCAATAAATGGATGGACCGGGAGAGAATCTACGAGGGCAGGCCGGGATTCGAGCCGGGTGCCTATATCTCGGAGGACAGCCCCTATCACGACTATTTTGATTTCCAGCGTGGCTCTGTCTGGCCGTATAATTCCCATTATGACGGGTGGTGGGGCCATGATACGCTGCCGAAGCTGAATTACGAGGATTCCATCAGGCTGCAGGAGGATATTCTCCGGATCGCCGGTAAGTGGGTGTCGCCGCCGTTCAGCGCTGACGGATGGAGACTTGACGTGGCGGCTGATCTGGGGCATTCCTCGGAATTTAACCATCAGTTCTGGAAAAAATTCCGCCAGAAGGTCAAGGAGGCGAATCCGGACGCCATTATACTGGCGGAGCATTATGGGGATGCGGGTTCCTGGCTGAAGGGTGATGAATGGGACACCGTCATGAACTACGATGCGTTCATGGAGCCGGTATCATGGTTCCTCACAGGGATGGAGAAGCACAGCGACTCATACCGGGAGGATCTCCTGGGCAACGCGGACAGCTTTGAGGACGCTATGCGTTATCACATGGCCTCGTTCACCATGCCCTCGCTGCTGGTGGCGATGAATGAACTGGATAACCATGATCATTCCAGATTTCTGACCAGGACGAATCACAAGGTCGGCCGTGTGCAGAACCTCGGAACCAGGGCGGCGGAAGAGGACATCGATATTTCTGTGCTGCGAACCGCTGTCGTGATTCAGATGACCTGGCCGGGAGCACCCACCGTGTATTATGGCGATGAAGCGGGTGTATGCGGATTCACGGATCCGGATAACCGCCGGACCTATCCCTGGGGCAGGGAAAATGAGGACCTGATCCGTTTTTACCAGGGGATCATTGCGGTACACAGGAATCATTCAGCCCTGCGGACTGGATCGCTGAAGCTTCTGTACAAGGATTACAATGTTCTGGCATACGGAAGATTTAACGAGGAGGAGCAGATCATCGTTCTGGTGAATAACCGGCAGGAGGATTATTATATGGAAGTCGTTGTGTGGCCGGCAGGGCTGAACCGGTATGCGCACAAGGACAGTCTGACGCGAATTTTCCGATGCGACAGGGACGGCTGCTCTGGGGATACGGAAGAGGTTCCCGTGGAAGCCGGCGTCCTCAAGACAACGATTCCTGCCTCCGGCGCACTGGTGTTCGCACACAAAAGCGAGAATCCGGATGATGTCGCGATCTATGATCTGAAGAGAAAGGCACGCCGCTGAAGTCCCGGGCCGGGGCTTCAAAGCAAGGGGAACTGCATCTGCTCCCTGGAATTGATGCGAGAAGGGATAACTATGAATATTGTAACAAAAATTTTATCGGTGCTGGTAGCGCTTGAATTTTTATATATCTTTTATCTGGAAACAATTGCGACAAGCTCAGAAAAGACTTCGAAAGTGTTCGGCATGACGACGGACGAACTTAAACAGAAAAATGTTTCGGTTCTGTTTAAGAACCAGGGCGTTTACAACGGTCTGATCGCCGTGCTGATCCTGCTGGCTGTATTTGCGTTTGCCAGCAAGGCGGCTGTGATCTGCCTGATGGTCTATATTGTTGCGGTCGCGCTGTATGGAAGCGTGACGAGCAACCCGAAGATCATCCTGATGCAGGGAGGACTGGCAATTCTGACGCTGATCTCCTGCGTTTTCTGAGGCAAAGGGATGTGCGAAACGGATTTTTTGGGGGCACCACACACTGTATAAGTCCCCGCGTCACTTCGCTGCTTCGCAGCTTCCGTGCCGCTAACAGGTATTCGCATTCCCGCGTTGCTTCGCACCGCTCCATGCTCATACCTGTTGTCGTCGCTAATGTTCTTGCCCACTGGTGAGCAAGCTCCCCGTGGGCCAAGAACATTGCGACTGGACTTATACAGTAATATAACTTGCAATCTCATAAAAATTACTATATAATTTCTTGTGTTGTTTAACACAGGCTGGTGTGGCGGAATAGGTAGACGCAAGGGACTTAAAATCCCTCGGTGCTTACACACCGTGTCGGTTCGAGTCCGACCACCAGCATCATACAAATCCCCGGAAAGCCTTTAAATATAAGGATTCCCGGGGATCTTTTCTTTTTTCATCTAGCAAATATCTAGCATTTTCACGGATTTCAGCTTTTCGGCATCACTATTGCAAGCGGTAAACGTAAGCGGTAAAAACCGTTTGTGGACTCCTTTGCGGCTGAAATGATAAGGTGCCCCGGAGCCGAAGGCTGCCGGACTTCTCACATCGAGAGAACCACAGGTCCTTGAAACAGGAGTGCTGAATCGTCCAAAATATTATTTTGGTAAAATTTAAAATTTGAAAAAATAAAATTTAATTTTAAATTTGAAAAAATAAGAGTTGACATCCGGAAATTCCGTGGTACTATAAGGATTGTAAGCGTTAGCACTCGTACATGATGAGTGCTAACAAACCACAAATAAGAATCAGACATCAGAAGAAATCCGCAGGAAACCGATCAGATGATTTTCCGGTGCGGAGGATGCTTCATCCGAAAAGGAGGAAATAGATTATGGGAAAAATCATTGGTATTGACCTTGGTACAACAAACAGCTGTGTAGCCGTTATGGAAGGTGGAAAACCCACCGTTATCGCGAACGCGGAAGGAAGCCGTACGACCCCGTCCGTTGTCGCGTTCACAAAGACAGGAGAGCGTCTGGTAGGCGAGCCGGCAAAGCGTCAGGCAGTTACAAACGCGGATCACACGATTTCATCGATCAAGCGTCACATGGGCTCCGATTACAGAGTCACCATTGACGGCAAGAGCTATACTCCGCAGGAGATCTCCGCAATGATTCTGCAGAAGCTGAAGAGCGACGCGGAAGGCTATCTGGGAGAAAAGGTCACAGAGGCCGTCATCACCTGCCCGGCATATTTCAATGACGCACAGCGTCAGGCGACAAAGGACGCCGGCAAGATCGCCGGACTTGATGTAAAGCGTATCATCAACGAGCCGACAGCAGCGGCGCTGGCTTACGGCCTGGACAATGAGAAAGAGCAGAAGGTTATGGTATACGATCTCGGCGGCGGCACCTTCGATGTGTCCATCATCGAGATCGGCGACGGCGTCATCGAGGTACTGGCTACCGCCGGCAATAACCATCTGGGCGGCGACGACTTTGATAAGAGAGTTGCCGATTATATCGTAAGTGAATTCAAGAAGCAGGAGGGCATCGACCTTTCCGGCGACAAGATGGCGATGCAGAGAATCCGTGAGGCGGCAGAGAAGGCAAAGATCGAGCTTTCGAGCGCGACCACCACGAACATTAACCTTCCGTTCATCACCGCTACGGCGGACGGCGCAAAGCATCTGGATCTCAACCTGACAAAGGCAAAATTCGATGAGCTGACCGCAGATCTTGTGGAAGCGACCGCAGAGCCGGTAAGAACCGCTCTGAACGACGCGGGACTTACCGCATCTGACCTTGCGAAGGTCCTTCTGGTCGGCGGTTCCACACGTATCCCGGCGGTACAGGACAAGGTAAGACAGCTGACCGGACATGAGCCGAGCAAGAACCTGAACCCGGATGAGTGCGTGGCAATCGGCGCATCGATTCAGGGAGGCAAGCTGGCTGGAGATGCTGGAGCCGGAGACGTGCTTCTGCTCGATGTCACACCGCTGACCCTTTCCATTGAGACCATGGGAGGAATCGCAACACCGCTGATTCCGAGAAACACCACAATTCCGACGAAGAAGAGCCAGATCTTCTCCACGGCAGCGGACAACCAGACTGCAGTGGATATCAACGTTGTACAGGGTGAGCGTAAGTTCGCCAGAGACAATAAGTCTCTCGGACAGTTCCGTCTGGATGGAATCCCGCCGGCAATGCGCGGCGTTCCGCAGATCGAGGTAACCTTCGATATCGACGCGAACGGCATTGTAAATGTATCCGCCAAGGATCTTGGAACTGGCAAGGAGCAGCACATCACGATCACTTCCGGATCGAGCATGAGCGACGCGGAGATCGACAAGGCAGTCAAAGAGGCAGCGCAGTACGAGGCTGAGGACAAGAAGAGAAAGGAAGCCGTAGATACGAAGAATGAAGCGGATTCGACGGTATTCCAGGTAGAGAAGGCTCTGAAGGAAGTCGGCGACAAGGTACCGGCGGATCAGAAGAGCGGCGTTGAGGCAGACCTGAACGCACTGAAGGATCTGCTCGCGAAGGCTCCGGCAGACGGAAGTCTGACCGACGCGCAGGTAACGGACATCAAGGCGGCGAAGGAGAAACTGATGAATTCTTCACAGGCTCTGTTCACGAAGATGTACGAGAACATGCAGCAGAGCCAGGGCGGCCCGAATCCGGGCGCAGGCGCAGGCCCGCAGGGCGGCGCTCAGGGCGGAAGCAGCGCAGGCAATAACGGCGGCGATGACGTCGTAGACGCTGACTACAAGGAAGTCTGAGGTAAGGACCGGTATTCCCGGGAATTCCAAAGACCAGGATGCTTCTGAGATACATTAAGAAAAGATCATCACGATATAGCAGAAAGATCTGTGAAAGCGGCAGGAAGGCAGAAATGTCTCCTGCCGCTTTTCGAATTTACGCGAACAGTGAGCCGGAGGATTGTTAACAGGAGGTGAAGGAATGTTAATGGTGCAAAAAAGAACGGATTCATCGAACCGTGCGGTGGCATCCTGCCGTGGATTATGATATTATCGGTATGTTCGAAAAAACGACGATAAGTGCGCTAAGTTTCCGCATGTGCGTCTGCCTGCGCCTGCGGCGATCCTGTCTGCATTTTCGAAGAACTTTCGTCGGGAGGTGATTTCATTGAATGAGATGATAAATACAGAGGAGCTGGAAGACCGGAAGGAAATGGTCGAGGCCTGTATAAAGGATGGTGACAGCAAGAAGCTGAATGAGATTTTCAGCGATATGGAAGCCATTGACTTCGCACAGATCGTGGAAGCACTCGAGGACGAGGAAATTCCAAAGGTCATGCAGCTTCTGAATGATGAGAACAGAACTGCGCTGATGGAGGAGTCCAGCGATGAGATGCGGATCCGTCTTGCGAAAACTCTGGATAATCATGCGCTTCTCGATATGTTCGCGGATATGCAGAAGGATGATATCGTAGATATGCTGGGAGATTTCCCTACCGGCAGGAGAAAAGAGGTTCTTAACCTGATGAAGGCGGATGACCGGAAGATCATCACAAACCTTCTCCAGTATCCGGAGGAATCGGCCGGAGGCCTGATGTCCACGGCTTACCTGGCTCTGAATGAGAATCTGACGGTATCCGAGGGTATTCACAAGATTCATGAGATCGGGCCAAAGACCGAGGTTATCGAGATTATTTACGTGACGGACCGGACACATCGTCTGACGGGAACCGTCGATCTGAGAGATCTCCTGTCGAGTCCCGGGTCAAAGCTGATCCGTGATATCATGCACGACAATGTGATCTATGTCACTCCTGAGGTCGATCAGGAGGAAGTCGCAAAGCTGGTATCCCGATACGATCTGCAGGCAATTCCGGTTGTCAGCGCGAAGAAACAGCTTCTCGGAATCATCACCGTAGATGATGTCATCGACGTCATCATTCAGGAGCATGACGAGGATATGCTTCAGATGGCCGGTGTAAGCTCGGAGGAAAGCCTCAAGACCTCCCTCGGGCAGTCGATTCGTTTCCGGCTTCCGTGGCTCCTGGTCAACCTTGCGACGGCATTTCTCGCTTCGTTCACGGTAAAGGCATTCGAGAGCACCATCAATAAGGTTGTCGCTCTTTCTGCGATCATGACGATTGTATCCGGAATGGGAGGCAACGCCGGTACGCAGACAATGTCCGTCCTGGTCCGTGAGCTCTCGCATAACAAGATAACGTTCGCGGAGGCGATGAAGGGGTTCTTTAAGGAAATACTGCTTGGCATTATCAACGGTGCCGCTAATGGTCTTGTGACAGGCGTCATTGTCTGGTTGATCTATGGAAATTTCTATCTTGGAGTGATTGTGTTCATCGCCATGATCGGGAATATGATCGTCGCGGGTGTCTTCGGATTCCTGGTTCCTGTTGTGCTGGATAAAATCCATGCGGATCCGGCCGTTGCGTCCTCAATTTTCGTGACGACGGCGACCGATGTTCTTGGATTCTTTATCTTCCTCGGACTGGCCAAGCTCACCCTTCCGTTGCTCCTCGGCGCCTGAGACCGTCTGAATTTGCAGCGATAGCGTATGTCTGTCTGAGTTTGCGGCCATAGCGTATGTCCGGCTGAATTTCCAGTCAGGTCATGGCTGCCCATCCTCTGAGCAAAAGACGTGAAGACCGGAGTCTGAGAGAGCCATGCATATTTCGTCAGCGAATGTCAGAGCGTATGTCCGGCATCAGCATCGGCAGATACTTTTCATAATTAATTCCGTCGAGGAAGGAAGTGCCGGCTGCGATGGAGTCGTGAACGCCGGCGGACAGAAAGTCTCCGGCAGTCCTGACGGTTCTGTCCCAGCTCCATCCGTTGAGACGTCCGCCGAGGACAATGGCGGCGAAAAGATCGCCGGTTCCGGAAAAGTGCCCTTTTTCGTGCGGGAAGAGATACAGAGCTTCTCCCTCGCTGTTCACAAGCAGATTGCCGATCTTCGGTTGTGTTCCGTCAGCGGAGTGACTGCAGAGCTCCCCGGATAAACCCGTGACGAGAATTGTTTTTCCCGGCTTGTTCAGAAGGGAACGGGCCCGGTCCCGGATCTGTTCCAGAAGCGACGCTGCGGGAGAGGAAAGAAGTTCTGCGGGTTCGGCGCCGGTCAGAAGACAGAGCTCTGTGATGTTTGGGGTCAGGATATCGGCCTGTTTGGCGAGAACCTTCATGTCGCGGAGCAGATCGGGCGAAAAATTTGCGTAGGTGAAGCCGTCATCTCCCATGACAGGATCGACCAGAAGTGTGGTTTCTCCGCTTTTGAAATGCTTCAGGAAATCTCTGACGAAAGAGGTCTGAGAGGAATCCGCCAGATAGCCGGTCAGAATGCCGTCGAAGCGGGCATGGAGCGAGGACCAGTGCGAGAGATAATGCGGCAGGTCCGCGGTGCAGTCTCTGGAGTAGTATCCCGTGTATTCGGTCTGTGCCGTCAGTACAGCGGTTGGTACCGGATTCACGGAAATTCCCATGGCGGAGAGAACCGAAATATCCGCCACCAGAGAACAGCGTCCCATGCCGGAGAGGTCGTTAATTGCGGCTGTTTTCTTAATCATTGAGCAATTCCTTTCAAATTTCATCTCAATCAATTCAATCATCAATCCTTATATTTTATAAGATTGGATCAGTAAAGATATAATCAGTACTCACTAATTTTTCACACCCAGTAAACTACCATATGTTACATCGTGGCACAAACGGTATAAGCTACGGATTGCTCCGTGCTACGCACTCCCGCAATCTATAGGCATTCGAATACAGCCTCTTACGTGCGCTTCGCGGCAGGCAGCCTGTCTGCGTTTTCGAAGAGCGGATACAACAGACGCCCGGTGAGGGACCCGCTTGCGCGGTGTGCCTTCACCGGGCGTCTGTCGCTCCGGGCTATTACTTTTCTTCAATAAACAGGCAGTCCATCGGGCAGGCCTGCGCACACTTGCCGCAGGCAATGCACTTGAATGCCTTTTCGGTTGCGGGATCCTTTCTCATCACATGCATCGGGCAGACCTCAACGCAGGTTCCGCAGCCTGTGCAGAGTTTCTTGTTCACCATGTAAACGCCGAATTTGTTCTGTGTGATAGCGTTCTGCGGGCAGTTCCGGGCACACTTGCCGCACTGAATACAGGTTACCGGTTTGGTCTCGAAGGGGAATACTTCGTTTACCGTCTCGATCCGCAGAGCGGCAAGATCCAGATCGTCGCTCTTGAAATAGGTATTCGCACATACCTGAACGCAGGTGAGGCAGTTCATGCACTCGGCTTCTTTGTTAACCTTCAGACGTTTCATAACTTGACATCCTCCTTGTCAATAGAAATAGTACTGCATTTCCCTTTTGCGGTGAATACCGCAAAAAAACACCCAGAGTCATCACTTCTGAGTCTGTTTCAGATTACCGAAAGATTGTGCAATATTTAACATACTTTCATAGTATTAATCTATCGTATTCAGGATATTTCGTCAATACGGGAATAGCATAATCAGGCAATTTTCTGTACCGAATCAACAAAAAAATCAGAAGAGCTTCCTGAAAATATGACGAATCTGCACAGCAGGCAGGTAAGGACAGATAGATTTTGTCTTGTTGTTCGGCGCTTCTGGTCTTGAACCTTCTGATGACAGAAGTGCATAATAGAAAAATCGACAGAAGAACAGACATGGAAGAACGGGTATCAGAGGAACAACCGGCGGAGGTACAAGTTCCGGCAGCTCAGCGGATACATTGTGCCACACACTGTATAAGCTACGGATTGCTCCGTGCTTCGCACTTTCGCAATCCTACAGGTATGAGGCTTTCGCGCGTTCGCGCTTCATCCTCATACCTGTTGCCTTCGAAATCGCATACAGTCTCTTACGCGCGCTTCGCGTGCGACGATCCTGTCTGCGTTTTCGAAGAGCTTATACAGTAGATATATGAAAGGGAATTATTGATGAAGGTTTTACATATCGGGGAAAAGGGAAATATTGAGAAGTACGCAGCCGGAAACCCGTATCTCTCCAGGCTGGAGATCATAGACATGCCGAGGGGGCTGACGGATATCGAGTACCTTTCCCAGGCAAAGGATGCGGATTACATTGTAGCGGATGCCATCTCGAGGGTATCCGGTGACCTGATCGCCGGGATGCCGAATCTCAGGATGATTCACTCTGAGGGAGTGGCTTATGACCAGATCGACACAGAGGCGGCTGCTGATCGCGGGATCTATGTCTGCAGCAGTCAGGGAATGAATGCTTCCGCGGTAGCGGAGCAGACGGTTCTTCTGATGGTTGGAATGCTGCGGGATGTGGTGAACGGAGACCAGGCGGTCCGGGACGGACGGCAGATTCAGGTAAAAGGCGGATATATCCGGTCAGGATCGCTGAGGGAGCTGTCTGACTGCACGGTCGGGCTGGTGGGATTCGGAAATATTGCCAGGCGTACCGCACATCTTCTGAAGGCTTACGGAACGCGTGATATTTTCTATTATAAAAGACATCCCCTCTCGGCAGAGAGGGAGAAGGAGTACGGCGTGCAATATCTGCCGCTGGACAGATTGCTGGAACAGAGCGATATTGTCAGTCTGCACCTTCCCGTTACGCCCGAAACGGAATACATGGCGGACTTTGATTTCTTCCACAAGATGAAGGAGGGATCATATTTCGTGAATACATCCAGGGGAGAGCTTGTGGAGGATGATGCGCTGATTCACGCCCTGGCATCCGGAAAGCTGGCAATGGCCGGACTGGATACCCTCGACTGCGAGCCGGTGCAGAAGGATCATGTGCTGCTCGAACAGCCGCGGGAGATTTCGCGAAGGATTATTTTCAGTCCGCACATCGGCGGAATCACCGGCGCTTCCTTTGCCCGCAGCATGACGATGGTGCTAGAGGATATCAAAACTGTCGAAGAAGGCGGAAGACCGGCGCGAGCCGTGTGATCGCTGCCCACGGATAACGTTAAGTCATGGAATTTCTGCTCTTCAGAAAAACCGCGGGCCGATAACCTAACTGATTTCTGTTGAAAAAAACTAAGGCAGAGCGGCAGTATAAGGAATTTGAAGAGGCCGATAACCTAACTGATTTCTGTTAAAAAAATACCGGACCGCGGGTATTGTCATACTGCAAAAAGGTTGCTATGATTTTCCTATAAATAAAAGTCAGAGACATCTGTGATACAAGGAAGTATCGTTGGCAGACAGCCGGATACTTCTTTTTTTTTTATCGTATCCTATATTCTGAATACAGACAGTGCAAAGGGGCATGTGGATTTATTCTGCATGCCCTTTTCTGTTTTCGCAGATTTTCCGATAACGCGGAGAGGACTGTCGGTTGAACGATTGGACTCATTGCGTGACATCTGCAAGGCTGTTTGATAGCGCGGAGAGAGCTGTCGATTGGACTCGTTGCGTGACATCTGCAAGGCTGTTTGATAATGCGGAGAGGACTGTCGCACACGAAGCGCGAGGAAGATTGTACACGGTTTTTGGATTGTGTATATTGTGTTATATATCGTGTTGTGTATCGGGTATTCAGAGACGTCTCTCCAGAGTAACTGTTGATTGGTTTTTGGATAAGTAGTGAGGTGAAGCACATGTCAACCGGTTTACTTTCAGTATTTATTATCCTGGCTATTATCGTTATTGCGGTCTTGACAAAAAGGTGCGCAGAGGTTCTGATTGCAGGATCACTGCTCGCGTGTCTGGTTTATTATAAAGGGAGTTTCCTGACAAAGTGGTGTCAGCTCATCCAGGACACACTCGCTGAAAATGTCTGGATCATCATCGTCTGCGGACTGTTCGGCAGCCTGATTGCGCTGCTGACGGCATCGAAGGGAAGCTATGGATTTTCACGGCTTGTTTCCAAATTTTGCAACACGGAACGCAAGACGTTATTTACTTCCTTCATTCTGGGCATTCTCATCTTTGTAGATGATTATCTGAATGTGTTGACCATCGGTGTGTGCATGAAGGGTGTCTATGACAAGAGAAAGATCCCGAGAGAGGCACTGGCTTACATGCTGGATGCGACGGGCGCTCCGGTATGCGTTATGCTTCCGTTCTCCACATGGGCAGTTTTCTACGCGGGCATCTTCGCTGATCAGGACAGCGTGCAGAAGCTCGGCTACGCTACCGGTCTTCAGGCCTATACGCACGCCATTCCGTATCTGTTCTATCCGATTTTCACCCTTCTGATTGTGTTCCTGTTCTGCCTTGGCGTCATGCCGAAGATGGGTACGATGAAGAAGGCGTACCAGCGTGTCGCCGAAACCGGTATGGTATACAGCGAAAAGAGCCGCAAATACAATCATGACGAAGAGGGATACACGGAGGAAGGCAATATCTGGGATTTCATCATTCCGATGGGTGTGCTTGTCGCTCTCGCGATCGCGACGGGCAATCTGCTTCTTGCGGTCGTGGTAGGCATTCTGGTCTGCTTTGTGATGTACATTCCGAGAAAGGTCATTCGCATGGAGGATTTCTATACGACGATCTGCAAGGGATTTGCCGACATGCTTCCGATCCTGATCCTTCTGATCATGGCGTTTTCTCTGGAAAAGGTGCTGGCCGACATGAAGATGACGGATTTCATCATTCAGATTGCGGAGCCCGTTCTTACGAGATCTGTGTTCCCGGCGGTTACCTTCGTTCTTGTCGCGGTGCTGGCATTCACAACCGGATCTCTCTGGGGCATGAGCGCTATCGTAACTCCGATTGTTTTTCCGCTTGGAGCAGCGGTTGGCGCAAATACGATCCTGATCATGGCAGCGGTTATTTCCGGAGGTGCTTTCGGAAGCCACGCGTGCTTCTACACAGACGCGACGCTGCTGTCCTCGCAGAGCGCCGGCATCGACAACATGGAGCACGCACTATCGCAGCTGCCTTATGTGCTGATAGCTGCCGGTGCCTCGGTTGTTGCGTATCTGGTCTGCGGATTTGTCATGTAGCGTAGCAGGTTATCGGATTTGTCATGTAGCGCAGCAGGTTATCGGATATGATATGAGATGCGTAAATATCCGGACAGGCAGTGATCAGGCAATTGTTGCGGGAGGAAATCTGTAGCCGGACATGTACAGCCTGTGGTGCTCCGTATAGCGCGTGGTGTTTCATACAGCCTGCGGTGCTCCGTATAGCGGTGGTGTTTCACTCAGCCTGTGGTGCTCCATACAGGACGTGGCGCTTCATACCGTCCGGTTGTTTATATAGAAAGAGGAATGATTATGAGCAAGAGTAAATTTGTGGTAACCGTGAACCGGCAGTTCGGCAGCATGGGAAGACCGATCGCAAAGCGTATGGCAGAGGATCTGGGAGTCGAGTATTACGACAGAGATCTGATTGAGAAGGCCGCGCAGGAGCTGGATCTTCCGGCCTCGGTGATTGAGGAATCGGAGGAATCGGCGAGGAAGGGCGTCGAGAATCCGTTCTCCCGGATGCAGTTTCCGCTGGGCGGAGGCACAAGTGATGTGCAGGACAAGATTTTTCATACACAGCAGAACATCATTAAGTTTCTGGCGCAGAGGGAATCCTGCATTATCGTCGGCCGGTGCTCGGATTTTATTCTGGCTGAGATGCCGAACACGATGCATATCTATATCTATGCTTCCTATTCGGACAGACTGCATCACTGCATCTATGATCTGAAGCTGGAGGAGCAGGAGGCACGCCGCATGATCAAGGCGGTAGATGACGCGAGAGATGAATATCAGATGCATTACGCGGGCTATCTGCCGGACGATAAGAGGTATAAGGACATCATGATCAACAGCAGTCTGTTCGGCGTGCAGGGCACTGCGGAATATCTTACGGACGCGGTCAGACGGAAATTCAGTTTGTGAGACGATGATCGTCAACTGCCCACTGCCTGAAGGCAGTGGGTTTTCGCCTGCAGCAAACGAAAGGCAGTGCAGTGGATTTCGCCTGCAGTAAATGACAGGCAGTGAGTTTCTGCCTGCAGCAAACGAAAGGACTTTATTTTATGAAATATTTGATCAGAAGTACGGCGGTATACAACGGACATGACGCTCTGCCTTCCCCGGAGTCGATTCTTGTGGAGGATGGAGTGATCCGGAAAATTCTTCCGTATGATGTGAACGTAGAGGCGCTTCTGGATAAAAGGGAAGCAGAGGTGCTTCCGGATAAAAAGGAAGCAGAGTCGCTTCCGGATGGGATAAAAGTTCTGGATTTCGGCGACCGGCTGGTGATGCCGGGATTTATCGATGCGCACACGCATTTTTTTACCGGAGCCATGGAGAACAGCGAGCATGTGTGCAGTGAGATCGCGGATTCGGTCTCCGAGGACGACTGTGCGCGGATCGTCGGAGAATACGCGGCAAAGCACCCGGAGGAGAAGGTGATTCGGGGAAGCGGATGGTTTCTTCCGAAGTGGAGGACGACGACGCTTCCGACGAAAAAAAGTCTCGACGCGGTGGTTCCGGACCGTCCGGTTCTGCTGAAATGCGCGGACGCGCATAGCTACTGGCTGAACAGTGCGGCACTTCAACTGTGCGGGATTACGCCGGATATGAAGCCTGAGAGCGGTTCTGTCGGTCTTCTTCCGGATGGAGAGCTGAGTGGAATGCTGATCGAGCCGGCTGCGTATGAGCCTGCGGATAAGGTGTTCCGCACCTTCCCGGATGATGAGTATCGGAAGATTATTGAGGATTTCGAGAAGGTTCTGGCCGGGTACGGCATCACCGCGCTCAGCGAGATGTTCGCACCCGATTATAATGAGGAGAACAATCATCTCTGCGAGATGATTCATTCGATGGCAGAAGAGGACAGGATGAGCGCTCATCTGTATCTGTTTCCGCGGCTGTTCGGTTATACGGATTTTTCCGCGGCAGAGAAATGGAAGAAGCAGTTTGCCGGGAAATGGTTTGACATCCCGGGCGTGAAGGGATTCCTTGACGGGGTTACGGAGACCTACACCGGTCTTCTACTGAAACCCTACACAGACCGGCCGGATACCTGCGGAATCGGGGTGCCTCTGCGGGAGTATGACGATGTCAGACAGTCTGTCATCGCCGCGAACAAGGAAGGATTTTCCGTCAGGCTGCACTGCATTGCGGATGGCTCCGTCCGGATGGCGCTGAACCTCTTCGAGGATTCGATCCGCGCCAACGGGGACAGAGATTATCACAATACAATTGAGCATATCGAGAATATCGATCCCTCGGATATCCCACGCTTCCGGAAGCTTCACGTGATTCCGTCCATGCAGCCGGCACATCTGGTTCTGGATGAGAACGGCAAGATCCTTCATATCGGAAAAGAGAGAATCCGCTATGAATGGCCGCTTCGCTCCATGGCCGAGGCGACGGGAACTCTGGCGATCGGAACCGATTTTCCTGTGGTCGGCATTGATCCGTTCCAGACGATATATACCGCAGTCACGCGAAAGGATTATCAGCATCATCCGACAGGATTTAATCCGGAGGAAAAACTGACGATGCTGCAGGTTCTGTCCGGGTATACCTTCAACGCCGCACGCGCATACCACATGGAGGACAGGATCGGAAGCCTCGAGGAGGGAAAATATGCGGACATCATTGTGCTGAAGGAGAACCTGTTCACCATGCCGGAGGAGGAGATCATGGACAATCGTGTCGTCTTCACGATGTGCTGCGGCAAAATCACGAATGATGCGCTGAAGATTTGTAAACAGGTGAATGATTAAGAAAGGAAAATCAGGGACGGTCAGAGACCGGTCCCTGCGCCGTCCGTTCCGGACATGATCCGGAAAAGCTCCAGCCGTGAAGAGATATGAAGCTTCCGGTAGATGTTCTGCATGTGTTTCTGCAGGGTGTTGTCCGTGATATGGAGCTGTTCGCGGATCTGTGCATTTGGAAGCGCCTTCATGACAAGCCGGACGATCTCAGCCTCCCTCCGGGTCAGAGCGGCTTTTTCGATCAGGGCGTCTGCCCGTTCTGTGGTGAGGACTGCGGATGCGGAATTTGCGGGAAATGTGTCCGGAGCTTTCAGAAGCAGACGGCCGTAGATGAAGTTCAGATGCTTGTCGAGAGACTTCAGCAGCGTCATGTCGTCTTCTGAGAAGGGCGGATCCTCCCGGGTGCGGAACAGTGTGATCACGCCCAGAAACTTCCGTTCATACACGATCGACATCTGAAGGGTGTCATAGATATGATATGGGCGGTAACACTTTTCATAAATCGCGGAATGAAGGCGGCTTTCGTTCTTTAGAAGATCGCTTTCCCGAAGCACCGTGGAGACCTTGGAGTGGAGCATCCACTGGATTTCGTCGTCCTCGTAGTTATCGATGTATTTCTGCTCCGCGGCGGTAAAATCTGCCGGATCGCAGTACACACCATTGAAGGTGAAGCGGGGCGCATCAGGGTCCGCAGTCAGAAGACTGGCGTAGGGACTCGGAATCAGCATCCGGAGATAGGAAAGGAGATCGTGGTTGATTCCCTCTGCATCGTTGGAAGTATACAAAGAATACAGGAGATCACTGAAGATCAGCAGATGATTGGTATCCATTATTCTGTCACCTCATTTTAAGTCGGTTTGTTTAGTATCTGTGCTGCGCTTAAGGCATTAGATTCATTCGTGTTTATCGATGTACAGGCCGGCCGGAATACCGGCATCATGCAGAAGCTGTGTGCACGTGGAGATGGTGCGGACAAGCTGCAGTACCACGGGATCATGCGGGGAAGCTGCGGCATCGCGGGATTGTACAGGATTATGGTATCCTGGAAGAAAGTACCTGCAAATACCGGAAATCAAGTATAAAAATCGCAGAATCCGGGAATGGCAACGGCTTTCGGACTTTGCTAGAATATAACCAGCAGTTAAATATAACAGCACCGATACAAAGGCGTATCTGTCACTCGTCATGACGGATGCGCTTTTTTTATCAGTATCTGCAGGAAACCGAAGCAGCTGCTGCCTGAATGTACAGCTGCCCGGATCCGCAGGGAAAGGATCTGCGGAAACAGAACCTGCTGTTTCAGAATCTGCGGTTACAGGACCTGCAGTTATAGGACTGTCAGTTTACAGAGTTATCAACAGTTATAAACAGGAGGAAAAAACTATGGCAGACACAGCAAAGACAATCAAGGATCTGGATCGTATTATAGGTCTTATCGAGACGGACAGCAAGGACATTCCGAAAGACGAGAAGAAGAGAATGGTTGCAGAGACGCTGGATTACTTCAACAACTATGTCAGCCCGGGCTGGCTGAAATACAGAAAGTCCGTATCCTCCGATTCGGAAGGCGGAGCGGTTCTGGAGTGGGAGGACGGCGGCGCGTATGTATACGGGCTGAACGGTGAGAAATTCATCGACTGTCTCGGCGGCTTCGGAATCTACACCTGCGGACACAGAAATCCGGAAATCCTTGACGTCGTGAAGAAACAGCTCGATCATCAGGCACTTCACTCACAGGAGCTGCTTGATCCGCTGAGAGGATATCTGGCAAAGGCGCTCGCGGACATCACCCCGGGTGACCTGCAGCAGTGCTTCTTCACAAACGGCGGCGCAGAGGCCGTTGAGATGGCTCTGAAACTGGCACGTATCGCTACCGGCGGCAGATGGTACATCTCCATGGTAGGCGCATTCCACGGCAAATCCATGGGTGCGATCTCTGTAGGAGGCAAGGATACCTACCGTGTACCGTACACACCGATGGTACAGCAGGTACAGCATGTTGAGTACGGAAACGCAGAGGATGTAAGAAAGGCAATCAAGAATCTTCAGGCAGTCGGTGAGAGTGTTGCGGCAGTTATCGCGGAGCCGATTCAGGGTGAGGCGGGAGTCATCGTTCCTCCGAAGGGATATCTGCAGCAGCTTCGTGACATCTGTGACGAGACCGGCGTTGCGCTGATCTTCGATGAGATCCAGACCGGCATGGGCCGTACCGGCACGATGTGGAGGTGTGAGGCAGAGGGAGTTACTCCGGATATCATGACCTTCGGTAAAGCCTTCGGCGGCGGCATCATGCCGATCACCGGAATCATTTTCAAGCCGAAGATGTGGGGACAGCAGCTGATCGACAACCCGTGGCTGCTTGGCTCTCCGACCTTCGGAGGAAACCCGGTATGCTGCGCGGCGGCACTTGCAACGATCCGCTATATGCTGAAGAACGATATCCCGGGCGTATGCAGAGAAAAAGGAAAGGTTCTGAAGGCAGGACTTCAGTCCATGGCTGAGAAGTACCCGGATATCATTCAGGAGGTCCGTGGAGAGGGACTGATGCTCGCCGTTGAGTTTGTGAACTGCGAGGTCGGCTACGCAACCGCTAAGGGACTGTTCGCGCGCAGAGTCATGACAGCGGGAACACTGGTGAACGCGAAGACCATTCGTTTCGAGCCGACAGCTGTTATTTCCGATCAGGATATCAAGGATGTTATCACGAGACTGGATGAGTCGCTCGCGGACGTAAGAGCGGCGAGCGTCGCGATAGCGAGATAAAACTCGCGCAGCGTGTTTTATCTCGTTGTCTGCATGAGCAGCAGGGTAAGCGCTATGTAAGAATAGCACCACATGCGGCATAAGCTCCGGATGGATCCGTGCTGTGTACTCTCGCAAAACCTATATACAAGGAGGAAACGGATGGAAGTCGTAAAGAATTATATCAATGGTGTCTGGAAGGAATCCGTATCCGGGAAAACAGAGGAAGTGATCGGACCCGCAGACGGCAGTGTGATCGGTGTTGTGACAGACAGCGTGCCGCAGGATGCGGAGGAAGCCATCGCCGCCGCGAAGAAATCCTTTTATACAGACCGCACCTGGAGGGATATGCCGGGTGTGGCAAGAGCGGGAATCCTGTATCGGATTGCGGAGCTGATCGATGAGAATACCCATGATCTGGCCGTGACAGATACCCTGGACAATGGAAAACCGCTCCGCGAGGCGGAGGGTGACGTCTCAGACGCCGCCGAATGCTTCCGTTATTATGCCGGCCTGATCGACAAGCCGGAGGGCGGCGCTTATGCAACCAATAACGGATTCGGTGAAATGCTGAATATGACCGTGAAGGAGCCGGTGGGTGTCTGCGCGCAGATTACGCCATGGAACTACCCGCTGCTGATGTCCTGCTGGAAGCTGGCGCCCTGTCTGGCAGCCGGAAACTCCCTGGTATTCAAGCCGAGCTCCAAGGCACCCCTGTCCACTGCAAAGCTGTTTCATCTCTTTGAAGAGGCAGGGCTTCCCGCCGGAACGGCAAATCTTGTGCTGGGCAGCGGATCAAATGTTGGAAATGTGTTCGCGGAGAGTGAGGATGTCGATATGATCACCTTTACCGGAAGCACAAAGGTCGGCCAGGGAATCGCGCGGGCGGCAGCCGGCAACCTGAAAAAGGTAGGTCTGGAGCTTGGTGGAAAATCTCCGGTGGTCATCTTCGATGACTGTGATCTTGAAGCCGCGGTCGAATGGGTCATGATCGGAATCTTTTTCAACGGCGGCCAGGTGTGCTCGGCCACTTCCAGACTGATCATTCAGGATGGAATCCATGATGCTTTCATCAAGCGGCTGGCTGAGAAGGCATCCAAGGTCACCATCGGCCCCGGAATGGAGAATCCGGATCTTGGACCTGTGGTTTCCGAGGACCAGATGAACAAGATCCTGTCCTACATCAGGACCGGAATTGAGGAAGGCGCCGAGCTCGTATGCGGAGGAAAACGTTATACAGAGAACGGATGCGACAAGGGCTATTACATCGAACCGACTGTCTTTGATCACTGCAGGCCGGATATGCGCATCGTAAAGGAAGAAATTTTCGGACCGGTTCTGAGCGTGCTTACGTTCCACACAGAGGAGGAAGCCGTAGCGCTTGCAAACGATACGGAATACGGACTGGCCGGAGCGGTGATCACCCGGGACGGGGCGAGAGCACTTCGCGTCACCAGAGAACTCCGTGCGGGAATCACGTGGATCAACTGCGATCAGCCCACCTTCTGCCAGGCACCATGGGGCGGCTATAAGAAGAGCGGCATAGGACGTGAGTTGAGCGTACAGGGACTGGATGAATATCAGGAAACGAAGCAGATTAATATTAATCTGCATCCGGAGAATCCGGTCGGGTGGTATGTACACTGAGCAGGTTCCCCGCGTGCCAGGAACATTGCGACTGGACTTGTGTATAAGCTGCGGATTGCTCCGTGCTTCGCACTCTCGCAATCCTAACAGGCATTCGCACTTTCGTGCCGCTAGCGCGTCACTTCGTGCTCATACCTGTTGCCTTCGAAATCGCATCCAGTCTCTTACACGCGCTTTGCGTGTGACGATCCTGGATGCGTTTTCGAAGAGCTTATACACAAAAATGAGTATTTTATTTTGGGACGTGTTCTTATAGAATAGGGAACTGATGACAGGCAAAGATGCTTAATCATAAGAGCATCTCTGCCTGTCTTTTTTTACGCGAACAGTGAGCCGCGGCCGAATGCGAAGTATTCGTGTGCGGCGAGCGTCGCGATAGCGAGATAAAACTCGCGCAGCGTGTTTTATCTCGTTACGCGAAAGCAGCAGTCTCCGGGAATGCCGGGCCGTGTGCGGGCCGGCCGGGAGGCGGGGAAGAACTGCAGAGGAGCTGTATTCACTGTTGTGAGATGCATTCCCGGAATAGGAGGTAGAAAAAGTGGAAGAAAAAAGACTTGATTTTGTGAAATCCGTTCCTGAAATCTTCGGCAGCCTGGTATTCAACGATCAGGTTATGAAGGAACGTCTGCCGAAGGACGTATATAAGGCGGTTCATAAGACAATTAAAAACGGCAGCCATCTGGAGCTTGACGTGGCGAATACGGTTGCGGCGGTGATGAAGGAGTGGGCGATCGAGCATGGCGCGACGCATTTCACACACTGGTTCCAGCCGATGACCGGACTTACGGCCGAGAAGCACGACAGCTTCATCTCTCCGACCGGAGACGGCAAGGTAATCATGGAGTTTTCCGGAAAAGAGCTGGTAAAGGGCGAGCCGGATGCTTCCAGCTTCCCGTCAGGCGGCCTCAGGGCGACCTTTGAGGCGCGCGGCTATACCGCGTGGGATCCTTCTTCACCGGCATTCATTAAGGACGGATCTCTCTATATTCCGACGGCCTTCTGTTCCTTTGGCGGAGAAGCTCTGGACAAGAAAACCCCGCTTCTGCGTTCCATGGAAGCACTGTCCAAGGAGGCGGTCAAGGTTCTTCATCTTCTCGGAAATGAGAAGGTTACACATGTTGACACCACGGTTGGTTCCGAGCAGGAGTATTTCCTGATCGACAAGGATATGTACCTTCAGAGAAAGGATCTCCTGATGTGCGGACGCACCCTGATCGGAGCTCCGGCACCGAAGGGGCAGGAGATGGAGGATCACTATTTCGGCGTTCTGAAACCGAAGGTATCCGAATACATGCATGATCTGGAGCAGGAGCTCTGGAAGCTCGGCGTTCCGGCGAAGACAAAGCACAACGAGGTTGCGCCCTCTCAGCATGAGCTGGCACCTGTATTTGAAACTGCCAACGTCGCGGTGGATCACAACCAGCTGACGATGGAGGTCATGAAGAAGGTGGCGGACAAGCATCATTATGCATGCCTGCTTCACGAGAAGCCTTTCGAGGGAATTAACGGATCCGGCAAGCATAACAACTGGTCCATTGTCACCGATACGGGCGAGAACCTTCTGGATCCAGGCAGAACACCGGCGGAGAATACCCAGTTCCTGGTATTCCTGATGGCTGTTATCGAGGCGGTCGATGATTATCAGGATCTGATGCGTGTATCCGTGGCAACCGCAGGAAACGATCACAGACTGGGAGCGAACGAGGCACCGCCGGCAGTGATCTCTATCTTTGTGGGAGACGAGCTCGCCGCCGTGCTGAAATCCATCGATGACGGAACTGCCTTTGTGGGAACCGGAAAGACGAAGATGGGAATGGGCGTTCATGTACTGCCGCACATCACCAAGGATACGACCGACAGAAACCGTACATCACCGTTCGCATTTACCGGAAACAAATTCGAATTCCGTATGCCGGGTTCCTCTCTGTCAGTAGCTGACCCCAACATCATCCTGAACACAGCTGTTGCAGAGTCTCTTTCCCGCATCTATGACGCGCTCAAGGATGTGGCGGCAGAGGATCTTGACGCGGAGATTCACAAGCTTCTGAAGAAGATTCTGGATGAGCACAAGAGAATCCTGTTCAACGGCAACGGCTATACGGATGAATGGATTGCCGAGGCGGAGAAGAGAGGTCTCGAGAACCTGAAATCTCTTCCGGACGCGATGCCGAAGCTGCTTGACAGTAAGAACGTGGAGCTCTTCACAAAGCATAAAATCTTCACAAAGGAAGAGATTGAGTCCAGATATGAGATCTTCCTGGAGAACTATTCCAAGACCGTGCACATCGAGGCCCTTACCATGGAGGAGATGGTACGGAAAGACTTCACCAGCGGACTTCTCGGGTATATGAAGGATCTGACGGAGGAAAGCACGCAGAAGAAGGCACTGCTCGGAGATGAGGGCGGCGCATATGAGACCGGAATCCTGAAAAAGCTGGACAGCCTTTCCGGAGAAATCGGAAGCGCTCTGGCGAAGCTGACCGAGGATACAGCAAAAGCAGAGAAGCGCGAAGGCCTTGAGGGCGCTCGCTACTATCACGACGTGATCCTCACGGATATGGAGAACCTTCGCAGCTATGTAGACTCGGCGGAGATCTACGTTCCGGAGAAATATCTGCCGTATCCGACATACGGAGAACTTCTTTTCTCACTTCGATAAGAAAATCCGGAAAAGGACGGCCGGTGAGACGGAAATCCACAGAGACCGGACGCCAGAAGAATGGAATGCATCGTGAATATCAGGAACTGTCGCGGGTAAAAACGCGGCAGTTCCTAAAACTGTATTTAAAATCAGATTTGCAGGGTAATTGATTTTAACCATAATGGAAAGCGGAGCCCGCCCGGAATAAAGTACAAGACAAGTACAGGAAACGGCCCGGATGATTATTTTATAGCAGACGTTCTGCAAAATGTGAGAACAAATGGCGCAAAAAATGCTTGCATATCCCTGATAATCACTATATAAAAAAATCAGAAGCTCATAAATCCTGCGGGATCATTACCTGCAGACTGCACAGATGAGGAAGAATAAGTATGGATGAGTATACACAGCATATCAGAAAGTATCGACAGCTTCAGAAGGATCATGATGCCTGCGGTATCGGTGCGGTTGTAAACATTGATGGACACCAGGACAACCGGGTTCTGGACGATGCGCTTGCCATCGTTGAGAAGCTGGAGCATCGTGCCGGAAAGGATGCGACCGGGACAGTCGGAGATGGTGTCGGCATACTGACACAGATCAGTCATGATTTTTTCCGCAAAGCCGCGGCGCAGGAGGGCATTGCAGTGAAAGACGCCGGTGATTATGGCGTCGGCATGTTCTTTTTTCCACAGGATACCATGAAGCGCACCTTTGCGATGCGGATGATGAAGGTCATTGTGGAGAAGGAGGGACTGAAGCTGCTCGGCTGGAGAACGGTTCCGACAAATCCCGGCATTCTCGGAAAGGCCGCGCTGGACTGCATGCCGTATATCATGCAGTGCTTCATCGAGCGGCCGGAGGAGCTCTCAAGAGGAATTGAATTTGACCGGAAGCTTTACGTTGTGAGACGTGAGTTCGAACAGAGCTCCGACGATACCTATATCTGCTCCCTCTCATCGAGAACCATCGTATACAAGGGAATGTTCCTGGTCAAACAGCTGAGAAGGTTCTACGGCGATCTCCAGGACAAGGATTACCGGACGGCGATTGCAATTGTGCACTCCCGGTTCTCCACAAACACGACTCCGTCCTGGAACCGCGCGCATCCGTACCGCATGATTGCGCACAACGGAGAGATCAATACGATCCGCGGCAACATGGACCGTATGCTCGCCCGTGAGGAGACCATGACCAGCCCGATCATGGAGAAGGACATCGACAAGATTTATCCGGTGATCAGCGCGTCGGGTTCCGATTCGGCGATGCTGGACAACACGCTGGAATTCCTCTATATGAACGGCATGGATCTTCCGCTTGCCATGATGGTGACCATTCCGGAGCCGTGGAACCACAATCGTTTCATGGACGAGGACAAGAAGGATTTCTACCATTACTATGCGACCATGATGGAGCCGTGGGACGGCCCGGCGGCAATTCTGTTTTCCGACGGAGATGTGCTCGGTGCGACCCTTGACCGGAACGGACTGCGTCCTTCCCGGTATTACATCACCGATGACAACCGGCTGATCCTCTCCTCTGAGGTGGGAGTTCTGGATATTCCGCCGGAACATGTGGTGAAGAAATCCCGCCTGACGCCCGGAAGAATTCTTCTGGTCGACACGAAGAAGAAGAAAATCATCTCCGATGACGACTGCAAGAAATACTATGCTCACCGGCAGCCGTACGGTGAGTGGCTGGACCGCAACCTGCTGAGACTCAAGGACGTTCCGATTCCGAACAAGAAGATCCCGGTACACAGCCAGGAGATGAGAGACCGCCTCTACAAGGTATTCGGCTATACCTATGAGGACGTCAAGGATTCGATCCTTCCGATGGCGGAAAACGGCGTCGAGCCGACCGCTTCGATGGGACACGATGTTCCGCTTGCGGTACTGTCCAGACAGCACCAGCTTCTGTTCAACTACTTCAAGCAGCAGTTTGCGCAGGTTACCAACCCGCCGATTGACTCTCTCCGCGAGGAAATCGTCACGGATACCACCGTATATATCGGATCGGACGGCGATCTTCTGAATGAGAAGAGCGGCAACTGCACGATGCTGGAGGTCAGCCATCCGATTCTGACCGGCGTCGACCTGATGAAGATCAAGTCGCTGGATCGTCCGGGCTTCCACGCACAGGTGGTTTCGCTTCTGTATTACAAGAACACCTCCCTTGCGAGAGCGCTGGAGCAGCTGAACATTACGGTAGACCGTGCCTATGCAAACGGGAAAAATATCATCATTCTCAGCGACCGCGGCGTGGATGAGAACCATGTTCCGATTCCGTCGCTTCTCGCGGTATCTTCTGTCGAGCAGCATCTGGTCCGCACGAAGAAGAGAACGGCCGTTTCGCTGATCCTGGAGAGTGCGGAGCCGAGAGACGTTCATCAGATCGCGGCGCTGCTGGGATTCGGTGCCCGTGCCATCAATCCGTATCTGGCTCATGAGTGCATCGCGGAGCTGATCGATATCGGCATGCTGGACAAGGACTATCACACCGCGATTGCCGACTACAACAAGGCCCTTCTCGGCGGAGTCGTAAAGACAGCCGCGAAGATGGGTATCTCGACGATTCAGTCCTACCAGTCCGCGCGTATTTTTGAGGCGATCGGTCTGGACAAGGAGACCATCGACAAATACTTCACCGGAACAGTGAGCCGCGTGGGCGGCATCGGCGTCAAGGAGATCGAAGAGGGCATTACCTTCCGCCACAATCATGCCTTTGATCCGCTTGGTCTGTCCGTGGATACCTCTCTGGATTCCGTAGGCTTCCATTACCTCAGAAGCGGCAAGGACAAGGAGGACCACCTGTATAATCCGGAGACCATCGTCACCCTGCAGCAGGCGGTAAAAACCGGCGACTATGACAAGTTCCGTGAATACACCGATATGGTGGATGATTCCAAGAGACCGCATACCCTGCGCGGACTTCTGGAATTCGCGCCGAAGCAGGATCCGGTTCCGCTGGAGGAGGTAGAGCCGGTGGAAAGCATTGTGAAGCGCTTCAAGACCGGCGCCATGTCCTTCGGATCCATTTCGAAGGAAGCGCACGAGACCATGGCCATCGCGATGAACCGGCTGGGCGGCAAGTCGAACACCGGCGAGGGCGGTGAGGATCCGGCCAGATACGGAACCGAGAAGAACTCGGCGATCAAGCAGGTGGCTTCCGGACGCTTCGGCGTCACCAACGCGTACCTGAACAGCGCCGCTGAAATTCAGATCAAGATGGCACAGGGCGCAAAGCCGGGCGAGGGCGGTCATCTTCCGGGCAAGAAGGTCTATCCGTGGGTTGCCGCAACCAGATTTTCAACCCCGGGCGTAGCTCTGATCTCTCCGCCGCCGCACCATGATATTTACTCCATCGAGGATCTGGCACAGCTGATCTATGATCTGAAGAACGCCAACCGGGACGCGCGGATCTCCGTCAAGCTGGTATCCGAGTGCGGCGTCGGAACGATTGCCTCCGGTGTGGCCAAGGCGGGTGCCCAGGTCATCCTGATTTCCGGATACGACGGAGGAACCGGCGCTGCGCCGATTTCCTCGATCCATAACGCTGGCCTGCCGTGGGAGCTCGGCGTCTCCGAGGCGCATCAGTCCCTGCTTCAGAACGGACTGAGAGACCGTGTCATCATCGAGACTGACGGAAAGCTGATGAGCGGCCGCGATGTCGCGATCGCCGCCCTGCTGGGCGCAGAGGAATACGGCTTCGCGACAGCTCCGCTGATCTGCATGGGCTGCATGATGATGAGAGTCTGCTCCAAGGACACCTGTCCGGTCGGCGTGGCCACACAGAACGAGGAGCTCAGAAAGCGCTTCGCGGGCAAGCCGGAATATGTCATGAACTTCATGATTTTTATCGCAAGGCAGCTTCGTGAGATTATGGCAAGGCTCGGATTCCGCACCGTGGACGAGATGATCGGCCGCACCGACTGCCTGGAAAAGAGAACCAATCTGATCACAGACCGTGCGGCGGAGGTCAATATGGACCTGATCCTGGATCCGTCCTACGCACACGCGGAAAAATCGCACTTCGACCAGAAGGACGTATACAACTTCCATCTGGAGAAGACGCTGGACGAGGCGGTTCTTCTTCCGAAGTTCAGAGACGCTCTTTCAGGAAAAGCCGGTAGCAGACCGGACAGACAGGAGATTACGCTCAAGGTTTCCAGTACGGACCGTGCGTTCGGAACCATCCTCGGATCCGAGATCACCAGGAAATTCGGCAGTGATCTGGACGACGACACCTTCGTTGTACACGCGGTAGGCGGCGGCGGACAGTCCTTCGGCGCTTTTGCTCCTAAGGGACTCTCCCTCTATCTGGAAGGCGATGCGAACGACGGCTTTGGAAAGGGCCTGTCCGGCGGAAAGCTTGTCGTTGTGCCTTCTCCGAAGGCACCTTTCCGTGCGGATGAGAACATCATTATCGGAAACGTCGCCTGCTACGGCGCGACCTCCGGAAAGGTCTATGTGGCCGGTATTGCGGGCGAGAGATTCTGTGTCCGCAACTCCGGCGTGACGGCAGTCGCGGAGGGCTGCGGCGATCATGGCCTGGAATACATGACCGGCGGAAGAGCCGTTATCCTCGGGACGACGGGCAAGAACTTTGCGGCAGGCATGTCAGGCGGAATTGCGTATGTACTGGATTCCGACCACACCCTTTACCGCAGGATGAACAAGGATATGGTTACCCTTCAGGAGCTTACGGACAAATACGACATCCAGGAGCTGAAGAACATTCTGGAGGATTATGAGAAGGAGACCGGATCGAAGCGGGCGGCCGAGATTCTGTCTGACTTTGAAAAATGGATTCCCGACTTCAAGAAGGTCGTGCCGAACGACTATCAGAGAATGCTGACGGCGATCGGAAAGTACGAGGAGCAGGGAGTAAAGCATGAGAATGCCGTACTTGAGGCGTTCGAAGAAGTAACAAGGAGGGTGTCCTGATGGGTAAAGCGACAGGTTTTCTTGAATACAGCAGAAAAGACAATGCCGATGTTCCGGTAAAAGAACGGGTGCAGAATTTCAGGGAGTTTCATGTGCCCCTCGGAAAAGAGGACCGGATGGAGCAGGGCGCGCGCTGCATGAACTGCGGCGTTCCCTTCTGCCAGTCGGCGATGAAGCTGAACGGGATGGTGACCGGATGCCCGCTTCACAACCTGATTCCCGAGTGGAACGACCAGGTGTACCGCGGCCATTTCCGGCACGCCTTCAGCAGACTGATCAAGACCAGCAATTTCCCGGAGTTCACCGGAAGAGTCTGCCCCGCGCTCTGCGAGAAGGCATGTATCAACGGCGAGTACGGGGACCCGGTGACGATTCATGACAATGAGCGGTTCATCATTGAGACCGCCTTCGAGAAAGGGTACATTCAGCCCCGGATTCCGCAGGTCAGAAGCGGAAAAAAGGTAGCTGTCGTAGGAGCGGGTCCTTCCGGACTCGCCGCGGCGGACGAGCTGAATCACAGAGGTCATTCGGTGACCGTTTTTGAGCGTGAAGACCGGATCGGGGGACTCCTGATGTACGGCATTCCGAACATGAAGCTCGACAAAAGCGTCATCTGCCGCCGTCAGAAGCTGATGGAAGCAGAGGGTGTAGTGTTCCGCACCGGTGTGAATATCGGAGAGGAGTCTGTGAAGGAGCTCGAGAAGGAATATGACGCCATCATTCTGGCGTGCGGCGCAAAGCAGCCAAGAGCCCTTGCGGGAGCGGATCCGGACAAGATTCACGGGATTTACTACGCGGTTGATTTCCTGAAGGCGACGACAAAGAGCCTTCTCGATCACGGCATGACGGACGGTGTCTGGAAGACCGAGGCAAGCCGCGATGCCGAGACCCTTCTGAAGCAGAAGGATTTCATCAGCGCGAAGGGCAAAAACGTCGTCGTTGTCGGCGGCGGCGATACCGGAAATGACTGTATCGGTACATCGATCCGGCACGGCTGCAAATCCATCACAGCGCTTGAAATGATGCCGGAGCCGCCGGTAGAGAGAAGCGCTTCCAATCCGTGGCCGCAGTGGCCCCGTGTGAAGAAGACCGACTACGGTCATGAAGAGGCGATCGGTCTGTTCGGTCATGATCCGAGAGTCTACGAGACCACAGTCAAGGAATATCACACCGACAAAAAAGGCAACCTCAAGGAAATCGTGACCGTCAGGGTCAAATTTGAAAACCGCAAGATGGTCATGATCGAGGGAACGGAGAAGACTCTTCCCTGCGATCTGCTCCTGATTGCTGCCGGGTTCACCGGGTGCGAGAACTATGTGGCGAAGGCATTCGGACTGAAGCTCACGGCCAGGAATACCGTTGAAACAGAGCCGGACCATTACAAGACCAACGTGGAGAAGGTCTTCACAGCCGGCGACATGCACCGCGGACAGTCCCTGGTGGTCTGGGCGGTCACCGAAGGCAGAAAGTGCGCCTGCAGCGTCGACGAGTATCTGATGGGCTACACCAACATGAGAGAAGCGTGAGGATAAAATCGTCACGCCCCGGAAGAGGCGCGCCACGCGTTGTACATAGTTGGAAGTCTGTACTGACTGCGGCGGCTGTGATATGCGCGGATTCCGGAACAGTCGGATCACACATACTTCAAAATAAGTATTTTCAAAGGGCTCTTATTCTTATAGAATAGGAAACTGATGACAGGCAAAGATGCTTTCAGCAGAGTATCTTTGCCTGTTTTTTTACGCGAACAGCACGCAGCAGTCCACATCTTATACGTATGTGGCGCTGTTTACATTATGAAAGAAAGAGGATGAGATTATGTGCAGTATACTAGCTTATTGCAGTGAAGGCGGATCGGAAGAAGCACTTGCCAGAGCCCTGAGAAAAACCACCTCCCGCGGACCCGATGCTTCCAGACTGATCAACACAGAAAAGGGATTTCTCGGATTCAATCGTCTGGCCATCATGGGTCTTACACCGGAAGGAATGCAGCCTTTTGAACTGAACGGCAATTACTGCGTATGCAACGGAGAAATATACGGGTTTCGTCCTCTGAAGGAAGAGCTGATCCGGAAGGGGTATACTTTCCGGTCAGACAGCGACTGTGAGATTCTTCTCCCGCTCTATAAGGAATACGGCGTCTCCATGTTCCGCAAACTGGATGCCGAGTTTGCGCTGGTGATCTACGACGCGGACGCGGACGAGTACATCGCCGCGAGGGATCCGATCGGCATCCGTCCGCTTTACTACGGGTATGACAGCAGACATGTGATCCTGTTCGCCTCTGAGCCGAAGAACCTGATCGGTCTGTGCGACAAGATTTATCCGTTCCCTCCGGGCACCTACTATAAAGACGGCGAGTTCCACACCTATCATGATCCGTCATATGTCGGCGGGGATTACAGCCACGATGACGCGGAGACCATCAGCGCGAACATCCATGATAAACTGGTCGAGGGTGTCCGGAAACGGCTGGATTCCGATACACCGGTCGGCTTCCTTCTCTCCGGAGGCCTGGATTCGTCGCTCGTCTGCGGCATCGCCGCGAAGATGCTGGACAAGCCTCTCGAGACTTTTGCCATCGGAATGGATATTGACGCAATTGATCTGAAATACGCGAGAGAGGTCGCGGAATATATCCACAGCAACCATCACGAGGTCATCATCACGAGAGACGACGTCATCAATGCCCTGGATCCTGTCATCGCGGCGCTCGGAACCTACGATATCACCACGGTCCGCGCTTCCGTCGGCATGTATCTGCTGTGCAAGTGGATTCATGAGAACACCGACATCCGCGTCATTCTGACCGGTGAGATATCCGATGAGCTCTTCGGGTACAAATATACGGATTTCGCGCCGAACGCGGAGGCATTCCAGAAAGAAGCCGAGAAGCGGATCCGTGAGATCAATGTCTACGACGTGCTCCGCGCAGACCGCTGCATCTCCGTGAACTCGCTGGAAGCGAGAGTTCCGTTCGGCGACCTGGATTTCGTGGATTACGTGATGCACATTGATCCGGAGAAGAAGATGAACACCTATGGAATCGGAAAGTATCTTCTGCGTCACGCCTTCGAGAAGGACGCGTGCATCCCGCACAGCATTCTGATGCGTGAGAAGGCCGCATTCTCCGACGCGGTGGGACATTCTCTTCGAAACGATATCATTGAATACGCGGACAGCTGCTACACAGATGAGGAATTCCATGAAAAAATCCAGAAGTACACCTATGTGCAGCCGTTTACGAAAGAATCGCTTCTCTACCGCGAGATTTTTGAGAAGTACTACCCGGATCAGGATCAGCTGATTCCGGCGTACTGGATGCCGAACAAGGAGTGGGAGGGCTGCGACGTCAACGACCCGTCCGCCCGCGTGCTTTCCAACTATGGCGCTTCCGGTGTCTGAGAACAGCGATATCTGAAACTGGAAGGCAATAATGACGGAAGCTGTGAAAAACTGAGAATAAGTAACCATAATGCCCCGCAGGCGGGGCATCACAAGCTGTAAAGCTATGGATTCTACGGATTGGTCCGTGCTGCGCATTTTAACAATCCTGATCCTGCAGGTAAATCCCTTGGCCATGCCGGGGGATTTATTATATTTCTCTAAAGATGATAAGTATAGAGAGTTTCGTGTTAAAATAACAGGAAAAGTTACTGTCTGCGTTTTCGAAGAGCTTATACAGTAACTATCATACGATAAGTCGTGCCACATACTGTATAAGTCCCCGCGTCACTTCGCTGCTTCGCAGCTTCCGTGCCGCTAACAGGTATGAGCATTCCCGCGTTGCTTCGCACCGCTCCATGCTCATACCTGTTGTCGTCGCTAATGTTCTTGCCCACTGGTGAGCAAGCTTCCCGTGGGCCAAGAACATTGCGACTGGACTTATACAGTAACAGGTTGAGAGGAGCAGCATGAGCAGCGAGATCAGATATCCGGATTATGACAGGAGCCTTCTGGCATTGACAGCTTCCGTTCTGAAATATTACGGAGTCTGTGATTATGGACATACCACACTGCCGGAGATGGATTCGCTTCTGGGGCAGGGCGCGGACCGCGTGATTGTGATTGTTCTGTCCGGGATGGGAACCGCAAATCTGAACCGGCATCTGTCGGAGATGGATTTTCTTCGGGCAAATAAAGTGTGTGATCTGTCGGCGGTTTTCCCTTCGTCGACAGCCGCGGCATGCGCCACGCTGCAGAGCGGGGAATCGCCGCTGGAGCATTCGTGGCTTGGAAGAGACCTTTATTTTTCCGAGGTGGATCGAAACATCTCGCTTTTTTGCAATCGGGTACAGGGGACGCGGAAGAAGGCGGCGAACTATAATGTTCCGCTGAAGTATATTCCGTATCGCCCGCTATCAGACCGGATTCGCGAGGCGGATTCCCTGGTGGAGACGCATTATCTCTCGCACCGCGAGGGTGAAAGAGTCTGGAGCTTCCGTCAGGCGATGCAGCGGATCCGGAAAATCGCTTCAGGTTCCGGGAAGAAATATATCTGTCTGTTCTGGGATGAGCCGGATCTGGAGATGCATACTTTCGGCGCGGCATCCGGAAAGGCACACAACCGGATGCGGTTTCTGAACCGCGAGATCGAAAAGCTCTCCGGAGATCTGTCAGATTCGCTGGTGGTTGTCACCTCGGATCACGGAATGATCGATACGCACTGGATTTATCTGGAGGATTACCCGCATCTTGCCGGACTTCTGGAGAGAGCCCCCTCCGTAGAGCCGCGTGCGGCGGCTCTGTATATCAGGGATGGGAGGAAGCTGGAATTCGAGGAGGTTTTCCGCGATCTGTTCGGAAGTGATTTTCTTCTCCTGAGCCGGGAAGAGGTTCTGGACAGAGGACTGCTCGGATCCGGGCACCCCGGAGAGAAGACGTACGGTGCCATCGGGGACTATCTGGCGGTTGCCGCCGGAGACGTGAGCCTTGGATGGAAGCGGAGGAAGCGGGAGAAGAAGAAGATCGGAAGTTATGCGGGACTGACCGCAGAGGAGATGACGGTTCCCTTCATTGCTTGCACAAAAAAATAAAACTTTCAGATAAAATAGCGTGTCCGAAAGGGCACGCTATTGGTCTTTATTGCACAAAATGACAGAAGGGAGTAATATTTTATATATTAAAATACAGAAAATCTAAGTAACTGTATAAGCTATGGATTGCTCCGTGCTCCGCACTCTTGCAATTCTGCAGGTGACCGACTTTGTCGGTCTGTTTTTTCGAAGAACTTATACAGCAGCCGACATGCCGCGCAAACGGGCGAGGCGTAAATGGAGCAGAAAAAATGAAATTAAGTATGTGGATGATCGCCAACCGTCTGGCACCGCTTATGGATATCCGGACGGAGATTCATAAGGATGCCAGGCCGATTCTGAGCAGCGCGCGGCTGGCTTATGCAACGAACTGTGTGCATGTCTATGCGGAAAAGGATTATGTCGTCTATGAGGGCGAAGATGGAGACCGTATCCAGATCTATAATCTGAGTGTTCTGGAGGCGTTTGAGATCCTTCAGGGCGTATTTGACTATTATCAGGACTGGGAGGCCAGGGTAGAGGAGGATGTCCGCAAAGGAAATTACAGGGACATCATCGAGCAGACGGAGTTTATCTTCCGGAATCCGATTTTGATACAGGACGGAAATACCAAGGTTCTGGCCATGAGCCATGTGGACAAGTTAGAATCCATGGATTCGGAGTGGCAGTACATCGCCCGCTACGGCTATTCATCTCTGAACAGTATCTATCAGATTGAGTATGAGAATCTGGAACCGGAGAACCGGGAGAGCTGCTCTGTGTTTCACTGGAAGCAGAAGGTGGAGAATTCGTTTCACGGCATTTCCAAGGCACTGTATATCGGCAATACAGAGTGTGGAAGGATTTCCGTCGTCGAGCGCGGCCACGTGGTGAATGCGGGAGATGTGCAGCTTCTGGACAGGCTTGGGCAGATTCTTCAGCCGTATATCGGCATCGCGATGCAGAATCAGGTGAGACCCGAGAATCCGCTGTATGATTATCTTTTTGAACATTCAGGGGATAAGGAGAAGGTTCTGCGTCAGCTCGCCCATTTTGGCTGGAGTGAGGATGAGAATTTTGAGATCGCGCTGCTGGATCCGGAGGGAATGGACAACGGGATGAATCCCACGAAGGCCAGAAACGTCATCGAGCATGCGATCATGCACAATTTTTCGGGATGCTTTGTGCTCCAGAAATCGCCGTATGTGATTATTCTGACCAACCGGAACCTCTATCGGGATCGCGTCTTTCAGACCTTTCTGGTGTCGTTTACCGAGCAGAATTCCGTGTACAGCAGCTTCAGTCTGCAGGTGCGCGGCATAGAGAACATCCCGTCCCTGTACAGGCAGGCCGTGTACGCTCTGGAGGCAGGAAAAAGGGATGAGAGACTGATGGAGGAGGATGAGCTTCTCCGGCATATCTTCCGGTTTGGAAGCTATGCCAGCCGGTTTATCATCGAGACACCGGCCATGCAGGACAAGATCTGTGCCTGCCATCCGGCGGTGGTCCGCCTGTGGGAGCAGAAGGTGCGAAAGGGAAAAACCGAGCCATACGACACGCTGAAGACATTTCTGGAAAGTGAACGCTCCATTCAGCGAACCGCTACCGAGATGTACGCCCATCGGAATACCATCACCTACCGGCTTGGGAAGATTCAGAGCATCCTGAAGGAGGATCTGGATGATCCGGAACTCCGGATGTATCTGCTGCTCAGCATGATGATTCTGGAGATGCAGCAGAGCCGGGAAGAAGCAGGGGAGAACAAGGAAAAATTAACGGAGGGGTAGAATAAGAATTGAGGTACTTCCGCAAATAAACAAGGTTTGTGAAAGTGCGGGGCACGGAGCAATCCGCAGCTTATACAGTGTGTGTCACAATATATCGAATGTGACACGGCTTATCGTATGGCCGTTTACTGTATATAACGGAAAGGAAGGATGAGGAATCAGGAACCGGACTCCCCGCCGGCTGCGTTTCCGGTGGCTGCGGAGGCATCCTGAGATGGCGCTGAATAATCTGCGCCGCCTGTGCTTTCTGTGACGCCTGTCCCTGCTGAAGCTCCGCCACCGGTCTCAGCAGAGGCACCGCCGCCGGTCTCTGCCGCGGCACCGCTGCCTGCAGTTCCTGCCGTGGCACCGCCGTCAGTTCCGGCACTGCCTGCAGTTCCGGCCGTGACATCGCCGCCTGTTCCGCCGGAAACCCCGTCTCCGGTTCCTGTATTCGTTCCGGAATTACCGCCGGACGGAGAGGCTGCCTGTCCTGAATCACCGCTGCCGGAGGATTGCTGATTTCCGGAGTCGGAAGCATTCTGTGAATTCGCGGAAGAGCCACTCGAAGATCCTCCGGATGAGGAAGAACCATCGTATGTGGATGTACCCCCGGATACAGCGGGAGAAGTCTCATACCAGGTTCCTCCGGGCTGACTGCCATAGGACTGATACTGGTTGTAGTAGTAGTCTGAGGTATTCTGGCGGCTGCTGATAATATCGTCGATATTGTCGGGCGCGTCGGAGCCGGAAGTACCCTTGCTGTCGGAGTCCGTTTTTGAAGTGTCCAGATCGGTTTTCTTCACACCGCTTTTGTTCATCAGGACAACGGAGTACATACCGGTTTCGTTGAAATAGGATTCATACGCGTTGGCATCCCGGACCACAATTCCGGAGAGGGGATCGCTGATCACGACGGTTCCGGCATCCTGGTCATAGCCGGCCAGAACCATGCAGTGCTCGTTCTGATACCAGGTATAGGTGTATCCGTCGTACTCATAGGACTGCGATGTGATCAGGGGATCCGACATATACATCGTGCCCCAGATAACGACGGGATATCCTGCCGCAACGACCTTGCACAGATCGGACAGAGAGGTGCCCGAGGTGTTGATGGCCGCGATGTCAAGATTTTTTTCCTTGATGTACTTCTCGGCGGCGTTCACAATTCCTCCCGCAAAAACGCCGGCTCCGCTTTCTGTGTGGGGATCACCTGCGTACTGGTAAGCAAGATTGTCGCCGTATTCCAGATAATTTTCGGCAATTTCTGTTTTCTGAAGGTCACATCCAAGGGAATTCAGAGCGATTGTAAGAGCGACGGACTCGCAGCCGGTGGGAAGCTCGGGATTCTGCAGAATCTCGGGAACATCGAGAACCACCTTGCTGTCGGTGAGATCTGAGGACAGGATGGAATCCAGAATCGTATCTGCGGAATCGACGGACCAGTCCGCGTCGGAGACCAGATCCGCATCCGCTGCAGTATCATCAGAATTCGCGTCAACTGCCGCGGGAGATAACTGTGTCTGGGCACTGACCCTGGTGGAAGATGAGGAGCCGCATCCGGCAAGCATCGCCGTGGCAAGAGCGGGTACTAGTAGTAAAGATAAGATTCGGTAATTGTTTTTCATAATTTTCGCCTTTTCCCTTCCTCAGCTGTGCTGAATGGAAGGATTTATGCATGACCTTCGTAAGATGCGCTGTATCGAAGGACTTTCTTCCGCGAAAGACCCTTCTTCTCATCAGTGTCAGTATTCATTAACGAAAAGAATTTTAGCACAACCGAGGCGTGAGAAAAAGCGAAAAAGCTGTGAACAATGTCAGAGATTCCAGATTATGGTGAACAGTACCACCAGAAATGAGAGGCAGGACAGACGCACCATAATTGATATTCTCTTCTGCGGGGACAACTTTTTGGAGGAGAAGATATGGAACCTCCGTATTGTGTTAGTGGTAGTATCTGTACTGTTTATAATTGTATTTGAAGTATTCGAAATGGTATTCGTAGTCGCATTCATAGTAACACCTCCTGCTATCTTTACAATAGTAAAAGGTGTTGTGCGAATCTATCACCGGACAGCTAAATGTGCGTTAAAGGGAGGTTAATTTCAGACCTGTACAAGGTAATTTGAAAGAAATATGAGGCGGGATTCTTACTGCTCTGTCAGCCGGGAAGCTGGGACGCGTACTTCTCGTAGAGTTCGGAAAGCCTGTCATATTCTTCGGTACTGAGATTCTCTTTTGCGTACTGCATCAGCCCGTCGTAGTCGCGGTTCTGGATGTAGGAGCCTGCGGCAGCAATGGTGGACGGCGTCAGGTGGTTCTGCAGAATCTGTGCGGCCTCTTCCTTGTCGGAATCGGAGATGGAGCCAATCGCCTGCTGAATGGCAGAGGAGTCAGGGCTGTTTCCGGCAGCTTCAAGGATCTGCTCTGTGATGGTATCGCTGAGCTTATCCGTGATTGCGTCCGCGGCCAGCTTCTGAACGTGGCTGCGGTTCACATAGAGAACAGCAGCTGCGACAATGAGCAGCAAAAAGAGTGTGAGCAGAACGTTTCCGAATATATGAGAACGGCGTCTGCGCCGGCGGTATCTGGACATAGTGTTTCTCCTTTTATATTTTATATTATTGTAACACAAAAACGCCGAAGCGACTCTGACTCACTTCGACGTCTTTTCTTTAAATGAGGGGGGAGATGTGACAGCCGGTATGTCTATCAGCTGTCTGACTTATACATTACGGGATAATTGTGTCGAAAGTGTGGACTTGAGGTAAAAGAATTCTAAAAAACCGGGGAGGATCGCTCCCCTGCCCGCAACTGTCCATTCCCCATGCCAGTAACTGCCCATTCCTTGACAAGCTATACGAAATTCAGTAAAATTATTTTGCATGAAAAGCACGAAAATACGTGCCTGCTTCAAAACCGATTTGTTGGTTTTGCCAGTAAAGACGGAGGCGCTCCGACGGGATAGTCAGAACGGGAATCCCCTGTTTTCAGGCGGCAGCCGACCCATGCAAATATCCGGAATGATAAGGAAGAACGGAGGAATCAAATGTATCAGGACGATTACAAACGCTGGTTAAATGCGGATCTCATTGATTTTGATCTGAAGAAGGAACTTCGTGATATTGAGGGCGATGACGAGGCGATCAAGGACCGTTTTGCGGTGAAATTACAGTTCGGAACGGCAGGACTTCGCGGAACGCTCGGCGCCGGCACAAACCGGATGAACATTTGGGTTGTAAGACAGGCCACCCAGGGTGTGGCGGACTGGGTGAAGACCCAGGGCGGAACGCAGACCGTGGCAATCAGCTATGACAGCCGTCTGAAGGGATGGAATTTTGCAAGAGATGCGGCGGGCGTGCTCGCGGCAAACGGAATCAAGGTGCGCATCTACGATGAGCTGATGCCGGTTCCGGCACTGAGTTTTGCGACCAGATACTACAAGTGCAACGCCGGCATCATGGTGACCGCTTCCCATAACCCGGCAAAGTATAACGGATATAAGGCTTACGGACTGGACGGATGTCAGATGACCGATGACGCGGCTGCTGTTGTATACGATTCGATTCAGAAGACCGATGTGCTGACAGGCGCAAAGTATATGTCCTTTGCGGAGGGTGTTGAGAAGGGGCTGATTCAGTTCGTCGGCGACGACTGCAAGGAGGCATTATATGCCGCGATCGAGGCGAGACAGGTAAGACCTGGCCTTGCAAAGACCGCGGGACTGAAGCTCGTGTATTCTCCGCTGAACGGAACCGGACTCGTACCGGTTACCCGTGTTCTGCAGGATATCGGAATCACGGATATCACGATTGTTCCGGAGCAGGAGTACCCGAACGGATATTTCACAACCGCCCCGTATCCGAACCCAGAGATTTTTGAGGCCCTGAAATACGGACTTGAGTTGGCGAAGAAGACCGGTGCGGATCTGATGCTGGCGACAGATCCTGACGCGGACCGTGTCGGCATTGCCATGAAGTGCCCGGACGGCTCATATGAGCTGGTATCCGGAAATGAGATGGGTGTGCTTCTGCTGGATTACATCTGCGCCGGACGCATCGAGAAGGGAACCATGCCGAAGAACCCGGTGGCGGTGAAGTCCATCGTATCGACTCCGCTGGCGGATCTTGTGGCAAAGCATTACGGCGTGGAGCTGAGACATACGCTGACCGGCTTCAAGTGGATCGGCGATCAGATCGCGCAGCTGGAAGCAGCTGGAGAAGTGGATCGTTTCATCTTCGGATTTGAGGAGAGCTACGGTTATCTCGCAGGCCCGTATGTACGCGACAAGGATGCCATCATTGGATCCATGCTGATCTGCGAGATGGCGGCGTACTACAGAAGCATCGGTTCCTCCATCAAACAGCGTCTGGAGGAGATCTACAGGGAGTACGGCCGTTACCTGAACAAGGTGGACAGCTTCGAGTTCCCGGGACTTTCCGGAATGGACAAGATGGCGGGAATCATGGCGGAGCTTCGCCAGAATCCTCCGGCAGACTTCGCGGGCAGGAAGGTGGTAAGCATCACCGATTATGAGGAGCCTGAGAAGACAGGCCTTCCGAAGGCCAATGTATTGATCTACGGTCTCGAGGACGGCGCTTCCGTTGTTGTGCGTCCTTCCGGGACGGAGCCGAAGATCAAGGCGTACTATACGACAAAGGGAAAGGATCTTGCGGAGGCCGAGGCCGAGAAGGAAGAACTCGCGGCAGCGCTGAAGCCGATCTTTGAGTAAGCAAGACAAAGTGCGTACGAAATACGTTGAGGACAGATAAATTCTCAGAAAATCAGTACAAGAAAAAATGCGGTCATATGACCGCGTTTTTCTTGTACTGACGGCGTAAAGACGGCAGTATGATATCTGACAGGATGATTAAAACTCATCAAAACTCATCAAAACTCATCAAAACAAAAGAAGAGCTTGTCGGGCGGCGGAAATCAAGAAAATGCGAGAATCGTCGCCTGAGAGAGAGCAGCCGAGCGACGGAAATGAAGAAAAGGCTGAAAGCTTCGCATGAGCCAGAACGGCCGGGCGACGGAAATGAAGAAAAGGCGGAATTCTTCGCTTGAGACAGCATGGACAGGCGAAAGAAATCTAGAATTTGCAGGTTACATGCAGTCATAGGTCTGGTTCCGGATATACATCTCGAATCGCGGAAGAACAAATGAATGATATCGGGATGATATCTGGTTTATCTTGTTGTATTTGCGATTATTTGTTATATCTTTTATTAAGGAAGAAAGAAAAAGTCATGTAAGCCGTTGAAGAGGGCGGCCGCACAGGCTACAATGAATAAGGAAATAATAAATCCAAAAGCATCCGGTTGAGTTTGTGTCGAAATCATTAGGCAAGTAAAAGAACCGCTAAGCAGAAGAACCGCAAGGCAAAAGAACAGCAAACAGAAGTACAGCAGAGCAAAGGAACCACAAATGGCTATATGATTCATTATGGAGCCATACTGCCACATACTGCCGTATACTGCGTCAGAAGCGTTATAAGCGAAACAGGAGGACATCGATGAGGATTGCGCAGATTCAATCGCATGTGTACAAAAACAAACAGGAAAATCTGGACATGCTGGCGGAGAAGCTGAACGGACTCGACGGGGAAGCGGTTGATCTGGTGGCGGTCGGAGAGATGTTCACGACGCCCTATGAGACCTCCTGCTTTCCGGGATACGCGGAGCCGGAAGGCGGCGAAAGCTGGAAACAGCTTTCCAATATGGCGAGAAAGCATCGGATCTATCTGTCTGCCGGGTCCATCCCGGAGGTGGACGCAGAGGGCCGCGTATACAACACGGCCTATGTGTTTGACCGGGAGGGAAGACAGATCGCAAAGCACAGGAAGGCGCATCTGTTTGATATCAATGTAGAGGGCGGGCAGCATTTCCGGGAATCGGATACGCTGACAGCTGGAAAGGGGGCGACCGTCTTCGACACGGAGTTCTGCAGGATGGGTATCTGTATCTGTTTTGACTGCAGGTTTCCGGAGATGGTGCGCGAGATGGTCCTGTCCGGCGCGAAGGTGGTGCTTGTTCCGGCATCCTTCAATATGACCACGGGTCCTGCGCACTGGGAGCTGATGTTCCGTTCGCGGGCGGTCGACAACCAGTGCTATATGGTCGGGACATCGGACGCCAGAGATCCATCCTTTTCCTACGTGTCCTGGGGACATTCCATGGTGGTTTCACCGTGGGGAGATGTCGTGGCAGAGATGGATGAAAAGGAGGGCGTGCAGATCACGGATCTGGACCTGCCGCTGGTGGACAAGGTGCGCCGGGAGCTTCCGCTGCTGCAGTCACTCAGGGGCTGACGACTTCAAAGAAGCTTGAAGTTTCATGCCGTCACTATTAATTCGGGTAATGCTTTCCGCAGTTATTCAGAGGCTGACGAATTCGACGAAAATAAAATTTTCAGACCAGATTCAGACGATATATAGTAAACCCCCATACGATAAGTCGTGCCACATACTGTATAAAGCCAGCTGCTCCGTTGCTTCGCAACTCTCGCAGTTGCCACATGTATTCGCATTCTCGCGGTGTTTCACACCGCTCCATGCTCATACATGTTAGCGTCGTTCAAGCATGCAGTTTCCTGTGCATGCTCTGCATGCCCAAAAACTGCTCGCTTGACGACGGCTTTATACAGTAAGATAATAACAGAACACTATGCCCAGCGGATGGTGCATCAGAATATGAATAACGCAGCTGTCATATGTATGATCAGGAAGGAATCAGATATGGAAATTTCCAGCGCAGTATATATTTTCCTTGAGGACAAGAAACGAATCGACAAGTTCGGACCGGAGGATGGACATCCGGCGATGACCGGCCTGAACATCCTGCACTTTCTGCAGGATCGGCTTCGGAACGATGAGATGGAGAAGTTCGCAGAGATCGTCCAGGGGTGTCAGTTCATTCCCTATGATGAGACGCAGACGGACGCGAGAACGGACCGGTCGGGCGATATCCTGGGGCTTCTCTGGAGAAAGGGCTCGATGAAGCTGTATAACAGCGAGGACTACGCGGATGTCGTGGACTATGTGTACATCATTGATCTGGACAGCCGATACCTCCGGATTATCAATAACTATGAATACACCATTCCATTCGATGAGATGGAGACGCTGTCGGACGATGATTACCTGGAGAAGATCGCGGCGTATGAGGGAGACGAGGAACAATCATGATCGCAACAGTAACGATGAATCCCTGTATCGACAAAACCCTCACCATCCGTGGATTTTCCTATGGCGGGCTGAACCGCGTTCAGACGAAGCGGTCAGATTTTTCCGGAAAAGGAATTAACGTCTCCATCGTGCTGAATCAGCTTGGAATTCCGGTGCGGACCTTCGGCATCAATTACACGAAGAACGGGCAGGACTTTTCGAAGGGGCTGGAGGCGCTCGGTATTCATTATGAGGCATATATGGCGGAGGGAGCGGTCCGGGAAAATATCAAGGTCATGAACGAGGAAGATCGTGTCACGACCGAGCTGAATCAGAAGGGAGATCCGCTGGATGCGGAAACCATCCGGGCGTTCACGGATCAGCTGATGGAACAGCTGTCGGATCCGGAGATCGACATGGCAGTGATCACCGGAAGCGTACCGCAGGGCGTGCCAGCCTCGTTTTACAGAGATCTGACCGCTGCGTGCAGGAGGATCGGGAAAAAGGTGATTCTGGACGCGGAAGGAGAGCTTTTTCTGGAAGGAATCCAGGCCTGTCCCGATGTAATCAAGCCGAATCTCTATGAGTTTGAGACGGCATTCGGCCTGGAGAATCCGAGCCGGGAGGAGATCCTGCGAAAGGCAAGAGAAATCATCGATGGAGGGGTCGGGATCATCTGTCTGTCCATGGGCGCGGAGGGCGCCATGATCGTCGGCCGTGAGGGGGCGTGGATCTGTCCGTCGGACAGGATAGACGTCAGAAGTACACAGGGAGCCGGAGATTCCATGGTGGCCGGAATGTGCGTGGCAATGGAAAAAGGCCTCCCGCTTTCGGAGATTCTCCGATACGGAGTGATTGCGGCGGACGGGTCGCTGATCCGGGAAGGCACGCAGCTTTGCACAAGAGAGAATTTTGAAAGGTTCCGGAAGGAAGTCCGGGTCTTCAGAGCAGATTGACTAAGAAAAAACTGGAGGGACTGGAATTTTATGAGATGTCCATATTGTGGTGAACAAAATCCGGATACTGCGAGGCGATGTTCCCGCTGCGGCAGACGGCTGGATAAGGTTCGGGTAAAAAAGAGAGAGCGCCAGCTTCTGCTTATGGGAATTATCCTGATTCTGGTGATTCTTGCCGCGGGAATCGGCGCGATGTTCGGTATATCGAAATTCCTGAAAGACGGACAGAACAATACTCCGCAGAAGGTCACGATTAAAGCAACGCCGACTCCGGAGGAGGAATCGGTCACAAGTTCCTCGTCTTCGGTTTCTGTCTCTTCCACCTCAGAGCCGTCTGTGACGCCGGAGGCAGAGGAGGACAAGCTGACGGCTTCCATTGTGGACGCAAGCCGTCAGTCACAGATTGATCTGCTCGGGTATTCACAGGTAACCGTGGCGAGCGCCGATGCGACTTCGACGATTTCGCAGGCGGGAATCGACAACACACCGCATGTTCTGTACGATGGATCGAAGGACAGCAGTTGGCAGGAAGGAGTGGACGGGTCCGGGATCGGTGAGAGTGTCACCTATCATCTGGATCAGGTCTGCAAGGTGAGATTTCTTGTGCTGCGCCTCGGAAACTGGTACGGCTCGGATGACAATTACACCATGAACAACCGTCCGAAGACGATGACCTTCGAATTCGGCGATCAGAGCGTTCAGGTCACCTTCCCGGACGAGAAGAAGGAATTCTGCGTGGAGCTCTCGAAGGATGTCGAGACATCCGAGATCAAGATGACCATCGACGAGGTGTATAAGGGAACGGATTATGATGATACCTGCATCAATGAGGTCGATGTCTACGGTGTTCCGACCGGAGAGACAGCGGCGGGAGCGGGAACGGATACAAATGGTGCGGCAGGTACAGGGACACAGTCTGCCGGAGCCTCAGGATCCGGTACCGATGGTTCCGCATCCGGAACCGCGGGAACGGCAGGCGGCGCAGCTGGCGAAGCAGACGGAAATGGAAGTACAGAAGCAGGAAACACAGCCGGTGGAACCGGAACCTACGGCGCGGGAGCGAACGGTACGGATATCTACGGAGGTGCAGGAAGCTACGGCGGAACAGACAGCAGCACATATGGCAGCGGCAATGCCGGCGGCAGCTACAGCAGCGGCAATGCCGACGGCACCTATAACAGCGGTTACGGAGCAGGAGCCGGCTACGGGGACGGCACGTACGGTGGGACTGCGAACTACGGACAGACGAATAATTACAATGGATATTAAAAACTGCCTTCAATTCGTACAGAATTCATGGTATGATGAAATTTGTCCGGAGGACATCAGGCAGAATGAGTTTTAATTCATACAGAATTCATGGCGCGTTGATATTTGTCTGAAGGACATCGGACAGGATGAGTTTTTGTCCAGAGAATAAGAGGACAGGTTCATCAGAAGAAGGTAAGCAGTAGAGAACAGTATTGGAGGTGTACAACAATGAAACTGCAGAACATTAAGGATGTAGACGGGTTTTTCAAGGTAATTGATAATTGCAAGGGCCGCGTAGAGCTGGTTACCGCAGAGGGCGACAGACTGAACCTCAAATCCAAGCTCAGCCAGTACGTATCACTGGCAAATATCTTCTCAAACGAGGCAGCAATTCCGGAGCTGGAGATCGTAGCTTCCGAGCCGGAAGATATCAAAGCACTGATGGATTTCATGATCCAGGGAAACTGATGGATTTCGAGATCCGGCAACGGACGGATTTCAAGATGAAATTGCAGAGCAGATAATATCATAATGAATAAGAAGGATAACCGCCGGGCGGATGCAGAGATGTATACTCCCAGGCGGTTATTTTTGTTGGAGAAAAATGGTATTACCAATTGTTAGACAATAGATTATTCAATAAAAATAATTCAGATACTTGCATATCGATGAAAATGGTTTTATATTAGTACATAATCATACCTTGGAAACATAATATTCGTGAAGGTACATAAGGTACTGTAACAAGGACAAGCAGGGATACAGCACTTTTGTATCGGAAAAGTACAGAAACAGTGCAACCCATAAATACATATCAGCAGGCATTATCAGAGGATTGCTTTTCAGATCGCGGGAAAGCGGTCCTTTTTTGGGACAATTCACGGAAACGTTTTCGGAAGGCCTGCACAGGTTTCAGGGAGGGCGTGATTTTAGAAAAATCATGCATATGAGAATAATCAGCTATTGCAGTATTTGAATAGGAACAGAATGGGAAGGGAGAGAGATAGATGAGAGAGAAGAAGAGCTACAGAAAGCTGTTGCTGAGGGCTTCTGCACTGGCTATGTCGGCCTTTATGATGACCGCGGCGGCACCGCCGGTGTGGGCGGACGGGACGCAGGAGAACAGCGCTGTTTCGGAGTCCGCCGGGAGCACGGATGAAAAAGCCGGGGTAAAAGCGGATTCGAATGACAAGAAGGGTGAATATACGATCACCTTCAAGGACGAAAGCGGCAATGTTCTGGAGACATTCGATGCATCGAAGGGTGAAACTTGGGGACCCTCCGGTAATATATCGGTGCGTTCCACCTTCTATAAAAACGGGAAAGATTACGATATCGTGAGCGGACCGCAGGGGGCACTCAGCGCGGAATCTGATAGTATGCAGGTTCCCTTTGAAGATGACATTAAAGGCGATATGGTCTTTATATACCGGGAGCATCCAATAACTGCGGATTCTACGGCTTCGCAGAAGACCTACAAGTGCATGACAGAGGATGGCACGCTCCTGTATATGTTCACCGGGTCTGAGGACAAGATTCCGGAGACGCTGGCGCCGGGAAGCAAGCTGTACACCAGATCCTCAAAGGAGAATGACAGCAAGGATGATGCAGTTGAGAACGTCTACTACACTCTGACAAAGGATACCGACACGCGTTATCCGGTCACTGTCAACTATGTGAACGCAGATGACGGAAGCACGATTACGTCCAGAACCTTCTATGTAAATGGCAAGACACATACGTTCGTGGCTCCGAAAGCATTCTCCGTTACAGAGGATGGAAAAATCGTGAATTATCAGGCGGAGGATGCGACGAACATTACACATAAGGTTTCCGATACAACCAGGACTTATACGATCCGGTATCAGAAGCAGACAGCGGATTCGGGGAAGAGCTACAGCTGGTACGTCCTTCTGTACAACTCCGAGACAAACCGCTGCATCGATTCGAAGGTTGTTGAGGTGAAACCGGGTGAGGAGGGAACCTTCACTCCGGAGAAGACCATCACGGTGAACGGAGTTACATACACGATCAACAAGGCGTTTGACAAGTCGTTCACTCATTCCTACGATGACAGCAATCACACGATGTATGTCTACTATGATCCGGAAGGCTACAGCAATTCCTCCGAGATCCAGACCAGAGAGATCAATATCCAGTATGTAGACATCGCGAACGGAAATGTGCTTCAGAGCCGGACACAGACCGTAACCTCAGAGGGCGATACGAGAATCGATTTTCCGGACAGCCTTGATATCAATGACGTACATTATCTTCGGATCGCCGGCCAGGTTGCGTATGTAGATCACAATTTCTATTCCCCGAAGGAGACCTACACCGTTTATTACTACGATGAGAACAACACCGCATTCCAGAAAGTGGTCATCACCAGAGAGGAAGTGCAGGAGGTGACCGTCACAGACGGCGGTACAACATATCGGGTCATCCCGGGAATTACAAGAACAGTAATGCTGAATACAGATACAGGAGTCAGTACGGTAGTGGCAACCAACGATTCCACAGGCGCGTCGATCGCGCCGGTTGCTGCCGGAAGTGTATCGAACGGAACAGAGAATACCGGAAACAGCACAGACGCGAACACGGAAAACGGCAATGAAGGATCGAATGAAAATTCTTCCGCTGCAGCTGCAGGAACAGACGGCACTGCAGGAACGGATAACAACGCAGCAGGAAGCGACAAAGATTCCGGTGATGTTTCCATTGATGGTGTTCAGGCAGATGAGATCCAGACACCTGAGAGCAATATCAAGCTGAATTCCGACAAGGACAAGAATTCCACAAGGAACCTTGTCATCATGGTGATCAGCATTGCGGCTCTTGCGGTGTGTGCGGTTCTTGCGGTTCTGCTTGTACGCAGAAGAAAAGCCCTGAAACACTGACGGTACTATGCGGGAGGAGAGAGAACGATGAAGAACAAGAATACATTCCGAAAATGGATGGCGCTGTTTCTTTCCATTTCCATGGTGGCAGCAAGCGGTATTACATCCAATGTAAGACTCCGCGCTGCTGAGGATACACCGGTACAGGAGACAACCGCCGAGGGAATGACGAGTGCAGATACCGATGCTTCCGCTTCGGAGAATGCGGATGGAACAACGGTAGCAAACGTAGATCAGAACGATACTACCAGAACCGAGGAGATCGGTCTGAACGGTACCGAGCAGGCAGCGGAGGAAAGTGCGGCTCCGTCTGCGGAAGAAAATAAAAATGCGGAAACCGCAGCAGAAGCGGAGCAGGGAACGACACCTGCAACTGTTGCCGAGTCCGAAAATAAGGAAACGGCGGCGGATTCTACAGCATCTTCTTCCGTATCCTCATCTTCTGAGGAGGAAGACAAGAACCTTACTGCATCTGAGCAGATCGATGAAGCCCGCAAGGATGCGACCAAGAGAGAATATTCCTATGAGGATGATCTGGTAAGCGTAACAGCAACCCTCGATGACCCGAAGGCAGTTCCGGATAATGCGGAGTTCCGTGTAACGCCGGTCACAAAGGACAGTACGGATTATAATTACGATGCTTACATGAACGCTCTGAACGACGACGCGGCAGCATCGTCTGATTCTGATACAGAAAAACAGTACACCGACGAGAACACCCTTCTGTACGATATGGCCTTCATCTATCCGGTAGAAGAGAAGGATGAAGACGGCAATGTAACACAGAAGGAAGTAGAAGTACAGCCGGCAGAAGGCGCAGTAAAGATCAGCGTAAACTTCAAGAAAGATCAGCTGACCAAGAGCCTTGACGCGGACAAGGATTCCGATGTCGAGATCAAACACCTTCCACTGACCGATGCGGTGAAGGAGAGCAACGACACAACAGCAGATGCTACCAATATCAGTGCAGATGATGTGAAGGTAGAGAATGTAAAAAATGCGGATGTGTCGATAGACAGCCAAAATGCCGAGTTCAAGGCAGATTCCTTTTCGGTATTTTCTTTTAAAACAGATCAGCCGAGTAATGCATATTGCTGGAATTATGGGGAGAATGAAGGAACAACGTTCTCGTATGAAGATATTCTGAATAAAATCAATGCCAAAGATAATACGACGAATTATGCGATCTATGCAAATTCATTGACATCAGCACAACATCTTGAAGGCAATATCAAGGTAGGGGCGCTTGACATTACAGGCAATCAGAAACTCAATCAGGATAAAGATGTAGTGCAGAGAAATGCTGTAACAAATGTACAGGTTACGAAGAAACTGAGTCAGAAATCTAATAAAGATCAGACGTTTAATTTTGCATCTTATGGCAGCAATAACAATCAGATAGAAAAGTTCTCAATCACAATTAAGGCAGGTGAGATTTCTGGAGTTAAAGTACTCGAGAATACCAGTGCCACTGTTCGCAAGCTGGAGTCCGAAGATGTTACTATCTATGAACTGGACAGTAAAGGAAATCCAGTAGCAAATAATGGAAAAAATGATGATTATGTTGTGACTTATGGCAACAATGTTATCACCAGTATTAAATCTGAGAGTAATTCGGATTCTTATATTGGTTCAGTTAAGCAATCAATAGGAGGCACTTTATCACAGAACTATTTTCAGGGAGATATTAACGCCACAACATATATTGAGAATTTTACGAACGGCCATTTTGACGGAAATAATTATATTTTCACTTCAGATGGAACTGTTACTCTTCAGGATTATTACAATATAGACGCGGATGCTATAAAAATAAAACAACAGAGCGGTATTAAATCAACTGTTGCTGATAATCTGGATTATCTTAAAGGTGTTTCGGAAGAATTAGCCAACGCACATATGGGAGCAACTGAAGGACAAGGGTCACTTAGTGTTATTAATATTAGGGCAAGGCATGAGACAAAGTGGGATACTGGTACTCTTGATAATGATTTAAATAAAGTATTGACTGAAGTTCAGAATGGTAAAGGCATTCTGAATACAATCAGGGAAGACGGTTACCTGCTGATTAATATTGATGCATCAGAATATCCAGAACGATATAACCTCTCACAAATCAATATTGATAATAACAATGCTGACAATAATAACGAGGAATTGGGCAGACATATTATTTATAATGTTGTTCAAAAAGATTCTGAGGGGAATTATCATCCATATACAGGTACTGTATCAGTACAAAATGTTACAGCAGGTACATTAATTGCACCTTCAGCTCATTATTATAATGATGGTGGTTTAAGAGGCGAAGTTATTGTTGATTCTTGTGACAGATCAAGTGGAACAGCCGCAGAGATTCATAAAGATTCGCTGACAACACAGACAACAAGAAAAGTCGAAATTACAAATACGTCTAGTGCAGAGGGCGGGATTGACCTTACGGGAACGAAGGCGATGACAGGCCGCACGCTTACGGACAATGATCAGTTCACATATGCGGTGTATGCATCAAATGAATCATATGATAAGACTGGTGAAGTAGTTGCAAATGGCAGCAGCAAGGGCAGCACGATCACATTCGACCGTATCAGCTATAACAAGGCCGGTGAATATTACTATCTGGTTAAGGAGACAAGTAAAGACGGCAACGGGATAACCGTTGACAAGAACGTAAAGAAAGTCCATGTCAGTGTTAAAGATGGCAGCAATGGTTCTCTTAATGCCAAAGTGGCAGATGACAGTGAGCCGATCAGCTTTACAAATGCGTACAGCGCAACGGGCGGGATTGACCTTACGGGAACGAAGGCGATGACAGGCCGCACGCTTACGGACAATGATCAGTTCACATATGCGGTGTATGCATCAAATGAATCATATGATAAGACTGGTGAAGTAGTTGCAAATGGCAGCAGCAAGGGCAGCACGATCACATTCGACCGTATCAGCTATAACAAGGCCGGTGAATATTACTATCTGGTTAAGGAGACAAGTAAAGACGGCAACGGGATAACCGTT
>NZ_JBQHWP010000012.1:0-120501 GCF_052063915.1 Bilifractor sp. HCP3S3_D3
AAAGACGATAAGGTTGATAGGGCAGAGGTGGAAGTGCCGTAAGGCATGGAGCTGACTGTTACTAATCGGTCGAGGGTTTGACCTGAAGCATAAGTTGGAACGGAAGAAGGGCATCCGGAGACGGATTCCCGGGAAGAGTTTGTGTGTTCAGTTTTGAAGGTATGTGTTGATCTTATGAAAGTCTGCTTCGGCAGGCTTTTTTGTTATAGGCTTTAGCCCAGACCGAACCACACATTTCGCATGTGGCGGCGTTTTTATTTTTTATCAGGATGGAGTTGCTGCAGCAGACTGTCCCAGCATTCCAAGAGGCCCGACTTCATAGATAAAGGCACTACGAAAAATACACCGCCGTAAGATTGATAAAGACACCACGAAAAAAACACCGCCGTAAGCCGGATTCATCCGGTGTACAGCAGCGTTCAACTTATTCAATATTCATCTCACAAATTTTTTTTGAATTTTTCCTTTAAGTCGCTGATTGCCCGGAGTTCATCCTGATCAGTGACTTTTTCTATTTTTTCTTCCTCACGGACGAGCATCAGAACAAAGCTCACCGCGAGCAGTGCACAGGAGATCCATATGATCTGTCTGCCTGTCGGTGCAGTTCCGGCTCCGACACGGGAGGCAAGAAAACCTCCGACACCTGCTCCCAGAACAAAGACAAGGATAACCAGAAAATACTGCCTGCATCTTCTGAGATGCTTTCTATCCTTTGTACGAAGGTAGGCACTCAGTGCGTCCATCCCGCTTCGAAGATTTCCAATGCACATTGTGCTGGCGTATGCGTAACCGTTAACCTTCCGAAATGCCTGAACCTGCATTGCGCAGGCCATAGAAGTCAGGGCATTGGCAAAGACGTTGACGATATCATTGATCGGCAGAAAACCAACCACGAGGAGCATCAGGATCTGGATAAGGACGATAACCTGTCTCCAGTGAATCATCCCGTCTGACCGGATTCTTGCGCGGATCTGCTCGGCAACAAGAACGCCGAGTGCAAATGCAGTCAGCGGGATCAGATAGTGCAGAGCTCCGGTCACGTCTCCTGTGAAAAAATGCTGTGCCATGAGAACCAGATTTCCGGTCTGCGCATTCGCGAAAACCCTGCCTCGCACGAAATAGGAGTAAGCGTCCTGCAGCCCTCCTGAGGCAGTGAGCACAATCATCACCGCATTTGATTCAGACATCTGAATGTGTTTTCTTTTCTTGTGATACGTTACAGGCTGTTCCAAATAAAATCCTTCCTTTATTAACAGGTCGATATGATTATTAAGCGATCAAGAAAACGCCTGATCTGATGCAGCCGAATACGAAAAAGCCGCACATAGTTATGTATTATAGTTCATCAGAAGAAAAAAACAACCTTGCAGGACAAAAGAGTGCAAAACAGAAACAAGCAGAAAAAGACAGTAACGAGATAAAACACGCTGCGCGAGTTTTATCTCGCTATCGCGACGCTCGCCGCACACGAATACTTCGCATTCGGCTGCGGCTCACTGTTCGCGTAAATAAAAAGAGGATGTTGATTTTCTCGTCATCAACATCCTCTTTTAATGAACTGCCCTTATCGTCTCTACTTTCTTTATCATTATGCTTTAACCTCCTTTTCTTTTATTTATCGGATGGTTACTTAGGTCTTGATCAGATGTGCAATGGACTGCTCCTCCGTTTCTTTTGTTTCTTTTTGCTGTTAACTATATAATACAGACGTAATGCCTATTTGTCAAGTATTAATCTGAAAATAAAATGAAATATAGAATGTATATAGATTAATTGAATGCATACACGAGAATATACAAAAAAGAGCCGCTGCCTGTTGATCTCAGACAGAGGCTCCTTAAATGGGGGAGATGATCAAGATGAGGTAATCATCCTGAACCAAGGTGAAAAACTTTGCCTTGATTTGGTGTGATTATAACAACAGCCGGGCTTCATTGCAAGCAATTCTATCAAAATAATTCCGAAAACTTTTACGAAAACAGCCTGATATCTAAATATATATGTTTGAATGAGCTTGAAATCGCAATGAACCTGATCAGACATGCCGCCTGAAAGATTAATGAGAACAGGTGCTGATGTACTATTGAAATAATTTCAGAGGACATGACAGGAAGAGGATGTGGTTTATGCTGCGCGGTTTTTGGACAAGGCTGTTTTCAGTATTAATGATCAAAATATCTGTCGAAACTTCGGATTTTTATTTATCTTTCCGAATGAAGTGTGCTAAAATTATAAATATGTGAAATGTGCAAGGGCTACTTGGGCTATGTCTTTAAATGAGAGGAAGTTCATATGAACATTGACAAAACAAATGAAATCATCAATTTCTATATTGACAAGTTTGACAAAACAGCCGGGAAAGAACATGACGAACTCTTCAAGTGGCGCTCTGCGTGGAAGTGCAGAAAATACTGGAATCTGGAGAATGCGGATTTTGCCGGGATGTTCCAGTCCTGTTTCAAGGACAGTGGCAACCTCATCTCCAGCAGCTTCTGGTGGCCGAACAACGGCATCATGATGCTCTGTGATGAGCGCAGCAATCATCAGGAGGCAGTCCGTGAGGCCTTCCGGATCCTCACGGAGGAGACGGGAGAGGATGATAAAGCACGAGGAGAACACACCTTTACCTTTATCCACAAGATTAACAGTCTCCTGGAAAGCCGGTCAAACGGTAAAGGTTATCTTCAGAATTCACGTTCCGCGCTTTCTTACCTCGGACTGATCTTCCCGCAGAAGGACTTCATCTACAAACCGACGACAGCATCGAATTTTGCCGATTCTGTCGAATTTTCCGAGAACTTCAGCAGCGGGAAGGCCTTTCGTCTGGATGCCTACTATCGGATGTGCCGTGAGCTTGCCGAAGTGATCCGCACCCGTCCGGAGCTTCTCGAAATTGTTCAAAAAGAGCTGGTGAGTCAGGCAGAGGAGTACAATATGCCGGGGCTTGAGAAAATTGACCCTGAATGCCACATTCTTGCATTTGATATCATGTACACCGCCGACACCTATGATTACTATATGGATCACCCCTTCGTTCACCGCACCAAGGCATCCCGCACAAAGCAGGAGAAGGAAGAGAAGAAGCAGGAAATCGAAAATGAGATTTCCTACATTGAGGATCATATCCGGATGCTGCAGGAGCAAATCGGAAATGCAGGCAGCGCGGATATAATCGGAGCATCTGTCTCTCACAGAAAGTTCGGGGAAGGAAAGATTACCAGTCAAAACGACGACAAGGTGACCGTTGCGTTCCCGGCAGGAAGCAAGGTTATGAGTCTTGCTTTTCTGACTTCGAATCACATGCTGGACGATACCGGAGTCATGGAAAGCTACAACAACCGGCTGCATCTGAAGAACGAGCTGGACACCTATCGGGCTAATCTTGCCATCAAGAACTCCGAGCTTGCTTATTTTATTCAGAAGAATAAGACCCGGAAGCAGCTGCAGGAGGAGGAAGAGGAGAGGGAGCGGCTCTCTCTCGCAAAGAAAAAGGCGAAGGCACAACAGTGAAAAATGAAAAATGCGAAGGCATAGCAGTAAAAAAATACGAAAAAGAAAAAGCGAGGACAAAGCTGTAAGCCTGGAAAGCAGACTATCGAATAAGAAATCAGAAATTGATGTTCACACAAAGAATCAGAAAAAACGGGTGTTCAGTCATCCGTTTTTTTTGTATAATAGGAAAAGGACATCAGAAAGGTAACTGGAAACCGTGCAGAACAGGGAAGAACGAAGAACTGAAGATGTTGTATTCCCGGGATTCTCAGAGCATCAATCGCCCGGGGGATGCAGATATACTGCGAAAACGCTCCGGTTCACGGCACGGATCACTCTTTTCTTTTTTCTCTCCGCACTGATCGGAACCTCATTTCTATGTATGTTTCATAAATCCTATACGATCGGAACCTACAGCGGGCAGGTCAGATGGAAGGAAACAGAGACCGATGATCTCTGGAAATTCTATCAGAGCTCGCTTTCGCTGGTCAATCCGGACGACCCGGAATCCGATCCGAACGTCATGACGTACACGGGAAGTACCTTCGACGACAATTATTACAATCTGATCAACAGCACGAACAGCTGGTCTCAGTTCCGCTTCTTCAGCAGATCCCTGTATCAGAACGATTCCTATGTGATTCCCGGCCTCAGACAGACGAACGTCTCCGGAATGGCTACTCCCTACATGGTGCCGCAGGGAATCTGCATAGCGGGTAACTATATCCTGATTTCCGCATACAGTTCTTCAGATAAGGTATGGACAAGCTCCGTAATCTATGTGCTGGACCGGGACACCGGAAAATACCTCACGACCCTTGCGCTGAGCACCCGCTGTCATGTCGGCGCGCTCGCCTACAGTACAAGAACAAACCGTGTCTATATCGCGGACTCCAGTCTCAAGGATGAGCGGGTTCCCAGGACGAACAAATCGGATCAGCCGGAAAACCCGACCGGTGTCTACCGCATATGGCAGATCTCCATGCGTGATCTCCGGAAGTATGTCAACCAGAACAGAGATTCTGTCTATGTACCTCTGGTCAAGTATTTGTCCTGTGATACCATTCCGTCATTTATCTTCATATATAAAAACACACTCTTTGTCGGGAGCTTCAATGCCAACAGTTTCTATCCGAGAAGCTACGCGACGGTCTACAGCCTGAAGACCGGGAAGGTCGTGACATACAAGCTCTACCTCAGCTATTTTACCCAGGGAGCGCAGATTGTGAAGCATAAAGGACGTCTGTATGTGATCACGTCATCCTCCTACGGCCGCAACAACACATCCTATCTCAGAATTTACCGGATTCATTACAACAAGTATCTCGGCTGGTTCCGCAATCCGGTCCTTGTCCGAAGCCTGCGTATCCCGAATATGAGCGAGGATCTTGACTCCGCAGGAGATCATCTGTTGATCAATTTTGAATCCGGGGCGACGAAATATCAGGCTCAGAACGTCACACAGAATCAGATCGACCGTGTTCTGAATGCCTCGATCGGAAGTCTGATCGACGGTTATCAGATGCAGGTTCCCTATGCGAACGAGACGCAGATGATGGACAACGCACTTCCAGGAGACAAGAGCACGAAGAAGGACAGCCCAGCCGCCGCGAATGCAGCCGGCGATCATATTGTCGAGAGGGCATTACTCCCTTCAGAGAGGAAAAATTCCGCGTTAAGCAGAAATCCTTCTGGGATCGGGAAAGAACCGATGAAAGAAAATGAAATGGAAGATAACGAGAAAAGAGAAAAACGAAATGGAAGAAAACGAGAAAGAAGAAAAATGAGAAAAGAGAAAAACGAATAAGAAGAAAGTCGAAGCGATAAGAAGAAAGAGAATAATGAGTGCACTGAGACAAGATTATTAAAATGAACGAAAGCACTCAGTCATAATAAAGCTCAATGCAAGAAAGGGGCATAATTACATGATCAGGAATCGAACAAAGTATCTCTCAATCATTTTCAGTCTTGCAGTATCCGCCAGCATGCTGGCGGCATGCGGTAATCACGCTGCCGCAGGCGGGAAGATCTCATCGGGATCTTTAGAGCCGCAGGAGACCGCATCAACCGTTACGAAGTCTGAATCTGCAGCATCGTCCGCTGCGCAGTCTGGATCCGGTTCATTATCCGCCATAGAAGATGTCGTCACAGACAGCGGCGCTGTGAGCAGCATCTCGGTTGAAAGTTCCTCTGTGGAACAGGCCGCGGAAGAAAATGGATTTGACAACCAGACAGACCTGGCAGACGGTGATTATACGCCGGATCCATTCAGCTGGAGCGGCGGCTCAGGACGCGTAGAGATCAGCTGTACCGGCATCACAGTGAAAAATGGCCGAAGCTACGCGGACATCAAGTTCAGCAGCACCCATTACATCTATGTACGGGCAGAAGGACTGAAGATCAATGGCAGCAGCGGAAGCGGTGCATTCCGCATACCGGTTTCGCTGAATCAGAACAATACCGTGATTGGCTGCACGACCGCAATGTCCACACCGCATGAGATCACTTATACCATGTATTTCGGAGTGAAGGACGCCGGAAGCGCTGATTTCAGCAGTGAGAGCAGCGGACTATCTGCACAGTACAATTCCCTTGATGATACGGCACCGCAGATTCCGGGACTTGAATATCAGTCCGAGATTTCGCCGCAGCATGCCTCCCTGTTCCGTATTTTCCGGTATAATCAAGGCGTCGATCTTGTGGAAGTCATTCTGCGGGATTCGTCCTCCGGGTCGGACCTGTATGAGAATCCGGTTGTCAAGTATCTTATAGCTCCCGAGGATGCGGAACTTATTGCAGGAATCGAGAAGGAAGCGGTAGTCATCCGTAAACCTGCGACAAACGTTTTTCTCGCGTCAGAAGGCGCAGAAAAGCTGCTTCAGAAGGAAAACCTGACATCCGCATTTGACAAAACGGACGCAGGCTCGTATGATGACTGGGATCTCAAGGCGCTTCTGAAAGGCGGCACAGACCTGATCATCGAGGACGGAAAGATCCTCTCCGAAGACCAGAAGGAAGCGTTTGACAAGAATGTCAACAGCTCTCTGCAGATGAATGTTCCGATGTTCATCGACAGATCGGAAGACGAGGGCAGCGAAGAGGCGGCAGCCGAATGGGGACAGATCTATCAGCTGATTTTCTCATAAATGGAAGAATGGAAGTTTACCGATTCAGCTCATCACCGGATCAAATGCATATCAGAGCTCGTCATGTACGAAAACCAGCCCGTCGAATGTAAAAAATCAATTGATCGAACGTAAAAAGCAGCTTACGTATGGTAAAAATCGAATTGTCCGGTTGTGGAACCGGAACGAATAGTATTATAATAGGAGCTTAAAGGAGATTATACAAAAATGCACTATAAGAAAATTATACTGGCTCTGACAGCCGCGGGCATGATCGCATCTCAGACAGTGCCTGCCTATGCTGAAGAAAATTCAAACGTCACCTCTGTATCATCTGCTTCCGGAGTGGTTTCTGCATCCTCAGGTGCAGATTCTGCTTCCGCGTCCACTTCCGGATCGGTTTCCTCCTCACAGGACAGCAGCGCAGCCGTTTCCTCATCTTCCGCAGGAAACACCTCATCCGGCTCCGTTGAAACGCCGGAAAACGCTGCGTCCGGGGATAACGCGACTTCTTCTTCGTCTGCCGGATCCGGCACCGCCGCTTCGAATGATTCCGCCACAAATACTTCCGGGGAGAATGGTTCCAATACGAATACGAATCCGTCCGGTGGCACGGACAGCACAAAGGAGGCTGCATCTGGAAACGCGGACGCCGCAGGTAAAGATCAGAGTGACGCTTCCGACAAGAAGTCTACGGAAGTCAGTGATGCCACGAGATCTCAGGCTGAGCAGGAAGCAGAAAGGGCAGCACAGAATGAACAGTCCATACAGCCGGTCGTTCCCGCGGGAGTTGCGGGTACGGTAGATCAGACTGCTGCTGAGAAGGAGACTTTCGCGTATCTGACAGAGGTTCTCGGTCTCAACAATGCCGCAGCGTCCGGACTCCTCGCGAATTTTTATCAGGAGACCATGTTCCAGTATAAGGCAGTTGGCGGAAACGGCATTGCTTACGGACTCGCCCAGTGGACCGGCGGGAATTTTACAAGTCTTGCGAACTGGTGCGGCGCCAACGGAAGAGATTACACAACCATTGACGGCCAGATGTATTATCTCAAATATGACCTTGAAACCAATTATCCCGCTGTCTATGCGTACCTGAAGGGACTTCCGAACACAGCTGAGGGCGCGGGCGCTGCCGCTGCGTTTTTCTGCACATACTATGAGCGTCCGGCATACACGGAGACACGTGCCGCGGAGCGGACCGCATATGCGCTGCAGGTCTTCTGGCCGAGATATCAGAGCTACATTCTGGAGCAGAACAAGGATGTCAAGGCATACATGGACTGGCTCGCAGCCTATACTGCAGATCAATCTCACGGATACAGCACCGTAAGCCGACGCAACAATCCAGACGTGGATGCGTATTCCCTGATTTTCTATGCGCTGTATGACAACGGTTATCTCCTGGCGGAGAGTGACCGTAATCCTTTTGATCAGAACAGCATCGTCTCCGAGCTGACGGAACATGGCTTTGCGGAGGCATCTGACGCAGAGACGGATCCGGAAAAGCTGGAAGCCGGCGACATCATCCTGTATACAGACAATTCCGGGGCAGCGGTTTACCGGACCGCTGATCTCGTATGGCAGGCGAAGGAGACGGACGCGGACAAGGCTTCGGGCAATAAAGCAGGAGACCAGACAGATGAGGTGGGAAGCGGCGAGCTGGATACCTCAAAACAGCGTAAGGTATATCGGCTGAAGACAAAGGACGCCAGCCTTCCGGCGCTTGCGCAGAAGATGGTGGATCAGCTTTCCAATAAGCAGTACATGTACAGCGACAACATCCGTCAGATCAAGAAGACCGATGAAGACAGCTACACCTTCCTGTTCCAGACGCTTAAGAGCATCGGAGAGCTGAAGGATGTGGATACCGCCTTCACAAAGGACACCATGGATCATGTTCTGTGTACGCACAGCTATCAGAACATAGAGGCTCAGATCGCAGCCAAGAAAGCGTCACTGTCCGTCGGAGATATTGTCTGGAATCCGGAATCCGGAGCAGCTGTATATCTGGGAAGCGATCGCTATATCTTCATGGACAATGAAGTGGATCAGAAGATGGCTGACATCACCGGTATCAGCAACTGCAGATACCTTGAGACAAAGAAAATGACAGGTGCTGCATGGACCGCTGTTTATCACAAAATGTAACGAACCGGAGTGCATCGCGCCTCTGCGGGAAAAAGCGCAGGAAGATTATCCATAATATTGTGACCGCGGTTCTGTTCATCGGAATGATTGCAGGTGGTCCCCTTCCGGTAAGCGCAGCAGGAAATACACCCGTGAATGCATCTGGGACTGCATCAGGGACTTCATCCCAGCTTGCATCTGGGACAACATCAGGGACTGAATCTCAGAGTACATCCGGAGCTGCATCTCAGGCTTCATCGGGAAATAATTCTGGAACTACACTTGGGACTACACTGGTCGGGCAGTGCACTGCCTCCCGCACCAGTCCGGCTGCTGCGGACGCATCACAGGCGAATGCAGCCGGGTCGGAAAATGAGGCGGGAACAGCGCACGGCGGCAGCGTAAACGGTGAGAAGGAAGCCGACACAAATGCTTCCCGTCTTCCGCTCGATCTTTCCGGAGTGACCCGTTCGGTTTCTTCAGATTCTTCGTCTTCATCCGTTTCCTCGGATTCCTCGAACGCATCCGGTTCTGCTCATTCCCGGGATTCATCCGATTCCGTCTCATCCGGTTCTGCTCATTCCCGGGATTCGTCCGCTTCGGTTTCATCCAATTCTTCCGTGTCCGCGGACGCGGATACCACCGGCGAGGAGCTGTATTATTTTCAGGATGTTTACGGACATACGTATTCCATGTACCGCAATCTCACTTGTGTACAATCTCCATATCAGATGTCCGGATTTTCCTGTCAGGATCAGCGGATGACCTATTCGGATGATACGTATACGTCACGCCTCGGTATCGATATCTCACAGTATCAGGGCGACATCGACTGGGCGCAGGTAAAGGCAGCCGGATTTGATTTTGTCTTTATCCGGGTCGGAACCAGAGGATACGAAAGCGGATCGATTTACGAAGATGAACGCTGGGCAGAAAACCTGAAGGAGGCAAGAGCAGCCGGACTAGACGCCGGTGTGTATTTTTTCTCGGGAGCGGTCAGCGAACAGGAAGCCGAAGAAGAGGCGGACTATATCATAGAAAAATTGAACGGTGAGCCGCTGGATCTCGGCATTGTCCTTGATGTCGAAACGATCGGCAGCGGAACCTCCCGGCATGACGATCTGTCTGCCGAACAGTACACGGCAGATACATCTGCGTTCTGTGAGAGAGTAAAGGCAGCGGGTTACAATCCGATCGTGTATTCCAATATCTTCTGGGAGGCAACGCACTATGATATGACGAAGATCGGCAATTATGATGTCTGGTACGCCGACTACATGACAACGCCGCAGACACCGTATATGTACCGCTTCTGGCAGTATACCGACTCCGGTACGGTTCCCGGAATAAACGGGTCCGTGGATCTGGATGTCGAACTGATTCCGAAAAGTGATCTGGTAGAGCGTCACGGGGTCTTTCTTCTGGATGCTCTGCAGCAGGCCGTACTGGAGAATTCTTCCGGCGGAACGGAAATTGGGAAGAGTAATGAGAGTAGCTGCGCGGGCGACCGCGGAGTGGACCTGATCCAGAAACAGAGCCAATAATGATCCTATACCAGAAGCAGAGCCGGTAACGACCATATCCAGAAGCACAGCCGTAAATGATCATATACTACAAGAAGCAGAGCCGGCAACGATCATACACCATAAGCAGAACTGGCAACAATCAGATAAAAAAGAGTAAAAGAAATAGACCGCGGCACCGGAAATATTCATCCGGTGCCACGGTCTTTCTTGGTGCGCCCAGCGGCGCATATTTATAACCGGTGAAAGAATTCACGTTCTGGCGCAGCTAAAACGATCACAGTCCGATATCAGACAATCGGATAGTAGGCAACAATCGTGTAATCCGCCGGCACGTGCAGGCTCTCCGCGTCGTCGGGTGTTCCGATGATCCACTTATTCCTTCCGGTATTCCGATGTGCGTATATGGTATCAAAGTTGTACATGGTCGCGCCAATGTCAAGGGCGGTGTCTGCAGCGGTTGTGATTTCCTCCTGCTTTACGCAGAGAACAACATAGCTTCCATGCACGATATAGCGGTACGGCTGCCGGTTCAGAAAACTAGGAGCGAGACTTGCCGCATACAGAGCCTCATCCAGAAGCGGATCTACCGCATTCTCACTCCAGTCCATCGGCGTTCCCCATGTACCGGAGTATACCATATCATCCTGTGCGATCTTTGGCGCAACATGCTCTGCCCGCTTGTTGTACTTAAGATTCGAAGGCGTCTCAATATCCAGACGCGGTTTCGCGGAAACAGCCTTTCCATATCCGGCAGCAAGAATCACGGCCGGGTTCATCTCGGTGTCCGCCAGAAGCGCCCGCTTTGTGGCTTTGATATCATGTACGGTAAGCCAGCAATGATCAATCTCCATATCGGTGAGCTTCAGGCATAGCTGCTCGCCGATATATCCGGCATTCAGGAGATCATTGTCCTTCTCTTCGGAAAATACGACGAGGTAGACCGGAGCGCCGAATGCAAGCCCGCGGTATCCGGCTACACCCTCCAGGCGGTTCTTCATATCACTGTCATTGTAAATCTTCAGTTCTGTCCGGATATCCGGGACCAGTTTTCTGGTCTCTGTAAAGAAATTTCGGATCTCATTCAGGTCCTCATCCGGAATGGTTCTTTTCTTAAACTCACGCACGGACTGCCGGTCTTCAATTAATTGTTTGTCATTCATTAGTGCCTCCATATCCTTATCCTGGTGATACGCAGTCTAATATCGGAAGTGTGCTGCTGTTTACAGTGCACGCTGCCATTTGAAGAACGCCAATCTGTTTGCAGCATGCGCTATGGTTTGATGTGTGCGTGCCAATCTGCAGCATATGCTTCCGGTTACAGAATGGTATTTTCCGTATAGGCTTCGTATCGACGATTCAACGTGTGTTTTTATTATAAATTGGCAGATTCGTGAATGCAAGAGCAGAAAATAGTTTGTGAATCGTATGAATGAAGCATAATTAACGGTAATTATCAGATATGATAAATTGAAGTTATACTACAAAAACAAAATCATACGAAAGCAATACAATACTAAAACCATGCAATTCTAAAACCATACAATGCCAAGAACATACAATACTAAGGTTATATAATACTAAAACGATATAATACTATGCTTATATAATACTGAAAAGATACAATGCTAAAGCATATATACAAAGACAGAATAATTCGGAAACCAAACATCATGGCTGATTCCGAAACGACGCGTCTTTTACGGCAAAGGAATCCTTCCCGGTCTGCTTGACCGTGTAGAGCATGTGGTCCGCCGTCCGGAACAGCGCAGAGTAGTCGATATAGGTTCCATCATTGATGGCACAGCCGATGCTGGCAGTTACATGATCTCCGTCCTGTGCGTCAATCACAATTGTGTGCAGATTATTTTCCACATCCGCGAGCTTGCTCTCCACAAACTTCCGGTCAACCATCCGGATCGCATACACCAGAAATTCATCGCCGCCCATACGGGTTACAATGTCTTCCTTCCGGAAGGAATCCGAAAGGCAGGAGGCAACGGCCTTCAGGATTTCATCGCCCCTCTGATGCCCGTAGGTATCGTTGATGTGCTTGAAATTGTCGATATCAAAGATGATAAACGCTCCCGGCACACCGTTTTTGATACAGCTAGTGATCAGAGCGTCGCCGCCGCGGCGGTTCAGGATTCCGGTCAGGCCGTCATGCGAGGCGTACGTCTCTGTAATTCCGTTTGTCTGAAGAGAAACGGTTCTAGCGTTAATCATGATGCCGCTCCAGGTCAGTGAAATGACATCGTCCATCAGGACATAGATCAGAATCGGGCCATAAGTTCCGGCGGATAGTATAAAACGCGCAGGAATCAGGTATACTGTGGATACGAAGAGAATCATCAGATATACCCGCCAGATCTGATCAAAGATCAGCATCGGGAGGATGATCAGCAGAACCAGGAAGATGATCGGAATATCACCCGGATTTAATGCGGTATGAAGGAATGCAGTAAATAACAGAATCAGTATTTCATAGATATAAAGTATGATCGTCGGCAGATGCGTCTGACGAGTGGCACTGTTTTCAGCAGCTGATTCATCCTCACTTGCTGGTTTCTGGGGAAACGCATTCCCGGATTCACGGACAAACGCGTAATAGATCAGTGCCATAAATCCAATGCCCATCAACATATAGATGCAGTACCCAAATTCGGCAAAGCGAAAAAACAGTACCTGGCAGATCAGATCCATCAGAAACAGAAGCAGCAGAAATACAAGCAGGAATCTCGTCGATACACAGTTTTTATAATTGAGGATTGCCGTGTTATTCTCCAGTACAGGAGAAAACATGGTCTTCCGGACTTTGCAGGTCCACTTTTTGCAGTTCAGAGAAATACGCTCTCGCACATGGATAAATTTCTTCAATGGAATTCTCCGTTCGTCATATTGTTTGCAACATGTCTTTTCAAGAGTAGTGAAACGTATTTGTTTTCTAATGCTTTAATTATATCAACATCTTCAACAACTTCAATGGTATATGACAAAATAAATCTGTGCAAAATACATATATGTGTAATACGACTATGCGGACTTTATATACGCCAATCGTGAAAAAATTGACGCGGCAAAATGCGGGTGTTAAGATGTACGTGATTCTGACGCAATCGGTTTTGCGGAACCTTTTCGCCGCAAGAACCTGTTGCCTTCGAAATCGCATACAGTCTCTTACGCGCGCTTCGCGCGTGACGATCCTGTCTGCGTTTTCGAAGAGCTTATACAGTAATTGATATAATTATGGAATTGGTAGAATAGTATGAGACGTCGCAAGCTTGAATTTTTAATTTCGGTCACCATTCATTTTCTGTCCCTGATGATCAGCGGCATCTGTTCCTTTGCCATCCTTTATCTATGGGGAAAGTTTGTCCGCGCATTTCTGGCGCAGAATCTGTTCACGGAGATCGTTCTGCCGTATCTGATCGCAGGCTTTTTCATGATGCTCGTCACCCTTCACGATGAACAATATTCGATCCGGAAACCCACCTTTCTTTTCTGCCTGCGCAAAAGCTTCCGCTCCTCAGTCGTGCTCGCGGGCGCATGGGCAGTCATGCTCCTGATCGAGAAAAACGCGGTGACACAATCCAGGTATCTGTTCATCTTCACCATTGCCTTTTACTTTGTGCTTCTGACCTTTTCTCTTTACTTCTCGCAGAAATCGCTCAGACAGGCATTTTACAAGACCAAAAGCGCCACATTCGCCGCAATTATGACCTCCTGCGAGAGGGCGCCGGAGATCACGGCACTTCTGAAGAAGGACTGGTCCGTGAAGCTGGTGGGCCTGATTTTATTTGACGAGGGAAAATCCGGAGAGCCGCGGCCGAGAGAAATTGATCACGTCCCGGTCGTCGGCAGTTCCGGAGATCTGACTTCATGGATCCGTGTAAATGCCATCGACGAGCTGTTCGTCATCGGAGATTCCGGGCAGCTGGATGCTTCCATGCCTGCCATCTCGGAATGCGTCCAGATGGGCATCGATGTGCAGATGAATATCCCGCAGGTAGAACATGCCATGGAGAAAATCAGCATCACCGAGCATCGCTACACACCCCGGCTGGATAAACGGCTGACCTATATCGGAAGCGTTCCCTTCTTCATTCTGGAGGAGCCGCAGATGCGGCTGCGCTATGTATTTCTGAAGCGGTTCTTCGACATTCTCGGTTCCCTGATCGGCTGTGTCTTCGCCGGCATTTTCTATCTCATCTTCGGAACCGCGATAAAGCTGGAATCCAGCGGTCCTGTGATCTTCGCGCAGGAGCGGATCGGCAAAAACGGACGCACCTTCCGCATGTATAAATTTCGTTCGATGTATCAGGACGCTGAGGAAAGAAAGCAGGAGCTTCTGGAACAGAACGAGATGGAAGGCGGGAAGATGTTCAAGATCAGGGATGATCCCCGCATCACCCGCGTGGGGCACTTTATCCGAAAATACAGCATCGATGAATTTCCTCAGTTTGTGAACGTTCTGAAGGGCGATATGTCTCTGGTCGGAACAAGGCCGCCGACACCCGATGAATTCCACCAGTACGACAGCTATCACAAACGCCGTCTCAGCATGAAACCGGGAATCACAGGCATGTGGCAGGTCAGCGGCCGGTCAGAGATCAGGGATTTCGAAGAAGTCGTAAGGCTCGACTGCGAGTATATCGACAACTGGAGTCTGTCTCTTGACCTGAAAATCCTTCTGAAAACCGTTGTGCAGGTCTTTCGACACAAGGGAGCACAGTGAACTGTTCAGCTATGATCCAGTTTCAGACAGGTTAACATAAACAGTAACATATTTGTAAAGAATTATTTACTTTCTTCCCCGAGGATACAGTTAAAATAATCAGACGGGAGTAATAACGAGATAAAACACGCTGCGCGAGTTTTATCTCGCTATCGCGACGCTCGCCGCACACGAATACTTCGCATTCGGCTGCGGCTCACTGTTCGCGTAAATGAAAGAGCCGGATGATCTCATCCGGCTGTAAAAGGGGAGAGAAGTAAATAATGACACAGAAAATTCTGGCTGCTGATGACAACAGTCTGTTGATCAACCGTCTGAAAAGTTCGCTGGAACAGGACGGCTACCAGGTGACCGTAGCCGCAAGCGGCGCGGAGGCGCTGGAACTGGCGCAGAAAAACTGGTATGATCTTGTAATTACCGATGCGGTTCTGAAGGGCATGGCTGACTTTGAGCTGTGTGAACGCATCCGTGAATTTTCCGATGTACCGGTGATCATCCTTTCCGAGCGCAATAAACCCATGGACAAGATCATGGGATTCGATTACGGCGCGGATGATTATGTATCGAAGCCGTACAATACAAGAGAACTCAAGATCCGCATCCGCAAGGTGCTGAAGCGTTACCGGAAGGATGCCGGGAACCGTCCCGAGTCCGACCGCATAATCGTGGCCGGCAGACTGACCCTGGATAAGGACAGCCGGACGGCGTCAGTAGACCACAGGAAGATCGACCTCACCGTAAAGGAATATCAGCTTTTGAAGGAGCTCGCCTCCCGGCCCGGCAAGATCTTCACGCGAAACGCCCTGATCTTCAAGATATGGGGAACAGAATTCAGCGGAGACGAGAAGACGCTGGACGTGCATATCCGGCGGCTCAGGAACAAGATCGAAACCGATCCCTCGCATCCGCAGATGATCCGCACCAAATGGGGCGTCGGTTATTACTTCAGTACGAAATGACTCCGGGAGCAGAATCTTCGGAGTGGAGCCAATCAGCCCGGAAGCACAATCCTCCGGCTGGAGGCAATCAGCCCGGGAGCACATTCCTACGGCTGGAGCCAATCAGGCCGGGAGCACATTCCTACGGGTGCAGTCATTCAGATATCATCATGTCACGCCTGCCGGCACTCTTCAAATCCGGCAGGCTGCTTTTATGTGTGCCTGCCGGTGCTCGTGTGTGCCTGCCGGTGCTCGTGTGTGCCCACCGGTTCTCGTGTGCGCCCGGTGACGCACGTTTCTAACCGGTGAAAGTCGGGAATCCGCCCCTTAGCGGGAAGAATCCGGACGAAGACGAGGGCGGTCGATTATGAGGCGGAATCTGAACGGGAAATCCGGATACAGCCGCTATGTCAAAAAAGACATTGTAATTTCCCTGTATGGACGGTTATAATCATCGTGTAAAACGCCATACGACAGATACTATATATCGTGCCTCAAACTATAGAACAATGGATTGCACCTTGCTTTACGCTCCCGCAATCCTGCAGGGGATAACAATGAAGAAAAATGGATTACTAAAACCTTTCAGAAAGATCATGCTTCTGGTGCCGGTTCTGGTCTGCCTTCTGTTCACGGCGCACCCGGCTTATGCGTCCTCCGGATTTCGGGACGTGAGCGGAGCGTCAGCGGGAATTGTAGAATGGGCGGTCGAGAACGGGATCACCGTGGGAACCGGAAAGAACACCTTCTCCCCATCCGGAAGCTGCACCAGAGCGCAGATCGTGACCTTCCTCTGCCGGACCTACAAGAACAGGGTAAACGGAGCTGCACTTTCCGCAACGGAAAACTCGAATGCTGCGGCGGACTTCCGGGATGTTCCTGCAGGCATGTACTATTATGATCCGGTAAACTGGGCGGTGCGCTATGGCATCACCAGCGGGACGGGCTATCGGACCTTCTCTCCGGAGAAGATCTGCACCAGAGCGCAGGCCATCACGTTTCTGTGGAGATGCGCCGGTTCCCCGGATTCCGGATCAAAGGCGTCCAAGGTCTTCCGGGATGTCCCGGTCTCCGAGTACTATGCCGGCGCTGTCAGCTGGGCGGTATCGAACGGAATCACCGCGGGAACCTCTTCCAATTCCTTCAGTCCGAACCAGAATTGCACCCGTCTTCAGATTGTTACCTTCATCTACCGGATGCTCAACAAGGAGACCGCTGCCGGGGAATTACACCAGAGCGCGTCCGACACACCGGTTATCAAGGTATCCAGTGAGTACACCAGTCTCAACCTTGACACAAACCCGCAGGCAAACATCTATCTGAACGGTGTTCCCGAAGGTGACGCGAAGGCTGTGAAATGGGCAATCGCCACTTCCGAGAACGACGGGGCAGAAAACCAGCTGTCCGATGATATCTTTTCCTATCATAAGATTCCGATTGACGGGTTGAGCGCGCGGAAATACGTCAGTGGCTCCGTCCGCCTGTCGTCCTCGGGAGATGCCGCGACCGTGACCGCGTTAAAGCCCGGAGCCTCCTGCATTACAGCGACCTACAACGGCAGAAAATATCAGTTCCTCGTGTATGTAGACGGATATTACGATGAGCAATCCGTCCTATATCAGGGCAAGGCTTATGACCGCACCCTCGACCAGGCTTCCTGGGCGAAAGCGGTACTCGGTGCCTATCCGAACTTTTACGGAACCTTCCAGAGAAAATACAGCAGCCGGTGTCCGGACGATTTTTCAAAAATCATAAGCATTCTGCAGTTTTTCAATGACCTCAACTGGAAGTACGACGCCACAGACGACCTGGAGTCCGCCATCATCCGGAAAACCGGCATCTGCTGGGAGTGCTCGCTAATCACCTATGATCTGTGCAGCATCGCCGGAATTCCGGTCGAGAGCGTCATCAGTCCGTCCATGGACCATGAGTGGAACCAGGTGCTGATCAACGGAAGCTGGACTATGCTGGATGTGACATCGGCCGTGTACAGCGCGTACTATCCCGACGATCCGACACAGGCCGGTATCGTAAAGCTCCGCTTCGGAACCAACACCTTTGAGAGCGTTCCCGGGGACGCCTATGTTCACACCGGCGCCGAGCAGACCGGCCAGAAGAGCGCGGTGAACAGCGGGTTCCGCATGAATGTCGGCGGACAGACTCTGGATCTGACCAATTATGACAGCGTCCTCCTGTTCCGCCAGAAGCAGCTCTATATCTATAATGTCCCCGGCAGGGGGAATGCGCTTTCGAAGCAGCCGGCGGTAATCGCATTCAGCAGCCTGGGCTATCCTTCCAATGTCGGCGCATAAAGGGATCTGTCTCTAAGGATTGAAGAAAAATGACTGACAAAAAGAAATATGACCTGATTTATACAATACTGTTTGCTGTGCTGTTTCTGGCATGCTTCGGTATTTACCTGATTCTTCATCACAAAAGCTTTCTGCGGATCCCCGACGGCCTGAATCAGTACTATATGAGCTTTCTCTATCTCGGACGGTGGGCCCGCTCGATTCTGCGCGGCCTGATCGAGAACGGAAGCCTGAAGATCCCGCTCTGGGATCCCTCCATCGGATATGGGGCGGATATCCCCACGACCTTCGCGTTCTGCTTCTGGGATCCGTTCTGCTGGATCTCTGTATTCTTTCCCTCACGGTTTGCGGAATACGGCTATGAGATCATGATCGTTCTGAAACTGTACACCGCAGGCACGGCGTTCAGCCGGTACGCCTTTCACCGGTTCCGGGAGGGCGGAGCTTCTTCGGCGGCAGTCCTCGGCGGAGCACTTGTCTATGTTTTTTCCGCGGTATCCTACGCGGCATTCGGACAATCCACGCTGATCAATCCGCTGATTCTGTTTCCGCTTCTGATGATCGGGGCGGATCACCTCTACGAAAAAAGAAAATCCAGGCTCTATGTGATCATCCTTGCGTTCAGCTTCGCGCAGCGTTTCTCCACCGCATGCATCATGCTGGTCCTGATTGTCCTGTCCTATACGCTCCGGCTGACCGGAGAAATAATCGGACTGCGAAACCGGAAGAAACGGAAGGACATTGAGCAGAACCGGATCATCTCAAGACTCGATCCGGTCAAGAAGGGATCAGACACCCGCGCGCAGCACTACGCCATGTACGTGGCCAGGAGATCGGCAGCCAGAGACAGCGCCGACAGGCCGGCCCAGACATCGGTCAGCTCGGAATTCCGGATTATCATGCCGGAAAAGGGCAGAGGACGCTTCATCGCCGGCCTCTATCTCCGCTTCATCCTGGAGACACTTCTTGCCCTTGCCCTTTCCGCAATCAGCCTGATTCCATATATGCGGAACAGCTTCAGCGAAGGCCTTTCCACGATCAATCTGCAGGGAGGCCTCCTGACCTCAACGGCGGCGCATGACTTCTTCCGGAACTGCTTCCTTGGCTTCACGGTGAGCGCGGGGCTTCCGGATCACAGCAGCTGCTTCGGATTCGGCATCTTCACGATGATCTGTGTATTCGTGCTTTTCACCTGCCGGAAGAAATATCTGCTCATCAAGGCCGAGTTTCTCCTGATGACCATTTTCCTCTGTGTGCCGTTCATCGGACACTCCGCCGGAGATTTTCAGTACACGACCGCGAGGTGGATCTGGGCCTACACGCTGGTGACCGCGCTGATCACAACGGCAGCGGTTCCGGAAATTCCGCGGATAAACCGGAAACAGTGCATCGGACTCGCAGGCATGTCGGCCGCATACATCGCCACGGGCTTTCTTGTGTTTACACAGGATTATCTCGTCATGCTGTGGGTCTCCGTGATTCTCGTGGGCATGACCGCTGTATGCGTCAACCACAGTCTTAGGGTACAGCGGGAGCAGAAGAAGAAGTCCGCGCCGCAGTCGCAGCTGACGGAATATTCTCCGACAGACCGCCTCAAGACAGCCGCCGCGGTCGCGAAGGCCGCCAGAAACGCGGCCATGAACAGACAGCCGTCCTATCATCCCTCAGGGCAGCGGACAACCGCTGTTCTTTCGATTGTCATGGTCTGCCTGTCCTCCGTAATTATGAGCAGCATGTCGATCCGGAGGGAGAACATCTTCGCAAACCAGGTGACAAGCGGTGAGGCGTACAGCCGGGTGACGCAGGAGAGCGGTCTCTCCGTGCTCGACAGCCTCGATTTCTCGGACGGCGCCAGATTCAACACCGACGGGACGAGCCGCCTGGGGAATACCCAGTGGCTCTACGGGGTGAGCGGCACAGATTTCTCCGGAACCGTCTATAACCAGAACATCGACGATTTCCATGACAGCATCGCCCTCGCCAGCAGTCCGTCGGCCTTCTCCTACTCCGGACTCAATCAGAGAAGCGAGCTTCTGGCACTGTTCGGCGTAAACCATTACCTCGCCAGCTCCGGCACACACAAACTCCCGGTCGGATTCTCCGATACGCCGGAGAAAACCGGCACCAGATTCAATTCCTACGCACCTGCCGAAAAGAACTCCCTGTTCTACGTATTCCAGAACGGCATCACAGAGAAGGCTTATCTGTCCCTCCCGCCCCTGGAGCGTCAGCAGGCACTGATGCAAGCAATCGTGACCGACCCGTCCGTCTCGCAGAACACCATCTCCACCGATCAGCTGACGCTGGACACCGGCGTCATGAATTACAGCATCGAGACCGGGGACAGCGTGGAACTGACAAAGGTTATGCAGAAGAGCACCGGACAGGTCAGCTACATGGTTTCGGTAAACAGACCAGACGCCTATGTCGACCTGATTCTGGACAATCCCGTCTCCGCGGAGGACGACAGCAGAGAGGTTTACCTCTATCTCAAGAACCTGAGCTTTGTGAACGGCGGCATGGAGAGCTACCGGATCACCGTGCAGGAGATGTACCATCAGGATCCCGTCGACGGAGGTGGCGCGGAGCTGAACGGCTACACAACCTACAACTCCAAATACACCGGCAAGAAAAACTATCTCCTGAACATCGGAAGACTCACCGGAGCCTTCAGCAAAATCCGGATCTGCTTCCATACGGCCGGCACCTATACAATCGACGACATGGATCTCTTGCAGCGAAGCGACGAAAGCATCGGCCGGAACATTCATGCCCTGAACGATTCCGTAACGAACACCAGGACAGGGGTGAACTCCTGTTCCTGCTATGTGTCCATGAAAGAGGACGGCTACCTGTTCGCATCCGTTCCGTATTCGACGGGATGGACGATCTATGACAACGGGAAGGAGATCAGCGCGCAGAAGGCGGATCTTGCCTTTACGGCTGTCAGCCTGAATTCGGGTAGCCATCATATCACCATGCATTATCTGACACCGGGAATCCTTCCAGGACTGTACGTCACGATTTTCGCCCTGCTGATCCTGATCGTCGTATTCCGGAAGAAACAGAAGGTATGAATACATGATCGCTTGAGCAGTATCAGAACTGTATGAAGAAAGTGAGGATTTGTCATGTTCAGCTCTGTATATATAGAAGATCTGCAGCGGATCTCCGAAAGCAATGCCATTGATTACGCGGCCCTGAAGGACAGCACCGTCCTGATCACCGGCGCCACCGGGCTTGTCGGATCGAATCTTGTCCGGACGTTTCTGTACCTGAACGCGGTCCGGGGACTCGGCATACAGATCGTTGCGCTGATCCGGAATCGCGAAAAGGCGGATCAGATTTTCGGCGATCTCCGAAACGGAAGTCCGGCACTCCGGCAGATCACGGACAGATGCCTTACCTTTGAGATCTGCAGCCTGACCGAAGCGTCCGCAGAAGAGATCTGCGCCGGACGCGATGTCGATTACATCTTCCACACCGCCGGAATAACCGCCTCAAGGCTGATGGTCACAAAGCCCGCGGAGACGCTGGACGCGGCCATTCTCGGGACCCGTACAATTCTCCGGCTCGCCGCCAGAAAGAAATGCCGCTCGGTGGTCTACCTTTCCTCGATGGAGATGTACGGCACCTGCAGCATGGATCCCGTGACGGAGAACGACCTCGGATACATCGACCCGCTGAAGGTACGGAGCAATTATCCGGAAAGCAAGCGGCTCTGCGAGAATATGTGCGTCGCCTACCTGTCCGAATATCAGGTGCCGGTGAAGATCGCGAGGCTTGCACAGACCTTCGGCGCAGGCATACTGCCGACGGAGAACCGCGTCTTCGCGCAGTTCGCCAGAAGTATACGAAAGGGAGAGGATATCGTCCTGCACACGAAAGGCCAATCCGACGGCAATTACTGCTACCTCAGCGACGCTATCGAGGCACTGATCATCATCCTGCAAAAGGGCAGCAGCGGAGAAGCCTACAACGTGGCAAACGAAGCGGCGCACACGACCATCGCCGATATGGCGAGCATGGTCTGCGAGAAAATCTCCGGCGGAAAATCCGGCGTCGTCTTCGACATTCCGAAGGAAAATGTCTACGGATACGCTCAGGATGTGAAGATGCGCCTGTCGTCCGAAAAGCTCCGTTCCCTCGGCTGGAAACCGGAGATCGGACTCGAGGACGCCTACCGGAGACTGATACGCGATATGGACGAGAGAGGACTTTGACATGAAAGAAGGAAGCGGAAAAAACATTGCTGTTATCTTCGCCGGCGGCTCCGGCAGACGCATGCACACAAAGGATAAGCCCAAGCAGTTTCTGCTCGTACACGGCAAGCCGATCATCGTACACACCATCGAGCAGTTTGAGAATCATCCGGAGATCGACGGCATCGTCGTGGTCTGCATCAAGGGCTGGATCGACTATATGAACGACATGATCTACCGCTACCGGCTCGACAAGGTGAAGAGCGTCGTTCCCGGAGGGAAAACCGGACAGCTCTCCATCTACAACGGTCTATGCGCGGCGGAAGAAGCTTTCGGAACGGACGGAACCGTCGTTCTGATTCACGACGGCGTGCGTCCGTTGATTGACGCGGACACCATCAGCCGGAACATCACTGCCGTCCGTGAGTTCGGCTCGGCCATCACCTGTACCGTCGCGAAGGAGACCGTCATCCTTGTGGACGACACCGAGAAGGTAGACGCGGTTCCCGACCGCTCACGCTCCCGGTTCGCCAAGGCGCCCCAGAGCTTCTATCTGAAGGACATTCTGGCGGCCCACCGCCAGTGTCTGGCAGAGGGAAGGGACAACGTCATTGACTCCTGTACGATGATGCGGATGTACGGAAAGCCGCTCCACGTCGTCATCGGCAGAAGCGACAACATCAAGATCACCACACCCGACGACTTCTACATCTTCCGGGCACTGTACGACGCAAGGGAGAATAATCAGATAGGAGAGTACGAATGACAGACTCGAAAATCCGGAATTGCAAGGCTTCCCCGGGCAGAGCCGCAGACAAGCCGGGCAGGGAAAGGCAGATCCTCGCCTGCATCCTTCTGTGTGCCATCATTCTGACCGTCTTCGGTCTTACTCTGTATCATACCCGCCACGCGGGAAACAGGTGGACCGTGACCTCCTACGCGCCGGCAAACGGAAACCAGGGAACCTTTTACACCATTACCGATCAGAACAACCATCTCGTCATCGTAGACGGCGGCTATGATTCCGACGCTCAGCATGTTCTGAACATCCTGAAACAGTATAACTATCATGCGGACGCGTGGATAATCACCCACGCCCATCCGGATCACGCGGGAGCCTTCAACGCCATCCTGGCCACCTATCCGGACACAAACGTCACGATCGGCCAGATCTACACGACAAAGATCAACCAGAAGCGGTACGAGGAGACCGCACACGATTACGACGGTATCGACACCTGGTACACCTTCAACCGACTGACGCAGAAAATGAACAACGTCACTTATCTGAAGGCGGGAGATGAGCTGGACCTCATCGGACTTCATTTGAAGGTGCTGCACGCCTGGGACAAGGCAACCGAACAGCAGCAGGCCAATCTGCTGAACGACGGTTCTCTGATGCTCCGGATCTCCGGCAGAAAAACCTCCATGCTCTTCTGCGCCGACGTGCAGAAGGAGATGGAGGATGAGATCATTTCCTCTTATTCCGGCGATCTGAAATCCGATTACGTCGAATGCGGACACCACGGAAACTGGGGACTGGACACCAGGTTCTACGACCTCGTCGACCCGAAGACAGCATTCATGGACTGCCCCGACCAGATCCTCAATGACACGACCGGCACCTACGACGCCCCACAGCTCAAATCCTGGTTCGAGGGAAAAGGCGTGACCGTATACTCCTTCCACACCGCGCCGAATCATGTCGTTCTTGAGTAACAGTTACGCATGAGGACAGAATGGTGAGAACAGAATATTGACCCGCGACGGCGTCTTAGATATTATACATTATGAATAAAATAGCTTGTCAATAATTGGCATATTTGTAATATATTTTCGGTTGCATGATAAAAGAACATAGGAGTAGAATAAAAGCATTGTGATATTTTGGCTTTTCATGGGCATTCTTATCTGTTCTGTCCGGATGAGCCATGGTTAGGGGGAAAGCAGTTTTTATGTTGCCAAAAAAGAAATGGCTGCCGATCGCATGCAGTGTTCTTACCGTTCAGATTGTACTGGAGGCATTCGCGGCGTACCGGCTGATCTGGCTGAACATGCTGCCGGATAAATACGTATTGGCAGCCGTGGCTGTACTTGCAGCAATGGTCCTTTTATCGTGTCTGCTTTTATTCGCAGGTTTGGGCCACGGACCACACAGAGCCCGGAAGGTTCGGAGGATTATCGCCTGTGTGCTCGCAGCAGTCATGGCTGTGGGCTCTCTCGCGGCTTCCCTTGTAATGTACAAGGTGGATGAGACGGTACAGACGGTCACAACGACAAAGACAACGCTGCAGGCGATGGTCGGCGTCTATGTGCTCAAAGATGACAAGGCCCAGAGCATCCAGGACGCGCAGAACTACAGCTTCGGCATCATGGCTGATTATGACCAGGACAACACCACACAGGCAGTAAAGTCCATAGAGAACGAGCTCGGCTCAAAGATTGAGACGGTGTCACGTCCTTCCATGACCGAGAACGCACAGGCTCTGTATGACAAAAGCGTCCAGGCAGTAATCATGAACGAAGCGTATACCAGCGCCCTTACCGACACAGAGCAGTACGCGGACTTCTCCGACAAGACACGGCTTCTCTGCGAGATCCCGGTGGAGAAAACCGAGACCATCGATGCCAGTGAAACCGGGCTGTCAGCATCATCTTCAGGCTCTGACGAGAAAACGGAACTCAACCAGAAGGCGGCGAATTCCGACATCACGAAGGATCCGTTCGTCGTCTACATCAGCGGCTCAGACACACGAAGCCAGATGCTGGACACCAGCCGAAGCGACGTGAACATCCTGATGGCGGTCAATCCCCAGACAAGGCAGATCCTCCTTCTGAATACGCCCCGGGATTATTACATCCCGAACCCCGCCGGAGACGGCCAGCTTGACAAGCTGACTCACCTCGGCATCTATGGCATCGATGTATCTATGAAGGGACTCGCCGATCTGTATCAGGAAGATGTGGATTACTACGGGCAGATCAACTTCACCGGATTTGAGACGCTGATCGACGCCATCGGCGGCATCACCGTGGATTCGCCGCAGGCGTTTGAAGCGAATGGCTATTCCTTCAACGAAGGACCGAATACCATGGACGGCGCGCAGGCCCTCGTCTTCGCGCGGGAGCGGCACTCCTTCAGTTCCGGAGACAATGAGCGCGGCAGAAACCAGATGCGCGTCATCACTGCAGTCATCCAGAAGATCACCGGGGACAGCACGAATCTGCTGCTTCATTACAACGAGGTTCTCGACAGCCTCCAGGGCATGTTCGTTACAAACCTCACTTCCGATGACATTGCCTCCCTTGTGAAGATGCAGATCGATGACAACCGTTCCTGGAATGTGAAGTCCTACGCAGTCACCGGAACGGGCGGATCAGAATACACATATTCCATGCCCAGCATGAAGGCCTATGTCATGTATGAGAACAAGGATATGGTGCAGAAGGGCGTCGATCTGATCGACAAGGTGATGAACGGGGAGACGCTGAGTGATTCAGATATCGGATAAGACGGTTCACATCCCGGAAGCAGACCGATGACAGGAAGATTGCCGGCAGAATGTCAATCTAAGAAAGAACCAGAGAAATACTTTTACAAAGAGATACAGTGACAAATAAATACAGAGACACACACTGAGAGATGGAGGAAAAAGAGAATGGAAGACAACAGTAAACGGACCGGAACGACCGGAAACGTGCCGATCCAGGGCGGACAGCCGGATGACAACGTTATTCAGATCAATCTGACAGACGTATTCCGGACGATCGGAGCAAACTTCGGAAAGATCCTGCTGGTTGCACTCGCGTTTGCCATTATCACACTGGCTGTGACCATGTTCGCTATCAAGCCAACCTACCGCTCCTACTTCACCGCCTTCGTCAACAACCGTACAAGCAGCAGTGAGGATACGACGACATTGCAGAGCGGAGACGTGAGCGCCGCGCAGAGTCTGACCTACACCTACGCCTCCATCATGAAGAGCCGTCCGGTTATCGAGGACGCACTCAAGAAGGCAGGTCTCGATTCCAAATACGAGTATAAGGACATATCCGATGATATCACGACCGACATCGAGCAGAACACACAGCTCGTAACGGTTTACGTGATAACCGGGTCCGCGGAGGAGTCCTACCATCTCTCCAAGGCCATCGCTGAGATCGCTCCGGACTACATCGCCAGCATCGTAGAAGGATCCTCCATGAAGGTCGTGACCGCACCGGTCATGGCGACGCAGCAGTACAGCCCCAGTGTGACGAAGAACGTCGCGGTCGGCTTCATCATCGGTATGCTGCTGATGATGATTATCGTCGTTGTCCGCAGCCTGATGGACACCCGTGTAAAGGATGCCCAGGAGCTGGAGACACGGTTCGGCCTTTCCATCATTGGAACGATTCCGAACTACGAGCAGGCGGTGAAAGGTAACACCGGCCGGGAGAGATATTACTACAGGGCGCAAAACAGGAAAGGAGACCGCAGATAATGGGAGTATTTGACAACAGAAGAACGTCCGGACGTTCCAATTCCATCGAAAAATCAGAAACCAAGCTGATCCTTTCCGACAAGTCTCCATGGCCGGTTCAGGAAGCCTACAAGGCACTCCGTACCAATATCACCTTCTCCCTTCCGGGAACAGGGTGCAAGGTCATCGCGGTAACCAGCGCCCAGGCGCACGACGGAAAATCCACGATCTGTATCAACACCGCCATTTCCTTCGCTCAGCTCAACAAGAAGGTCCTCTTAATCGAATGTGACCTCCGTCTGCCGACGGTAGGCACAAAGCTGGAGATCCGCTCGGTACCGGGCCTTTCCGATACCCTGATCGGCGGCGCGCAGATCTCGGAAGCCCTTCGGAGAAACGTAAGGAACGGTCTCGATGTCCTTCCGGCCGGAAATATTCCGCCGGATCCGACCTGGCTCTTACAGTCAAACCAGATGAAAGTACTGATCCAGCAGTTCAGGAAGCTCTACGACTATATCCTGATCGACCTCCCGCCCGTCACAACCGTTGCAGATGCCTCGATTATGTCCCGGTACGCGGACGGCTTCCTGATCGCGGTACGGCATCAGATCACCGAGATGCCTGCCCTTGAGGATGCGCTTTCACAGCTGCATCTGGCGGAGGCAAAGGTTCTCGGTTTTGTATACAACGATGTGACCTCGGAAGGAGGCCATTACTACAAAGGCTATTACAAGGGGTATTACAAGAAGTAATTATGCTGTTCAGACAGGAAAAGAAACCATTTTATGATCTGCATCTGCATATTCTGCCGGGCATGGATGACGGCGCCAGAGATCTACAGATGTCCGCCGGCATGCTCCGGGAGGAGATCCGGCAGGGCTGCGAGGGACTGATTGCCACTCCGCACTATTATCCGACCGAGTCCATCTCTGACTTTCTTGCGAGACGGAAGAGAGCATTTGACGAGCTGCAGGGCTGGATCGAAGAAGAACTGCCTGATTGGGAAGGCCGGATCGGACTCGGGGCGGAAGCAGCCTACCACAACGGACTGGTCTGTGACCCGGATCTGGAAAAGCTCTGCATGGGTCATTCCCGCTATCTGCTGCTTGAAATGCCTTTTGAGAAGTGGACCTCCGGCGTGCTCCGGGATGTCCGCGTCCTGATCGCGAACGGAATCCGGCCGGTCATCGCGCACCTGGAGCGTTTTCCGGAATACGCGGGAGAGGACGCCATCGGGGAACTTCTGGAGATGGATGTCCTGATCCAGATGAACGCCGGTGCCCTGCTGCATCGAAGCAGCCGCCGCCGCGCGGTGACCATGGTGCGAAACGGCATCACCCAGATCCTCGGAACTGACTCTCATAATCTCGACAGCCGGTGCCCGAATATGAAGGACGGTCTGGAGATACTGCGAAAGGAACACCTCGGAAGACAGTCGGACGAGATTCTGGAGAATAATGCGGCCATCTATCAGGCGGCAATGGAATAACAGAGGACCTGTATCATGCAGTATGATGGATTAACAGAGGTCCATATCATGCAGCAATAGGATAATACAAAATCCGTATCGGCATACGGTGCAATCATCAGATCAGACAGACAGTTTCTGTACCCGGGCGGATACGATCAATTAAGTGAGGAGAAGCAGGAAAAGCGATGAATCATGATTCGGGATTTGAAAAATTTCTAACGACACTATGCTGTGTCGTTCTGGCGCTGGTCCTTGCAGCGCTTCTGATGGTAAGCCATATCCAGCAGAAGAAAACAACAAAGGAACTGGAGACAAAGGCAACGCAGGCCATGATGCAGGATGGAAACAACACCTATGAGACGACCGTCGTCTCGGGATCCTCCGCTTCGGATAGCGCAGCACCGGAAGAAACAGACAGCACGGCCACGTCGTCGTCCTCTTCCTCGTCTTCTGTGTCCGCAGTATCCGCAACTTCCGTCTCCTCGTCATCCGCATCTGACACAAAGAATGAGAAGACCAGCTACACCGCCATCAGTATCCGCGGCGACAGCTACATGGAGGATGACGCGGACAAAGCAAACGGTTATCCGGCAAAGCTCCAGGCCCTTCTTCAGGCTGCAGGCTCCGATATGACGGTGGAGGATGATACCTGGGACATGGCGGGAACCCTTTCCCAGATGTCCCTCGCAGGTATCGACCAGCAGACCGTTCAGAACTACATCAACAATCACACGCAGAATGGTCTGACCGACAGCTACGACACCATCGTCCGCGCGGATCTCAGTGAATATCTCAAGGACCGTGACGACAAATCCTATCTTCCGGTCCTTACCATGGGATACCACGGAGGCTGGGGAAATGACCTGAACGAGCTGATCGAACAGGAAAAGGCAGTTCTCGCGACTTATGAGAACGGAACCAGGGACTACCTGGTTCTGGGATCCTACCCGTCCGGCTGGACCGATCACAGCGCCTATGACACGGCCATGACCCAGGCATTCGGCAATCACTACATCAGCCTGAACAGCACCGTGACTGCATCGATGATGACCAACGATGGAAGACAGCAGATTGCTCAGACGATCTTTAATAAACTGAAGGAGCTTGGCTATATCAGCTGACGGATCATGCACAAATATGCGATGTATTTGTAGAGATGTTAAATTAGTCGGTTCACCATTTACTTTAGTGAGCATCGGTGTTATGCTAATGACATACTTATCGTGTAATAATATTATTTGCAGATCAATAAGTATAATTACAAAATTTAATCAAGCTATGCTTGAATCAAAAGCTCAATCATCAACTTTTTTTGAGGTATAGAGGAAAAACACATATGGAAGAGGTAAGATCATGAAGGACAAGAAAGTCTTCAATCAGCTTCCGGTTCGAAAAAAAAATTACGAAGATAAAAATGCAAAATCAAAATTAGGAACCGGTATCCGGAATGGGAAAGTAGAAAATGAAAACCGTGTATTGGTTCGATTTGTAAAGCTTCTGGATGTTTTAGTCATAGTAATTGTATATGGTATCATTTGGATGCATTGTTACTCCTCATTAGTTTATATGCAACCATTTTATCGAGTCGGCAATATTGTGATGATTTTCCTCTACGCGCTTTTCTTTTATTATTTGGCTCATATATATCAAGGCTTTTATTTACATATTTCCCGAATATCGGAAATTATATACTCGCAAACATTAGCAGCAGTAATATCAAACTTTCTGATTTATTTTATTTCAGTCCTTCTTATCAGAAGATTGCCGAATTTACTGCCTATGCTTCTATGCCTGGCACTCGATATTGTTATTATTGCAATTTGGTCAACAGTAGCGCATAAGTGGTTCTTTAGACATTATGCAAGGAAAAAAACCATTGTCATTTATGATGAGCTTGATGGCGTAGATGAACTAATAAAAGAAAATGGATTAGACAGTCGATATAAGGTTATCAATGTCGTTCCGATAGATAAAGTTGATGACCGATATATGAATAATAAACTCAAAGAAGCCCAGTTGGTATTCCTTTGTAGTATTCACAGTCATGAGAGAAATCAGATCGTGAAGTTCTGTGTTGCAAATAACATCAGAGCTTTTGTTATTCCAAGAATCGGCGATGTGATTATTTCAGGAGCAGAACAGCTTCACTTGATGCATCTTCCGATGCTTCTTGTTGGAAGATACGATCCAAAACCTGAGTACCTAGCTATTAAAAGATTCTGTGATATTGTTCTGAGTGGTATGGCACTTGTGATCTTAAGTCCCCTCATGATCATCCTGTCTATTATCATCAGAAGCGATGGCGGTACAGCATTCTACAAGCAGGTGAGACTTACCAAGGATGGACGTGAGTTTAATGTGCTGAAATTTCGTTCAATGCGCATGGATGCTGAAAAGGATGGAGTGGCAAGACTCAGTACTGGGGAGAATGATCCGAGAATAACAAAAGTCGGACGATTCATCAGAGCTTGCCGTATGGATGAACTCCCACAACTGATCAATATTCTCAAGGGTGACATGAGCATCGTTGGTCCGAGACCTGAAAGACCAGAGATTGCTAAAGAATATGAGAAGAAATTGCCTGAGTTTAAACTCAGACTTCAGTGTAAATGTGGGCTGACTGGATATGCGCAAGTTTACGGAAAATACAATTCCACACCTTATGACAAGCTTCTTATGGATTTAATGTATATCAGTAAGCCTTCATTGGCGGAAGATCTGAAGATCATTTTTGCAACAGTGAAAATCCTGTTTATGAAGGAGAGCACCGAGGGCGTCGCAGAAGGGCAGACCACTGCAAGCGCGGAAAGCCTTGGAAATACTGAGGTTCCGAAACAGCAGGATGCGGAGAAGAGGTAGTTCAGGGTCCATATCTTTTATGAACAGAACTGTTTTGTAACGAATTGGTGAGGGAGAGAGTAGGTAGTTATTGTGGCGATTGTGGACGACAAATATTCGGTCTTAATGTCCGTTTATTACAAAGAAAAACCTGAATATTTGCAACAGAGCATTGAGAGTATTCTCAATCAGACTGTGCCCACAGATGACTTTGTACTGGTATGTGATGGACCTCTCATTCCGGAACTCGATTCTGTTATTGAAAATTATAGCACACTCCATGTAGTCCGGCTCAAGAAAAATGGTGGTCTTGGGAATGCTTTGAATGAGGGAATGAAGTACTGCCAGCACGAGCTGATTGCCCGAATGGATTCAGATGATATCAGCAGGGCAGACCGTTGTGAGAAAGAGTTGAAGGTCTTTGCAGATCATCCTGATGTAGACATTGTCAGCGGAACTATCGAGGAGTTCATAACCTCTCCGGATGAAGTGTACAGCAGGCGGGTTCTGCCCGAGGCGAATGACGAGATAGTTCAGTTCGCCAAAAAGCGAAATCCTTTCAATCATCCGGCAGTCATGTACAGGAAATCTGCAGTGGAAGCCGCTGGTGGGTATAAGGACTTCTACTTGCTAGAGGATTATTTTTTATGGATTCGTATGATCTTGAAGGGGAGTCAAGGGTACAACATTCCGGAACCTGTCCTGTGGATGCGGGCTGGGAGTGAATTGTATGGAAGGCGTGGCGGTTGGAAGTATATCGAGTCAGAGAAAAAGCTATTCAGCTACATGCTCAATAAAGGGTATATAAGTAAGAACGAATATTATCAGGCGGTAACAAGCAGAGCAGTTGGTGCGATGGCGCCGAACTGGGTGCGAGAGATGCTGTACAAAAAGGTGCTGAGAAAATGATAAGCGCAATTGTAACGCTGTACAACCCGGACGAGTCGGTTGTCGATCATGTAAAGGGATTCGTAACACAGACGGATAGGGTCATCCTCTGCGATAACAGTAGAGATGATCATTTTGAGATGTTCGAAGGCATCCCGTCTGTGATTTATACGACGGTGCATAAGAATCTCGGATTGTCTGGGGCTTTCAACAGAGTGCTGAAGGATGATAAGTACGGTTGGAAGGCTGAGGACTACGTAATCTTTTTTGATCAGGATTCTTCCATAAAAGAAGATCATATTTCCACTCTTGTTGCTGAATATAAGAAACTTCTTAAGAAAAAAATCAAGGTTGGCTGCCTCATCCCTTCGATTTTCAATCTGAGCTCAAATCAGTATTACCAGCAGGCTAAATTGCAAAAGCTCGGGGGGAGGACCTATGTTACGGATGCAGTGCAGACTTCCTCAATGCTTACACGGTACGGAGTGCTCAGGTCAATAGGCTTCTGGAATGAGGATCTGTTTTTGGATCTCTGTGATTGGGATCTCTGCTGGAGGATGCAGTCTCATAGCTATAAAGTTTGCTATACCGAGAAAGTAACCTTCTCTCATAGGATCGGGAGTAAAGAAGTATCCGCCGGAGTTGTCCGGGCAAAAGAAGGCGCTCCGATAAGAGAGTATTATCAGACAAGGGATTGCCTGAAACTTATAGGAAAGAAATATACTCCTGCAAAATACAAGGCACGCTTCATAGCACAGGTGACAGTCAGACCGATCTTGCACTTGGTAATGCTGCCTGATAAGGGAGCCAGGGCTCATTACATCTCAAAAGGACTGCACGATTATTTTCGCCATATCAATGGAGAGTTAAGTACATGATCTATGTTATCACGCATAAGAAATTCGATGCAAATTTAGATGAACACTACAAAATTCTTCATGTCGGGTTGAATGATAACTGCAGTCCTGAATACCTGAGGGATGATACTGGAATCAACATCTCAAGCAGGAATCCGAACTTCTGCGAGCTTACAGGACTCTACTGGATTTGGAAAAATGATACTACAGATCCGGAAGAGATTACCGGACTTGTACATTATCGTAGGTATTTTACTACGAATAAAGAGTACTATCTTTACACATATTTTAATCGGATGCCTAAGATTTTGCGTTACAGCACGATAGAAGGTGCCCTTTTAGAAAACGATATTATATTACCGAAGAGAAAGAAAGCAATACGAACAACGCGAGAGGTGTATGCATATCAGCATTTGGGTGAGGATATAGACCTGCTTAGAAATTCGATATTTACGGTTTGTCCGGAGTATCTTCCTTCCTTCGATCAGGCAATGTCAGCAAAAGAATATTACTACGCGAATATGATGATCTGCCGGAAGCGGGTGCTAGACCAATATTGCGCGTGGGTGTTCCCAGTGTTGTTCGAGCTTGAAAAACACATTGATTTGAACAAGTACAAGGACGACTACCAGAGACGGGTATATGGATTCCTGTCCGAGAGAATGGTGAAGGTCTTTGTGGATCATAATAAGTTTTCAGTGAAAGAGTATCCGGTTTTTAATACGGAGACTCGTGATGAGACTGTATTCAAATACAATGCCAACCGACTGAGAAGATTGGTAAAGAAGAGATAAGAATGCCTAACGCAGCAATTTTACTTGCCTCCTACAATGGAGAAAAATATATAGAAGAACAATTAAAGTCTATCCAGAAGCAAACATACAGGGACTTCAGGTGTTATATAAGAGATGACGGATCCTCTGATCATACGGTTGAGATTATTAAATCGTTTGTCAAGGAAGACCCGGAACATTTTATCCTGATTACGACCGAAAGCGTTAGGCATGGATCAAAATATAACTTCTTTGAACTGATCAATTATTACATGCGGTCATGCAACGAAGAGTATATTCTATTCTCCGATCAGGATGATGTTTGGTTGCCGGAGAAGGTGGCGGTAGAGATCGAACAAATCAGCAGTACAGATAGGCCTGCACTGGCGTTTTGCGCTCAGGAAATTGTGGATAAGAAGCTGGTGCCTGCACAGAATTCGATTCATAAAAACATGAAGGATTACAACAAGTTTCCTAATAGTTTGACATATAGGAATGTTGCAGCGGGTTGCACGATGTGCGTGAACAGGGAGCTATTATTAAAGGCCATCCCTGTCGTCTCGCCAGATGATTTTGTGATGCATGACTGGTGGCTGATGCTTGTTGCTGCCTACTTGGGAAGAATTATATACATTGAGGAGCCGCTCATGAAATACCGTCAGCATGGCAACAACGTTCTTGGAGCAGATAGCAATAATTATTTTAGCAAAGCACAGAAATACATCAAGAACTTCAATAAGTCCATACATAGCAGGAAGACACAAGCAGAGTTATGCCAGAGGCAAATGCAGAAGCTTCTCAATCTGGTACCAAAAGATTCTAGACTTATGAGATATTCTGCAATTATGAGCAAACCGGCCGCCGTCAGAGCTGTATCGCTCGTGAAGAATTCCTATATAGAGCCGGACAATCTGTTTACCTGCTTGTTTGTATAATTTTGGTGGAGATATATGGCGTCCCTTATTATTTTATTCATTCCATTGATGGCATTGATGTTTCTTTCGCTGCACGAATTCGAATATCTTCTGTCGCCATCTTTTGCCTTTGTCGTTGGCTTTGTGCTTCAGGTTTTCTTCTGCTTCTTCTATACGAAGGAATGGTCTATCAACTTAGGTAGCACGACAGTCGGTGCCATTATCCTTGGCTGTTTTACTTTTTTCGTCACATCATGGGTATTGGAAAACAGCCGGGTGCGATTTGTCATCAGCAAGAAGAAATGGCGATCCGGTTATGCACAGGAGAATGAGGAAATCCTGCCATTTGAAATCGAAAACTGGAAGTTGATAATATTCATCGTAATGCAGCTCTTAACTTTGGCGGGATATGTTCTGTTTATGAATTCAAACATGCCCGGAGGGAACCTAGCTGCGAAAATTTATTATTACAGATCACAGACAGCAGATTTTGGTAGGGTGATTGAGATACCGCAGTATCTCAGCTTTTTCAGACTGACATCGAGCGCAATCGGATACTGCCTCATCTATGTGTTGGCTTATAATCTGGTGAACAAGTTCAAGCAGAACAGCATCATAGTCCTGATCAACCTAATTCTAAGCCTGCTTCTCGAGGGAATTCTCGGAGCACGAGGAGGCATGTTCAATTTCATCGTTGCCTTCTTCGGGGTCTATTTCCTGCTGGGATATAAGTACGATAAGATTCACATTTCTTTTAAATTGCTTGTAAGAGTAATTATAGCCGGTATCGCGATTGTTTCGTTATTACCTATATTAGGAATCGCTTTAGGTAGACCAGCTATCAAAGGGGCATCTTATGAAACGGCAGTATATATTGGCGGTCCTCTGATAAATTTAGATACATTTATTAAAAGATATATCAATTGGGATGGAATTCATTATTCAACATTTAGTTCACTTTTTAACGATTTCTCAAATCTTTTTTCAGAAAAATTTCTGGCAGAGCAAACTCCGTCGATGCCTTGGAATTTTATTAATGGTAATTCAATTGGAAATGTTTATACTGCATTTTCAAGCTATTGGTATGATCTTGGATGGTTTGGCGTGTTTATACTGCCTTTACTCTCCTCAATCATCATGCATGTTTTTTATAAGTTAACTATAGGCTACAAAAAAAAGCGGATTCCAATGAGTGCAGTCTTGTATTCATACTTTATCCCGTGTATATTATTTTCCTTTTTTTCGAATAGGTTTTTTAATCAGCTTATCAGTTTATACTTTGTTAAATTTGTTATTGCTGTTATTTTTGTTAGATTATTTATTGATCGTATCACTATTTCTAAACCCATAAAATATTAATTATATGGACAGCTCTCATATAAACTATTAAACATTGCAAAGACATAGGTGCAGAAATGAAGTTGACTGTTATTACTTTAACATATAATAAATTTGATAACTTGGCACACACATTAGCAAGTATTGAAAATCAAATTTTTAAAGATCAAATTGAAGTAATAATTTCTGATGATGGATCGCCAAATTATTGCAAAGAAAACATGTTAGAAATAATCAATCAATTTCCAACTTTAAATATTATTTTAATACACCATGATAATAATGTAGGCACTGTTAAAAATTTTAATAATGCTATAAAAATAGCGTCTGGAGAAATAATAATTCCGCTCTCTCAAGATGACTGTTTTGCTAATAATAATGTATTGCAAGATATTAATGATTTCTTTGAACACCATATCGATTATGGTATTTGTACTACTAAAAGAAAAGGCCAATATTCGAATGCAATAGTACCAAGTTCTCGAGATTGCGAATTGTTAGAAAAAAATGATAGTATTCTTCTCTTCAGGGAAATGTGTGAAAACATCATTTTTGGAGCTTGTATATATTATAAAAAATCGTTTCTTGAAAAAATGAATTATTTTGATGAAACATATCGTCTAATGGAAGATCACCCCTTTGTACTTAAATCCCTTTTAATGGGATATAAAATTGGATTTATTAACAATGTTTCAATAGTTTATGGGGAGAACGGAGCGTCCGCTGGTGGAAAGAGTCCCCAGTTGATTGCAGATGATGATAGATTAAGGTCAAATGTTATTTTACCTTTTTATGAATCATTAAGTGATAATAAAGATAAGTTAGTGTTAGGGTTATTTTTAGAAAGCTATGAACATCAGAAGAGTATTCAGAGATGTTTGTTTGATAACCATAAACTGTTATTGCTGCTTAAATACTTAGGCAAAAGAGTGCTGAATAAGCTGAAAAATGGCAATGAACAACGGTTTTGGAGCCTTTATGATTCACTATAAAAATGGATTTTCCCGTTTGATTAATAGAAATAATAATAGCTGAGGACTAATATGCAAGTAATCAAATATGTATTTCAACCGCATGGTGATGATCGAGGACAATTAGTAGCGCTTGAAGAATTTAAGGATATTCCTTTTCGAATTAAGCGTGTTTACTATATGTATGATACTGCTTCTGGCGTTACAAGAGGAAAACATGCTCACAAGTCTCTTCAGCAAATATTAATTTGTATCCACGGGAGCTGTAAGATTCTGCTCGATAATGGAAAAGAGAAGAAAATCGTTCCTCTTGAAAAACCTTATGAGGGGCTCTATGTGACAAATGCCATGTGGAGAGAAATGTATGACTTTTCCCCGGATGCCGTTCTCATGGTTCTTGCCTCGGAGCTTTATGATGAATCCGACTACATCAGGGACTATGATGAATTCCTTGAATTCGTGAAGAATACGGGAGATACTACAGTAGCAGAAGGTACCGTTACCGAAGATGGAAAGAAAGGCAAGGATTAAAATATTATGAAAGTCCCGTTTGTGACATTTAAACCACTAGAGAAGGAGCTTGATAAAGAGCTTCGTGTGGCTTTTGAAAGAGTGTATACAAGATCTTGGTATATCGAGGGCGAAGAGGATAAGGCTTTCGAAGAGGCATTTGCTTCATATTGCGGAGTTAAGTATGCTGTAGGTTGTGGAAATGGTCTGGATTCGCTTATGCTCTCCATGAAAGCACTTGGAATCCAAGCTGGCGATGAAGTGATCGTACCTTCAAATACCTTTATTGCTACAGCACTTGCAGTTACCTATACAGGAGCCACACCTGTATTTGTAGAGCCTGATATCCGGACATATGATATTGATCCAAGCAGGATAGAAGAAAAAATAACAAATAAGACGAAAGCTGTCGTAGTGGTTCACCTTTATGGACAGCCTTGTGATATGGACCCGCTTGTAAAGATCTGTAAGGAGAGAAGCTTATTCCTTATCGAGGATTGTGCTCAGGCTCATGGTGCTACATATAAAGGGAGGAGAATCGGTTCATTTGGTGATGCGGCTGGATTCAGTTTCTACCCGGGCAAGAACCTTGGAGCACTTGGCGATGCTGGAGCAGCAGTTACTAATAATAAGGAAGTTGCTGATAAAATCCGTGCACTTGGAAATTATGGCTCTGACTACAAGTATCATCACATTTATCAGGGTAACAACAGCCGTCTCGATGAGATGCAGGCAGCGTTCCTTGCCGCAAAGCTTCCTTCCCTTGACAAGGTGAATGACAACAGAAGGGCTACTGCTAGGAAATATCTGGATGGTATCAAGAATCCTGAGGTTATCCTTCCTTATGTAGATCCGGATACAAAACCTGTCTGGCATATCTTTGCTATCAGATGCAAGAGAAGAGATGATCTGAAGGCTTATCTAGAGAGCAATGGAATCGGTACGAATGAGCATTATCCTATCCCTATGCATGAGCAGGAGTGCTATAAGAGTCTCGGCTTCAAGCATGGCGACTTCCCGATAGCGGAAGAGATCAGCGCAACGGAGCTCAGCATTCCGATGTACTATGGCATGAACGATGACGAAGTGCAGTATGTGATTGACGCAATCAACGAGTTCAAGTGATTAGAAGATGGCAGACAAAATTGAAAAGACTGAAAAGAAGGAAAGTAAGTTAAAACTTTTTATTGACAATCTGCTCGTATATGGACTCGGAGGGGTGATCAGCAAAATCGTTCCTCTCATCATGCTTCCGATCGTGACTAGGCTGATGCCGGATTCCACTTATTTTGGAATCAGCGATATGTCGAACACAGTTATGTCGTTCACCAGCGCCATTGCGATCATGGGCATGTACGACGCCATGTACAGGATGTTTTTTGAGAAGGATGAAGAGGAGTACAAGAGGAAGGTCTGCTCGAATGCTTTTGAATTCACGCTGATCACATCGGTAATTGTTTTCTTGTTAATGCTGATCTTTCGTGTTCAGATAGCTAAATTTTTCTTTAGCGATAAGAAATACGCTTATGTTGTGTACATTACGGCGATAGCTACTCTGGTAGGGGCCACAAATGGAATAATCTCCGCGCCTACCAGAATGCAGAACCAGAGGAAGATTTTTCTAATTACTAACACTGTTTCACCGATTCTCTCATACAGCATTTCAATTCCACTGCTGCTTAGAGGATACTATGTTATTGCTTTACCTCTTGCGGGAGCTATCGCAGCTGCCGTCATGGAACTTACTTTCTGGTTTCTGAACCATAGCTGGTTTAAGCTACAGAAAATAGATGGAAAGCTCTTAAAACAATTACTTGCTATCGCAGTACCGCTATTCCCTAACTTCATCATCTACTGGGTCTTTAATTCCAGCGACAGGGTTATGATTACGAACCTCATGAGCATCGGAGATTCCGGTATCTATGCGGTTGGCGCGAAACTTGGAATGGCAAGCCAGCTTATCTATACAGCATTTGCCGGAGGATGGCAGTTCTTTGCATTCAGCACGATGAAGGAGGATGACCAGGTCAAGACAAACTCGCGGATATTCGAGTACCTTGGCATCATCTCTTTCATTACTGCTACTTTTATTTGTGCGTGGAGCTACGGAATCTATAAGCTGTTCTTCACCGGAAAGTATGTGGAAGGATTCATTGTAGCGCCGTATCTGTATCTGGCACCGCTTCTTCAGATGCTGTTTCAGGTCATTGCCAACCAGTTCCTCGTGGTGAAGAAGACATGGCCGAATCTGTTCATTCTTTCAAGCGGAGCGGTATTCAATATCGTCTTTAATTTTATTATGATACCTAGAATAGGAATCGAAGGAGCTGCTATCGCATCGCTTCTTGGATATGTGGTATCTGACGTTTTCTGCGTCCTGGTGCTGCTGAAGATGAAGCTGATGGTGATAAGCGGAAAGTTCATCCTGGCGTCAGTGCTTATGGCAGTCTATTTTTTCTTATGGAGATGGATCTGCGCAAGGAATATAATCCTTGGAACATTGCTGGCGATAGCCTTCAGCGCTGCCTTCGTTTATCTATATAGGAATGAAGTGAAGATGCTGATGGGGAAAATAAAAAAGAGATAAAGGTTTATGAGATTAAGAAAGCTTGAAGAAAAAGATGCTCCGTTGATGCTTGAGTGGATGCATGATGATTCCGTGGTGCATTTCCTGCAGACAAACTTTGCAGCAAAGGATATTGATGATTGTAAGACGTTTATTAACATTGCAAAGAATGAAACAGAGAACCTTCACCTTGCCATTGTTGACGACAATGATGAGTATATGGGTACTGTTAGCTTGAAGGATATTCATAAGAATTCAGCCGAGTTTGCAATAACAATTCGTAAATGTGCAATGGGAAAGGGGTACTCATCATTCGGAATGTCGGAAATAATTCGAGAAGGATTTTCTCGAGGCTTGAAATGTATTTATTGGTGTGTTGCTCCTGAAAATTGTAGAGCAGTTAGATTTTATGATAAAAATGGATATCATAGGTGTAAGGCACCAGATAATTTAGAAAATTATACCAAATCCCAAATAGATCATTATTTTTGGTACGAAATAAAAAATAGGAGATAGGAAGATGACAATTATTGTAACCGGTGGAGCAGGTTTCATCGGAAGTAACTTTATTTTCTACGAACTGAAAGCACACCCAGAGGATAAGATTGTTTGCCTGGATGCATTAACCTATGCGGGCAATCTGAAGACCCTTGCTCCTGTAATGGACAAGATCCGTTTCGTAATGCTCGATATCAGGGATAGAGATGGTGTGTACAAACTTTTTGAAGAAGAGCATCCGGACATCGTTGTGAATTTTGCCGCAGAGTCTCATGTGGATCGTTCCATTGAGAATCCAACGATCTTCCTTGAGACAAATATCATCGGGACATCGGTCCTAATGGACGCATGCAGAAAGTACGGAATCAAGCGTTATCACCAGGTGTCCACAGATGAGGTGTACGGTGATCTTCCTCTTGACCGTCCAGATCTGTTCTTCCATGAAGATACACCGATTCATACTTCGAGCCCGTATAGCACTTCCAAAGCATCTGCGGATCTTCTCGTCAACGCATATCACAGAACCTATGGTCTGCCGGTGACAATCAGCCGCTGCTCCAATAACTACGGACCTTATCAGTTCCCAGAGAAACTTATCCCGCTTATGATTGCTAACGCATTGGCAGATAAGCCTCTTCCTGTATATGGCGAAGGAATGAATGTCCGTGACTGGTTGTATGTTGAGGATCACTGCAAGGCAATTGATCTGATCATCCGTAAGGGAACAGTCGGTGAGGTCTATAACATCGGCGGACATAATGAGATGCACAATATTGATATTGTAAAGCTGATTTGCGATTACTTGGAAAAGCCGTACAGTCTTATTGAGCATGTCACAGATCGTAAAGGACATGATCAGCGTTACGCTATCGATCCGACTAAGATCCATAATGAACTTGGCTGGCTGCCTGAGACGAAGTTCGCTGATGGAATCAAGATGACGATCCAATGGTATCTGGATAACAAGGCTTGGTGGGAAGACATTGTTTCAGGTGAATATCAGAACTACTACCAGAAGATGTATGGTAGCAGGGAAGTGCTGGGGTGAGAAATCTTGAAGTTTGAAGATAAGTTACGAGCGATCTTGCATGTCAGTTCATTGGGGACGGAACAAATAAATGTTATTCGGGGTGCTCTGTCGTCAGAAACAAAGTCTCTTATAGAAAGCAGTAATTGGAATTTCGATCTGTATGCAGAGTTATTCGAAAGAGCATATATAGAATGCAACGGAGATGCAAATAGGTTCAATCAGATTATCTTAGACGAGATTCACAATCCAAATCACAAGATTTGAGAAGGAAGTTTATCAATGGGTCAGATTACAGTAGAAAAGAATGTCGGTGGAATTGAAGGGCTGTGTGTGATTTCTCCTGCAGTTCATGGTGACGCACGTGGATACTTCATGGAAACATATAATCAGAAAGACATGGAAGAAGCAGGATTCCATATCAACTTTGTGCAGGACAATCAGTCAATGAGCACGAAGGGCGTTCTCCGTGGACTTCATTTCCAGAAACATTTCCCTCAGTGCAAACTGGTCCGTGCTGTTAGAGGATCTGTGTTTGATGTAGCTGTTGACCTCAGAGTAGATTCAAAGACTTACGGAAAGTGGTATGGCGTTGAGCTGACTGCCGAGAACAAGAAGCAGTTTCTGATTCCGGAAGGATTTGCTCATGGATTCCTGGTATTATCTGATGAGGCAGAGTTCTGCTACAAGGTCAATGATTTTTGGCATCCGAACGATGAAGGCGGCATGTCTTGGAATGATCCGGAGATTGGTATTACATGGCCACACCTGGTAGGAGAGTACAAGGGCACGCCTTCTGCTGAGGGTTATCACTTAGATGATGGGACACCGCTTAATCTTTCTGATAAGGATCAGAAGTGGGCGGGACTGAAGGATACCTTCAAGTTTGATCTGTAATGATGAGGATCGTTGGTGCTTAGATATATTGTATTTCTCACCTTCATAGTTGTAGGCTTTTTCCTTAGTCGTAAACGTAAGCTTTATCCGGTGGTATGTATCGTCTACCTTATAGCTCTTTTCTACTACACCTTCCTGTCAAGGATGGAACTTACCACTACGACAGAAGCAGTAGTAGCGACATCGACTCCGGTAGTGCAACACTGGTGGGTGAACGCAGCTTATGAAATCTTCCGAATGAAGACGAGCAGCTACAGGGAGGCGTGTATCCTGAATGTGATGCTGTTCGTGCCGATGGGGTATTTGGTAAGATGTAAGAAACCATGGATGACGATCCTGATCTGCTCATCCCTCTCCCTCACCATCGAACTCTTGCAGGAACTCACCGGCTTCGGTATGTTCGATCTTAATGACTGGGGAGCGAATACAGTAGGAGCGGGGATTGGAGTCATCCTGCTCTGGGGATGTAAGCGAATGACAGACATATAAGCCTCGGTACTGCGGCAGTTCCGCACCGGGGCTCGGGATTAGCATGTGTGACTTGTAATGTGTGACTAGAAAGGAACTGACATGAAAAAAGACGATGGTCGAAGGCGTGAAAAGAAGAATCCAAGTGCAGACTTTATAGAACAGATCTGCACTCTATATGACGATGTATATGACGATCGTGAGGAGGACAGCAGCATTGGAGGGGACGACTGGGCTCCGGGGAAGACGGCAAACCACACATCATTGGCAACATTTAAGAAAGAGCTGGAGGATTACGGTTACAATCTGTCCACGGCAAAGATTCGAAAGATTCTGATCACTGGCGGATGCTGGACCACAGAGCGGAGTCGGGAGGTTGCAGACCTTTATGCAAAGTATAAATCGGTGGCGAAGGTGGCCATGGAACTTGGTCTGTCGGAAACGCTGGTGAAGACGTACCTTCCATATAATAAGGTGGTCTATGACCTGGAAGAGAAAAGCGGAAATGCTCGAAGAGTTGAGCGGTGGAGAGAGAAGAGGAAAAAATAACAACACACAGAACAACAATACACAGAACATAACACACAGAAAAACAACGACACACAGAACAACAACACCCCGGAGTGGTTTTCAGGCCGCTCTGGGGTATTTTTTTGCCACACGGTTAGATAAAACTAACATATGTTGAATAGAAGAGCCTCGGCGGCTGTGGTATCGCTCCACGGCTTCCGAGGCTCTTTGCGTCAAGATTACTTGAAGTACTTAGCTGCCGGTTTCTTCAGCGCCTTGCAGGTGGAGTAGACCGTCTGGTCTTTCATACCCAGATCGGCTGCGATCTCTGTCGGCTTATCACCCTTCGCAAGACCTTCTGCAATCTGCTCGGCGTTGGCATGCTTGTCATCCTTCAGGCTCTCGTAGAAACCTTCGCACATCATCTTGGAGATTACGGTTTCCTCAGTATTTTCCTTTGCGACGGCTTCATAACCGTTCTCTTCCAGTATCCCATAAGAAACGGGCTTACGAGAACGCTCCTCCCTTTCGGTGAAGTACGGGCAGTTGGCATCGCACTTCTTGCGGCAGACGACGAGCTCCTTGCGCTTTCCGGGAATCTGGCATCTGGTGTCTTCCTCGTACTGAAGGTTTGTAGTACGGATATCATTCTGGTTGTACTTCTTGATCTTCGCCTCGACTTCAACGACCATGACGATGCCGGAGCCTTCAGAGACGTTGTACTTGTCCGCAACGATCAGGCAGGACGGGATGTGGTTGAACTTCACTGCATCATGATCCATCGGATAGTAGTCCAGAACCTTTCCCTTGTGGGGAGCCAGCTTTCCGTTCAGATCGATGATGATTTCAGTGATGCCAAGATTCATCAGCATAGAGCTCTGTTCGGCGGTAAGCTTTACTGCCTTCTGCTGATCGGTGCAGGGTGTTGCTACGACGTTATTCAGGTTATCAAGGAACAAAATTACGACTGCTTTTGACATTTTACGTATCCTCCGTTGTCGTGCGGAGAACCGTAAAATGACGACAGCCAGCTCAAAGTTTTTGACATTGGACCACCTCATTCGGATTTCTCCGCGTTTGTAAGTGATCCAGCGTTACTTTCACATTTCGCTGGTTTTGCATATGATGGCCGTCACCGGTGAAAGACCCGGGGTTCGGATCAGGCCATGTTTGTAAGTCATGCTCAGGAGCGGGTAGCTGGTCCGCACCAGAGAAGGCAGCTTACCGGCTGCGCGGGTGATGTTCAGAGATGACTACTCATCCGGAACACGGGTTGATGTGCTCTTTCATCTGGAGCACGGGTTACAGAACTTCTGAAGGATGGTTTCCATCGTGGCCTTATCGTCATCCGCCAGCGTTGGAAGCAGCTTCTGCAGTAACTGCTCCTGAGCCGGGGAGAGATAAATCCGCTGGGCGGACCATCCGTCCATTACTGAGATCCCGCCATTATTGCCCTGATTTCTCAGCAGCGGGACATTCAGCTCTGTCTCCAGATAGTCGAGGTCGCGACGAACAGTTGACTTGCTGACATGGAATTCATCCATCAGCTCAGCTAACGTTGTATGGCGGACCTGCGAGAGATAATCTCTCATGGCCAGCTTTCGTTCTGCTTCTGCTGCCAACTGTTCATCACCCCCTCTCCCTATCTGATGTCTGAAGGATACCGGTCAAAGTGTTCAGCTCATGGACACTTTGGGAATCTTTCTGAAAAACTTTTCTGTATTATGTCAGCGCGATCCAGCGCTATTTCTGAAAGCCCCTCAGTGCTAATATGCGAAGTTCATTTCCCGGAAACCTCTAACTTAAATATGTGAGAAAGACTCAAAAATAAGAAAAGCCGCTCTGACGTCCTGTAATCGAATATCTGAACCTATATAAAAGGTTGGTTCAGAGTTCTGATCCCAAGCGCGACAGAGCGGCTTCTCATCGAGTAACTCAGCAGTATTCAGTTGTCAATGGATCTCATGCAGTGCTCTCAGGCGGCCTTGTTCTCCGGCTGGATGATGAACAGGTGCTCCTCGTGTCTGGCGGGGCACTTGATGTACATCGGGAACGGCTGCGTGAGAGGGGCCGGAAGTATGAGAGCGGTGCAGTTCTTCCTGAACTTGCAGTGGCTCTTATTCTCCGGACATTTGTAGGTTACTTTTTCATCCATAGGCTTTACTCCTTCCTCAGTGGATAAAATAAGGGCTGGGTAATCTGAGTCACGTTAATCGACTCATACATCCCAGCCCCAATCGGCTTCTACGACGCCCCAATCGGCGTCAGCAACATATATGTTAAACGGTAGCGGTAGTTCCGCAGTTCAGCTGAACGATTCTCAGCTCACCGTTCTTCGCTTTTCTGACCTTGACCTCTGCGTTGTCGGTATCCAGCATTGTCGTTACCTTTCTGTACAGGTCTACGGCTCGTCGTGTTTCATCTGCATCAGTTCTGCCCATCGGCACCCTCCTTACGTTTCTGTTCAATTATTGTCGTCCTCCCCGTTGTTGTAACCGTGCCATCTCATGACGTCCATGGGATCCTTGAAGTCATCCTCAGGCTTGCTCTCCGGTATATCAGAAAGCAGAACGTCGCGCCATTTCTTAGTGCCGATAACTGTTTCCTCTACGATCTGACCATTGTCAATCAACATCATCGTGAAGCAGTTGTTCGGTCTGGCGTTCAGAAGCTTCTCCTTGACTGCATTGTAGGTATCTTCATTCGTAAATACAAAGGTTGTCTTCGTGTCCTGAAAAACCTCAGGAGACCATGAATCTATGACGAAGTAGGACGCCAATCTTTCGAGCACACGTCTCTGGATAAAGCTCTTAGGCATTTGAGCACTGCTGGCCATGGGAAGAATATCAATATTCCATTCCTTGATGCCTTCAAAGATATCAACTCCAAATCGGAAATCCGGATAAACCCGATATCCATAGGGGGTTGTTATTTCGTCATCCAGCCCTCGAAGCTGTTGTACATAGACTTGAGCACCGCGTTTCAAAAGAGCTGAGGTGATAAGCTCACGAATACGATCCTCCTGCTGTCGTCTTTCGAGCATGCGCTTTCTGGCGAAATTCTGTTCTCGCTGAGGCGCTACGACAACAGCGTCAGATGTTTCAGCAACCGGCTTCAAGTCCTTGGTCTTTTCCTTGACCTCGTTGCACTGAGAAGCTGCTTCGGTACCTTCTTTTGGCCTCATGCCGTTGGCGTATAACAGGTTAGCGAGAGTGGCTTTGCTGCCCTTCGGAGCGTTGGCGGCGATTGCCTGCAGCAGTTCTACATCAAGCGGCTTCTTGAACTTGCCTGTCCGAATGCGGGAAAGCTTGGACGCATTGGTTCCGCAGAGGGCAGCGAACTCTTCAAGTGTTCTGCCCGCCATAGCCTCATCTATCAGTACCTTGAGTGCTTCGAAGTTCGGCAGAAGTTTCTGTTCCCAGTCAGACGGATCTGTAAGGAAGAAGAAAAAGAAGAACATCTTTATTACCTGCCTTTCATAATTTTGATATTTCTCAACTATCTGCAAGTATCATATCACAGCCATTTCAATTTTACAAGCAAAATGCGAAACAAATTTGCAAATAAATGAAAATATCATAAATATGAAAAAGAGCCAGCACAGCCATTCGCCATGCCAGCTCTTGAAGTTAGTCTTTCTTGTAAAAAGGTGTCTCATATCCGTCTGCCCGGAGGATCAGTCCCGGTGCCCAGTCCGGCGTCTGACCCATGATGTCGCAGATGGCCTGAAGATCTGTGTCCACAGGCGCTTCGATGATCAACTCGTCATGGACGTGAGCGCAGATGAAGCGGTCTGACAGGTTCTGCATGGCATTCGCAAGGACATCCCTGCTGTAAGCCTGAACGATATTCTCCACGAACTTCGGACCGTAACTTTCGACGCGGGTCCATTTCTTTGCCGTGTCAGTCCCTGCGTACGTGATGCTCTCGGAGCCATACTTGTTTGTACCGATGGACGGCTGCGGATAGACGATGCATCTGCCTGACGGGAGACGAATGAACAGCATTTGTGATTCCACCCAGATGTCGATCGGACCGACAGAGGTCTTTACACCCTTCTTTATGGCGGTCTTGATCGCCCGGTCGACAGTCCACCAGTATTCGACAATGCGGGGATTCGTGCCTCGCCAGCTGTTCACCAGCGGCTGGAGCTCGTCCTCGGTCAAACCCATCTCCAAAGCGCCCATCTGTTTCAACGCACCGACGCTGCCGCCATAGCCAAGCGCCAGTTCTGCGATTTTCCCTTTCTGCCGAAGCTCTCCGTTCACGCCATGCTTGACGACCGGAACTCCGAACATGTGAGAAGCGGACTCACAGTAGATGTCACCGCCAGTACGGAAGACTTCAGATCTCCAGGTCTCACCTGCAAGGTAGGAGAGGACCCGAGCTTCGATCGCGCTGTAGTCGGCCACGATGAACTTATAACCATCTCTTGCGACGAAGGCCGTCCGGATCAGCTCGGAGAGGACTGCCGGAATGTTCTCATATAATATAGAAAGCATTTCGTAGTCCCCGTCTTTTACGAGATTCCGCGCCTGTTCGAGATCCTGCATGTGATTCTGCGGCAGATTCTGCAACTGGATCAGCCTGCCAGCCCACCTCCCTGTGTGAGTGCCCCAGAACTGGAAGAGGCCTCTGCACCGTCCATCCTCACAGACCGCGTTCTCCATGGCCTCATATTTTTTGACGCTGGATTTGCTGATCTGCTGGCGGAGGACAAGAACCTCTGCAACTTCCGGTGATACAGTCGGAATCAGAGCGGCCACCTGCTTCTTGCCAAGAGACTCTGCATGGACACCCTGACTGATGAGATACTGCTTCATCTGGGCCACGCTGTTCGGGTTGTCAAGGTGGGTCATGACCTGCAGTTTCTCTGTCAGAGAGTTTTTGCTGATCTCGCTGATCTTGATGGCATTTTGTACCATATCCGGATCGATCAGGATACCTCTGTCGTTGATCGTCTGATCCCTCCAGTACTGCTCCCAGATGAAGTCCGGGACGGGGAAGCGGGAGAGCTTCTCATAGATCTGCACTTCGACTTCTGTGTCGCGCTTGTTGTACGATTTGAAGAGCTCCCACTTCTCCGGCGCATCTTCCGGTGTGTGCCAGCACCTGCCGCCATTCGCTACCGTCGGTTTGCACGGGGTACAGAAGTACCGGATCAGGTCTTTACCTTCCTTCAGCTTCTGTTTTTCAAACCCAAGGACAGCACCGACGCTTTCCAGAGAGAGCGGGAGACCAAGGTAACTGGCCCATACCATAGAGCAGTGCCAGCCATGCGGGTCCAGGTATCCGCCAACCGTATCGTCGCCGGTGCCATAGCCGTGAAAGAACTCCGGATGCCATCGCCTGAGATACACGGAGGTGGCGATCCTTTCGAAGACCGCGTTGTGCGCCAGCTTGATCACGTTCGGATCGACCAGAGCTTTCAGGATTTCCTCGGGCGGTTCCTCCCCGTTTGCGATGTCATACACGACAGTCGGTCCGCCATCTACTGATACGGACAAGAGAAGCGGTGCCCAGTCCGGCGACTCCGTGTACCTGTAGACTCCTGCCTTGGCGATGTTCACCGAGGAACGCGTCTCATAGTCCAGCAGAAGCATCCTTACTATTTTGTTTTTCATTCTTTTGACCTTTCAATATGTGGTTATCTTTGGGTGATTATGTTTTCATGGTGACTCTCCACGATGAACTCTCAGGAAGTAAAGGGGCAGCAGATTGCTCCGCCACCCCCATGAACCGATTAATTCAGAAAATCATCCGCGCCATCAGCTGCCTTGAAAGCGGCGAAATCTTCAGCGGCAGAGATCTGAGAACCGAGCGGAGTCCCATCTTCCAGCTTCTGGATGTTATTCAGGCTGCAGGCAATTCCGCGATTTCCGTTGACGGAGAACGCATAGAAATTGATAGAAACCCTTCCGATGATGCCGGAGTAGAGCTCGGAGGTATCCGTGATGGGATTGCAATGTGCATCCACCACACCCGGCTTTCTCGGATTGTTGGCATTCAGGAAGAAGGCATTCTGATATGCGGGGTCATCCGGACGCTCCAGATCGCCGTCGCGAAGAGGAGTCTTGATGGCTGCCAGAGGCGGTACAGTTCTTCCGTTGCCTTTCAGCTTACCTTCACCTTCCTCATAGGCCGCCTCGATCGCCTTGTGAATCTTGTCCAGCGTATCCGTATCATCCTTGCTGATGATGAGAGAGGCACTGTATTTCGGCTTGCCTCCCGGTGCTGCTTTCGGCTCATTGACATTGAGGTACGAAAGAACGGTCTTCGGCCCAGTTACAACATGTGTCATCTTACTCATAACTTTTTCTCCTTGTTTGTGCTGCCTCACATGAGGCGTTTTTGCTTCTTGCCCGCTCTCATGGGGAACAATCAGTCCCCCAGCGGGCTTGTTACCATATTCAGTTGTTGTCAGATGCTGTTCACTTGATGCCGTATGATCAGCCAGCATCCTTGAAGTCCTGTTCGGCAGAGCTCCATTCAGGACGCCTGTCTGACTCCGGGACCAGTGTCGGCTTGCCTTTCGGCTTCACGATGTACGGCCCGAGAATCTCATCGAACTTCTCAGCTCCCAGCAGCTTCTGCATCTTGCCAATCCCAAGGATCTGCCTGTCGTAAGGATCGTATCCGGCTCTCTTGACTGCTTCAGCAGCCTGTACCTTATCGCGGTATGTGCGTACCGATCGTCCTTCAACCAGTTTGAAACCTGGGATTTCTGTGCCTTCCGTAGCCTCCTGCAGGGCAGCTTCTTTCACATCGTTTGCCCATGTGATCAGGTCATCCAGCTTCGGAAGAAGCTCTGCCAGCTCTGACGGACTCATCACCGATGCTTCCCGGAACTCCGCTCGTGCGATCGCCAGCTGTACGTCTGCTCTGGTCTTGCACGTTCCGGAGATCTTGCAGAAGCGGCACCAGTCACCGGCTTCGAATTCACCAGCTCCCTGACATGCGAGCTCTGCCTTCGGACGGAGAACTGTCTCTGCCCATTCCAGCAGCTTGGCTTTCGACATCGTGAAAGTGTCGTAGTGGCTCATCCTCGGCTGAAAGATCGAAAGCTTCACGGTATCGAAGCTGTACAGGCACTCGAAGGTGTCCAGCGCTCCCAGCGCGTAGCACATGAGCTGCGTGTTGCCGTACTGACTTCCGTCTTCACCCGATGCCGGAACCTCAACGCCTCTGCCGTACTTGAAATCGATGATGTGCAGGACCTTGTCCGACACGATTACGCAGTCACCGGTGCCAAAGCCATCCTTGACCCATCTGCTGTAGTCCAGATGCTGTTCGACATACGCCTTTGCGTCCGGTCCATCCTCAGCAAGGCTGTCCATGCAGAAGTCTCTGTATTTCTCAGCGCATTCCTGCATCTCGGCATCGTAGTATTCCAGATCTTCTGTTGGATCTCTGACCGTGTATCCGAGTGCCTTCTTAAGCAGGTATTCGCAGAGGGTGTGTGCGCAGGTGCCTTCCTTGCTGTAGGTGGTCTGCACATCCGGGAGCTTCGCGTTGATGAGTGCTGACGGTGTGCAGTGCGTCCAGCGGTTGGAAGAGGAAGCAGAGAGTATGGCGTGTTTATCCGGCATTGGTCAGTACCTCGGCTTGTGCCACGACCGCTGCGTAGTCGCCTTCCTTCAGTTCCGTGATGTTCTTCGCTCCGTGATCCTTCAGGATCTGGATCACTTCATCGCGATGACCATTGTGAGCTGCGTTTGCCAGCACTCCGCGAACATCCTCGGTGGTGTACTTCTTGCCGCTCGGTTTCTCTGCGGGTTCCTTCCCTGCCGGTTCGGCTGTGGTCACCGGTTCAGCATCCTTCGGTTCGGCTGCCGTCGCGGGTTCCGCTGCTTTCACGGGCTCGGTTGCCTGCACAGGCTTTGCTGTCGTCGCAGGCTTTGCTGTCGTCGCAGGCTTTGCTGCTGTTACAGGCTTTGTCGCTGCTTCTTCGGGAGTCGTGCCCTGAACGGCCAGTCCTGCCTGAATCTTCTGAAGTCCTGCAATCACTTCTGCAAGTCCTTCTGCCATGAGGTTCATAGGATTTCTCCTTTCTTGTCTGCTCACCGCTGTGGGTGAGGTGCTTTGTCATTGTCCCTTCACCATATATGGAAGAATTAGCGGTCGTTTTTATGACGTTTAGGCGGATTTTTTTACAGGCAGAGTGTGTCGCTTCCCTATTTAATATGCGCAGCATGGCGGTACAGATGGAGCAGCGCAGAGGGGCAGTACGGCGGGAGATAGGCGTGGATGATGAACGGAAGATAGCGAGAGAGTACGCGACGTATGAGTTGCTTCTTTATATAATGCGGAACCTATGCGAGAGAAGTTTGTCCCATTCTCTGGGACAGTCCCGGTTTTTCTGAAGAAACTTTTCAAAACCGTCATAATTTCAGCCCCTAATTCTTCCATACAAGGTGAAGGGAGATGGTTCTCTTCAAGACAACCTGACCGGAGCCGAAGTTCCGGAGAATTCGGAGGAAATCATATGTACAGAGTGAAGCAGTTTATGTCTAAGGTCGGCGATGTGTTCTTCCCGACGTACGAAAGAGATGTCGATGATGCGGCAACCGTACAGGCAGGTGGCACAGGGATCTGCGAGAGCGCCTGCGACGGATGTTGTGAAGATTGCGAGGACAGGAAGCCGGACGACACGAGAGCACTGGTTCGTCTCGAAGGAGAGGGACTTCTCATCCGTCTTGATGGGGACAGCGTCGTGATCGGAACAATCGGCAAAGAGAACACCGTTGCTCTCCGCAAGGCACTGGAGTTCGCTGTGCAGGCGCTGAAGGATGCGGAGGCAGGAGAGAGCGAGGTCTGGTACGGACACAACTCTGAAGAGAGCACTCCAGACGAGACCGATGCCGATCCCGCAAAGACCGACGTCGATTCCGATGCAGAAGATCAGTACGACCCGTACGAAGCACTTCTGAAAGCTGTTCTTAGATGCGCGGATTGTGATAAGGAGGACCCGACACATGGCTATGCAGACTGATAACCCAACCGCAATCACGGATGACTACAAGCTGAAGATCGCCACTGCCAACACGCGTATGGCGAAGAAGTGGAAGAATGGCGAGATCACCTGGGGAGAGCTGAACAAGGCTCTCTCCAAGACAAAGGTCACAACGGAAACGCTCGATGAGTATCTTCATATGAAAAAGGGCGATCAGGACTCCATCAAGGACGTCGGTGGTTTCGTCATGGGGCATCTCGCAGAAGGACTTCGCAGGGCAGGTCATGTTCTGACGCGTTCCGCCGTGGTTCTGGATATGGATTTCGGTTATCCCGGAGTTCTGGATGATCTGGACCTGCTCCATGGCTTCTCATACGTGGCCTATGGCACACACAAGTGCAGCGCGGAGAAGCCGAGACTCAGGATCGTCATTCCGACCAGCCGTGAGATGACCGAAGAGGAGTATCCGGCAGTGGCACGTATGGTGGCGAAGGAGATCGGGATCGACCTGTTCGACGACAGCACCTACGAGCCGCACCGTCTCATGTACTGGCCGTCTACACCGAAGGACCAGACCTACATGTATCGGCGTACCGACAGGGAACTGCTCGATCCGGATGTTGTTCTTGCCAAGTACGATGACTGGCACGACATCAGCACATGGCCGGTCAGTTCCCGGCAGTCCGTCGTGATGAAGAAGGAAGTCACGAAGCAGAAGGACCCGCTGGAGAAGAGTGGACCGGTCGGCGCGTTCTGCAGGGCATACCCGATTCAGGACGCGATCGAGAAGTTCCTTCCTGACGTGTATGCACCGAGCGCTGTCGCTGGCAGGTACGATTACATCCCCGGCGAGAGTTCTGCAGGCGTCCAGATCTTCGATGATAAGTTTGCGTACAGCCATCACGCGACGGACCCTGCCTGCGGGAAGCTGATGAACGCCTTCGATCTGGTCAGGACGCATAAGTTCCCGGACGAGGATGAGAAGAAGTCCTTCGATGAGATGGCGGCATTTGCTGTGGAGGACCCGAAGATCAAGGCAGAGCTGATCAACGAACGCAACCACAGTGCAGCGGCTGACTTCGCTGAGTTCTCGCACACGGACGAGAGCACAAGCGCGGATGAGAGCACAAGCACAGGCGAGGACACAGACGGGGATGAAGGCGCAGACGGGGATGAGAACACTAGAGCTTCTTCAGGTGGAGATGCTACCTCCGGGGGAGGACCTACGTCAGGCACCCCAGCTCCAGATGCATGGAAGGCAAAGCTGCAGCTCAACAGGAGAGGACAGCTCATCAATAACGTCTACAACGAGATCCTGATCCTGAAGATGGACAAGAACATCCAGAGCTTCGGCTACAACGAGATGGCAAACATGGTCCAGATCACAGGTCCGGTCCCGTGGAAGCGTCCTAGCGGCACCAAGTACTGGACGGATAAGGACACCGCACAGATCAAAGCTTACGTGGATATCTGCTACACAGCCTTCTCAGAGCGAAACTTTGACATCGCCTTCACGAAGGTATCGACCGACAGAAAGTTCAACCCTGCCAGAGATTATCTGGACAACCTCCCAGCATGGGACGGCACGGAGCGTATACCGACGCTTCTCATCGATACGTTTCAGGCAGACGACACGGAGTACGTGAGGGCTGTCACCAAGAAGACACTGACTGCGCTGGTCACCCGCATCTATGAGCCGGGAACCAAGTTTGATACGATGCTGGTCCTTTCCGGTGATCAGGGTATCGGCAAATCCAGTTTCTTCAAGGATCTGATCGGGCCGGAATATTTCTCCGACACACTGTCGCTGACTGACATGAATGACAAGACCGGCGCTGAGAAGCTGCAAGGCTACCTCATCATCGAAGTGGCAGAGCTGGCAGGCATGAAGAAGGCGGACATCGAGAAGGTGAAGTCCTTCCTGAGCACGTCGGATGATAAGTACAGACCTTCCTATGGTCATGTGGTCGAGTCGCATCCCCGTCAGTGCATCATCGTCGGAACGGTCAACGGTAAGGAGCAGGGTTTCCTTCGTGACATCACCGGCAATCGCCGTTTCTGGGTGGTGAACCTTCATCAGTCGGAGCAGCGGGTAAACTTTCACTTCTCAGATGCTGATCGGCAGCAGATCTGGGCTGAGGCCAAGCACTACTACGAGGCTGGCGAAGAACTGTACCTTCCTGACTATCTCATCCCAGAAGCTGAGGCAGCACAGAAGGACGCTATGGAGATGGATGACCGCAAGGGACTCGTCGAGAACTACCTTGACTTAAAGCTCCCTGCCAACTGGGACAGTATGGATCTTTTCGCGAGACGTCAGTACGTACAGGATCCGGACAGCCCGACCGCACCCAAGGGAGTCGTGCAGCGCACGGAGGTCAGCAACGCAGAGATCTGGTGCGAGTGCTTCGGACAGGATCTCGCCAAGATCCAGCAGAGAGACTCTTACCAGATCGCAGCCATCATGAAGTCCATTGATGGGTGGGACAGGCCTGAGGGTCGCAGGCGCATCAAGGGCTATGGCAGGCAGAGAGTGTATGTGCGTACCGCCTCAAACACCTCTGACAGGGGTGTCGATAGCGCCTCTTGAAGGGTCAAAACTGGGACAGGCTCAGGCTTGTCCCGGTGCTGTCCCACCTCCTGTCCATGCCGCAAACCCGCATAAAATAAGGCTTTTCAGCCCTTTGGGACAAGTGGGACAACCTCTCTATACAGAGTAATAAATATTTATATATAGGGGAGTATAGGGATGAGGAGCACAGACGACAAACACGCTATTTATTTTTTTGGACTCGTTTTGGCCTGTCCTGTCCCACCCCTATTACAGCCCAGAATGAGGAGAGCTAGATGAGTAAGAAGAATATCACTAACCAGGTATATGGTCAGAAGAAAATATCCGAGCACATGATCGAGCAGCATCTTGTGAATGAGGTGAAGAAGCAGGGCGGCTGGGCACCGAAGTTTGTCTCGCCCGGTACGAACGGAATGCCGGACCGAATTGTCCTGATGCCGTACGGCCACATCGGTTTCGTGGAGCTAAAGGCTCCGGGTGAAAAGCCCAGACCGCTGCAACTGTACCGGCATCAGCAACTCCGTGATATGGGCTTTCAGGTCTTTGTCATGGACGACTTCGATCAGGCACAGATGATCATCGATGCGATAAGAGTTAAGGAGAAGAAAGATGACACATAAATACAGCGAACTGCATGAGTACAGCGAACTGCATGAGTACCAGATGGCTTGTATCCGCTTTATCGTAGAGCATCCGATTGCTCTGTTGATATTGGAGATGGGACTAGGCAAGACGATCATCACTCTGTCAGCCATCCGGTATCTCATGAGCAAGGGCAAGGTGCATAAGACACTGGTAATTGCTCCCTTGAGAGTTTGTCAGAAGGTCTGGCCGGAAGAAGTGAGGGTCTGGCAGCACACGAAGGACCTAAGGGTCTCACTTATCACCGGAGCGCCCAAGAAACGTGAGGCAGCGATAGAAGCGGACACAGATCTCTACGTTTGTAACCGCGAGAACACTGCTTGGCTGGTCGACTACATGGAGGAGCACCATGCAGGCGAGATCTGGCCCTTCGACATGGTTGTGATCGACGAACTGAGCTCTTTCAAGAATGCCATGAGCAAGCGGTGGAAAGCTCTCCGCAGGGTACGTCCTTTCATCAAGCGCATGGTAGGCCTCACCGGAACACCGGCATCCAACGGTCTGGAGGACCTGTTCGGTGAAGTAGGCATCCTGGACGGCGGGAAGAGGCTGGGAAGGTTCTTCACCCGCTTTCATAATGAGTACTTCCGTCCGTGTGAGTTTAATCCTTACACCGGGCAGATCTATAAATATGAACTGCTTCCCGGTGCTGACGATCGCATCTACGACGCCATCGATGATATCACGATCAGCATGAAGGCTCTCGACTATCTCGATATGCCGGAGTTGGTTACGGTTGATCACGAGGTCTCCATGAGCCGATCGGAGCGGGCAAGATACGAAGAGCTGAAGGATTCACTTGTCCTGACCGTGGATGGCGAGATCATTGATGCCAAGAATGCGGCAGTCCTTTCCAACAAGCTCCGACAGATGGCCAGCGGCGCTGTTTACAATGACGCGCATGTGCCGCTCATGATCCATCAAAGAAAGCTGGAAGCACTGGAAGATCTGATCGAGCAGGCAAACGGCCAGACAGTTCTCATCGTGGACTGGTTCCAGAGCGACCATGACAATATCCACTATTACCTTGAGAAGGATGGCTACGAGGTCCGCGACCTGAAGACCGCTGACGATCTCGACGACTGGGATGCAGGCAAGATTAACATCGGCCTCATTTCACCGGCATCTGCTGGACATGGCCTGAACCTGCAGCACCAGTCGCATCTCATGATCTGGTACTCGCTGCCGTGGTCCCTTGAGCTGTATCAGCAGACCGTGGCAAGACTCTGGAGGCAGGGACAGAAGGAGACCGTTATCATGCATCGCATTCTCTGCGAGGACACGATCGATGAGCGGGTTGCCAAAGCCCTGAGCGACAAAGCTACCACACAGGATGATCTTATCAAGGCAGTCAAGGCCGAGCTCGGTGATGGAACAGGAGGTGCCATCGCATGTTGAAGCGGAACGTTGGCGATCCTTACGAGAATCTGGCGAACGCTATCGTCATGCAGGCAGTTTACGATTACCGCGCCTGTCTGAGGCGGCTGCATCGCCATCCGAAGAACAAAGATGCCCAGATTGAGAAGGAGGAACTCTTATCCTTCTTCCACTCTGACTGGTACACGACATTGACCTCGATTCCGGCAGATTATCTGATCGACAAGCTGGATCAGGAATTTGCCGATAAGATTTCAAAAGAAAGGAAGAAGCATCATGGAAGCTAAAGAATTTTTACAGCAGGCTTTTAGCATAGACCAGCAGATCAAGTCCAAGAATCAGCAGCTTGAAGCGCTGAAGGCTCTGGCGACGAGTACCACACAGGCGATGAGCGGTATGCCGGGATCACCGAACCGTAACATCCATAAGATGGAGAACGCCATTGTGAAGATGACATCGCTAGAAGATGAGATCCGCGAGGACATCGTAAAGCTGGTCAATCTGAAGGTGGAACTGAAGCATGTCATTGATGGGGTGAGAAGACCGGAATATCGGCTGATTCTTGAAGAGCGGTATCTCTGTTATTTTACTTGGGAGGAAATTGCGGATGACCTTCATTGCAGTGTCCGCTCTGTCCAGACCCTTCACGGCAAGGCACTGGAAGCGGTGAAGGTGCCGGAAGAGTATCGCGCTGCATGAGTGTCACACAGACTGTGTAGCAGATAGTGTGCGGCAGATACCGTGCTGCGGATACTGTGCATCAGATACCGTGTAACACATACCGTCACATGGAGCAAGTCCAAGAAGTCCAGACATAAAAAAGTCTGCACGTTTTTGCGCGATTTGCACGAATTTGCGCGATTTGCGCTATTTTTCATACTGGCTACTATGATAGTATATAATCGAACAAAGAATAAAACGAGGGCCTTGCAGAGCACATACTCCGCAGGGCCTTTTCGTTTCCCTCGCGAGGGTGGACGCGAGGTGCCGGACGGATACAGCCTTTACTCCTTTCGCTGTACCCGTCCTTCTTTGTTCCTTAAATAAGCTTTATTCATGATCGGTGCGAGGCTTGGAAGGACCAAGGTCTGGGACAAGTTCAGAGCCGCAGTAAGAGCAGATGAGCTTTACAGCATGGTTAGCCCAGACGTTATTCCTCTTGCAGTCCTCGCTGTTTTCTGCATTCGGGCAGACATACTTGATCTTGCTCCTTCGCTTGGAGTTCGGATCAACACGGCGGTACTGGAAGGGCTTGATATTGATTTTAGCGCAGTATTTTTTCGCTTCCTCATTGAGAGAAGTATGAGACCAGCCGTATGTTTTGTCTTTGCTGCAGATAAGTCCATGAGACTCAGCCTCTTCTTTGAAGTGCACGTTGTGATAACGGCCATGGTTGCTGCAGTCAGGTATGTTCCGAATAAAGTTTGAAAGGTGGCACATTTCGTGAAGAAGTGTTGCCGAGACCTCTTCCGGAGGGCGGGAGATGGTGATTGCAGAGATATTGATCTCATATTTGCCGTCACCGTTTTCATCATTCTGCCAAGCTTCATAAGCTGTGAAATGGCCATGAGCACCTCGGGTAGGGGAGATGGTAAAGAAGACATCCGGCAGGTTGCCGTCCCAGTAGTGATTGTTGAAGTCTGTGAAAAGGCGCTTCAGTTCCTTTGTGTAATCGATTGAAGTTTCGAGCTCTTTCATGCGAACCTCCTTATTTCTACTGCATATTATAACACAAAACTAAATGGTACGTGTTAAAGAAGGTAAAAGCAATGCCACATAAACCAAAGCACCCCTGCGCACATCCCGGCTGTCCGGAGCTTGTGCCGTATGGAGAGAAATATTGTGAGAAGCACAGGAAGATGCACCCGGAAGAGGTGCGGTCGGCAACGTCCCGAGGCTACGGTTCCAGGTGGAATAAAGCCCGGAAGATGTACCTGGCTGCACATCCACTTTGTGAGCAGTGCCTGAAGGAAGGCAGGTACACTAAGGCGACAGTGGTCGATCACATACAGCCTCATCGTGGTGATTCGGAGCTCTTCTGGAATCCGGATAACTGGCAGGCGCTTTGCAAACCCTGCCACGACAAGAAGACAGGAGAGTTCGACAGCAGACCGGAATACAAGTATTGAAAATGATATCAAAAAGTGATATCATCATCTCATGAGTAGCAAGAATAAGAAAACCTGGGACGCGATCTTCACTGATCCTGTAAAGTCTGACATTGAGTGGCATGACATCGAAGCTCTCTTCGCAGCAGTTGGTGCAGAGATCACGGAAGGGAACGGATCGCGAGTCAGGGTGAAGCTAAATGGTATACGAGCCGTTTTCCATCGACCGCACCCAGAGAAAGTCACGGACAAAGGAGCTGTGAAATCGGTGCGCAGGTTATTGCAGGAAGCGGAGGTGACGCGAGATGATGTATAAAGGATATGAGGGAATAGCAGAGTTCGATGAGGACGCCCACATCTTCTCCGGTGAAGTGCTGGGTCTCAAGGACGTCATTACGTTTCAGGGTGAGTCTGTCTCTGAATTGGAGCAGGCCTTTCATGATTCTGTGGACGATTACCTTGAGTGGTGCAGTGAGGATGGTGTCGATCCTGAGAAACCATATTCAGGAAAGATGTTGCTGAGGTTTGATCCGAACCTTCACAGACGTGTGGCTGCTGCTGCAAAGAAGAAAAAGATGTCCGTGAATAAGTTCATGGAAAAGGCTGCAGAAGATGAGTTGATGCAGGGCTGAGCCTGTCGGGTGAGAAGCGCCCGGAAGAGTAACAACATAAGATTGATGACAGAGCATTCGAGAGAGAAATCTCCCGAGTGCTTTTTTATTGGGATTTTGTGTTCAAACGCTGTGTTCGTGTTCATGGGGGAGGTAAAAATCTCTACGTGCTCGAGCCTCAGGGACCGGCGCCCCCTCTTGCGTTGATTTCCGCGAAATTGATACCCCGGGGTCAGACGGCCGCCGGACGGGTCCCGGAAAGGTACATTTCACGTGCAATATCCGCATAGAATGCGGATTTGTTTGAAAAATTGATAACTTTTACAGGCAGTGTTGGAGCAAGATCCGCCACTGCTTTTTTCATGCCCAGAAGTCCTTTGTTTCCAAGGCCTCGGGCATTTTTGCGGACAGGAGAACAGTATGGAAGACATCGAAAGAAAGCAGGATCTTTCCCTGTTCCTCGAGTCCTGTGCGAAGCGGTTCTGTCCGGAGTGTGGGAAGCCGATCGAAGGGAATCGGCGAGGCAGGCCCAGGTGCTTCTGCAGTAACCGCTGCCGCTGGACATTCAACAAGAGGATGGAACGGGAAAGGAGAAGAGAACGTGAAGACAGCAACGTTAAAAACAATACCAGTGAAGGATCTGAAACCGGCAGCCTACAACCCGAGAAAGAAACTGAAGCCGGGTGATAAAGAATACGAGAAGATCAAGAACTCCATTCAGGAGTTTGGCTTTGCGGATCCTTTGGTTGTGAATGCCGATATGACAATTATCGGAGGACATCAGAGACTGACTGTTGCGATGGATCTCGGCTACACCGAGGTTCCCTGCGCAGTCGTCGACATCGATAAGACCAGAGAGAAGGCCTTAAACATCGCGCTCAACAAGATCACAGGTGCGTGGGATGAAAACCTCCTTGCCGATCTTCTGCACGATCTTGAGGCGAGCGACTTCAACACCGCGCTCACCGGCTTCGAGCCTCCGGAGATGGAGCAGCTCTTTAACAAGGTGGCATCGAAAGAAGTCAAAGAGGATGACTTTGATGTGGACGAGGAACTGAAGAATCCGACCTTCTCCAAAGCCGGGGACCTATGGCTCCTGGAACGACACACCGTTTTCTGTGGCGACTCCACGGATCCTGCTTCCTACGAGAAGCTGATGGATGGTGTGAAGGCAAACGTTATCGTGACGGACCCACCTTATAACGTAAATGTGGAGGAAACGGCAGGGAAGATCCTGAATGACAACATGGCCGACGAGGACTTCTACAAGTTCCTGCTTGCTGCCTATACCTGCATGCATGACAACCTCGCCGATGACGGTTCCATCTACGTATTCCATGCAGATACGGAGGGACTGAACTTCCGCAGGGCATTTGCGGATGCAGGCTTCTACCTTTCCGGCTGCTGCATCTGGAAAAAGAACGCACTGGTCCTGGGACGCTCTCCCTACCAGTGGCAGCATGAACCGTGCCTGTTTGGCTGGAAGAAGGGCGGGAGGCATGAGTGGTACTCGGACCGGAAGCAGACCACCATCTGGGAGTATGATCGTCCGAAAGCATCCAAGGATCATCCGACGATGAAACCGGTGCAGCTGATGGCATATCCAATCCGGAACTCCTCGATGACAAACGGAATTGTTCTGGATCCCTTCCTCGGATCCGGCTCTACCCTGATTGCCTGTGAGCAGACCGACCGGATTTGTCGAGGCATTGAGCTGGATCCCAAGTTTGTGGATGTCATCGTAAAGCGCTACGTCGAACAGGTCGGGAACTCCGATGATGCGTATGTACTTCGTGACGGCCAGAAGCTCACGCTCGATGAAGCGATCGCGGCGATGCCGAAGGAGGAGAGCGCATAAGCAGGTATACATCCGCCAAAAGCTCTGCCTGATCTTTGTTCATAATTCCTGCCAGTATGAGTTGCTATTGCGGCGCTCCTGAGTGATGTATGTACTACCAAAAGAAAAGGAGGCACATGCCATGAAAGCAAACTACAACCTGACAGGAACTAAGAGAAAAGAGCTTGTTAACGCAATCGCAGAGATCACCGGAGAGAAAGCCGACTACAAGCGGATGCCGACCTGCGCCTACGAGATCGGAGACATCACGGTTGACAAGGACGGATCGGTCACTTGCGAAGATGAGGAGAAGCTTAAGAAGGTGATGGAAGCACTGAACGAGAAGGGATTCACCGCTGAGGGTGAGCAGGAAGATGGTAAAGCAGAACAACCTGAGCAGGTAGCAACTACAGAGAAGGAGAACGCTACCGGGCAGGAACCGGCGCTGACAATCAGCCTTCCGCTTGCATCCGCAAACATCGATACGCTTAAGAACCTGATCAGCGCAAAGGAGAGCCTCATCAAGAAGGCGCTCGGGATCACCGACACCCAGATCAACATCACGGATGATAAGATCGAGTTCCCTTGGTTTGACCGCGAGCTTACCTCGGAAGAGGTAAACGCCTACACCAGATTTCTTTCCTTCCTCTGCAAGCTTTCCAAAGAGGTGAACCGCTGCAGCGGAAAAGAACATCCGGCAGTCAACGAAAAGTACACCTTCCGCTGTTTTCTTCTCCGGCTCGGATTCATCGGAGCTGAGTACAAGGAAGACCGCAAAGTTCTCCTTAAGAACCTGACAGGAAGCTCTGCCTTTAAAAACGGCGCACCGGCAAAGGAGGTGCTCTCATGAGGATGATAAGTGAAAAGAGACTTAGCGCTTTGCGGGAGGAATACCCGCAGGGCACCCGTGTGGAGCTTCTTCAGATGGACGACATCCAGGCACCGCCAATCGGCACAAAAGGAACTGTCTATGGTGTCGATGACACGGGATCCTTGCTCGTCCACTGGGATAACGGTTCAGGACTAAGCGTGATCTATGGCGAGGACATCGTGCGGAAGGTGGTGGACTGATATGGATGAGAAGATCAGGCAACAGATTATTGCGATTCGAGACAGCGGCCTTACGAACATGTTCGACCTGCCCTACGTGCAGCGCCTCGCCTTCGACCGGAACTACTACGATCTGGTGCTCTTTATTGAGGAGCACCGGGACGAATACGTCCGCTTTATTCTTCATGGAGATGTCAGATAAGCACAGGATTTTCGGTACATCTTTGTGCAGGTTATGAGGCTTATTTCCTTGCTATATATCGCCTGCAGAGTGATATATGTACATGCCAAAGGAAAAGGCAAACAAGCACAAAGCAAGGAGGACAAAGCCATGACGAACATTTTTGAAGAAACCTACAACACCATCGCAGAAGTAAAGAAAGCCTACAAGGCAGCCACCTCAGCAGAGGAGAGGGATGCCGCAAGAGAAGCCGCGAAGGCGACCGAGGACAGGATCGACGAGCTAGGCGACATTGCCTGGAAGATCTGGAGAGCCTACGAGAAATCAAGGGACAACGAGAACGAGATCCTCGACTTCGACGACATCATCTGGGACAGGGATGTGGAAGCCCTCACCGCCTGCATGAAGGAGAACGGCATCAAGGCCTTCACCTACTCCTGCAGGGCAACGGATGCAATCGAAACCTTATGGCTTTTTAAAGAGGCAGGCTGCACAATCGGCGAGATGGTTGAGGTCAACCTCCGGAAAGACCTCTGGGGCAAAGGATATGAAAAAGGCCACGCCTTCAAGATGATCCTGAATTAAGGGAATTGGGAGGGCCCTGAAGAGGGGCCTTCCACTTCTGGAACACGGAAAGGAGACGAAGGCCATGACAAGACAGAAAAAGGAAATCCTGAAGAAGATTGACGAAATCGAAACATTTATTGCCGTCGATGATGAGCTTGGATGCGGAATGGCGCCTCCCGGTGCTTACGATTCTCTGTACGAGGAAGAGAACCGGCTCTGGGAAGAACTAGCGCACTTAAGCCATTACCCGGATGCCATATCGATGCAGATGGATCCGAGAGGCATCGCCGGAGCGGAGGTGCCATTCAAGTAAAAAGAATCGGGAACGGAGCCCTTATGAAAGGCCCTGTTCCTCGTACAAATACACACAATTTCTTCCGCTGATCTTTGTCACATATATGTGTTGGTTCTCCTTGCTTTATATCCGGCGCAGAGTGATATATGTACATGCCAAAGGAAAAGGGCACTTGAAAGAAAACGGAGGAAAAAGACCATGTGGAAAAAAGGAAGCATCAAAATTAAAAGCCAGATATTCACCTACAGCGCGAAGGTCTACGGGCATCCGAGCGAGGACTACGGAATCGATGGCGGCAAGATCAGCAAGCTTGAGATCCGCTTCGGAGGAATCCCGGTTGCAAGATACGACAGAGGCTGGGATATCGAGCCGGAGACAGAAAACGCGCAGCTTGCGCTTCTTATCATCCTGTACGATCTAAACTGACAAGAAGGCGCTGAACAGAAAGCAAATAAGTTAAATCCGGGAGGAGAGCCACACGGCTCTTTCTCTCGTTCATATACACCACATGGGACAGGATCGCTTCGGCGGTCCTTTTTTGATGGACAGAAAGGAGGTGTTCCCTATGGCAACCAGAGGAAGAAAGCCAACTCCAACCGCAATCAAGGAGTTGGAAGGAAATCCCGGGAAAAGAAAACTGAATGAGAATGAGCCAAAGCCAGAGCGGAAAGCACCTGCCTGTCCGAAGTGGCTCGATAAGGATGCCAGAAAGGAATGGCACAGGCTGGCAAAGAAGATGGAAGCCATCGGTGTCCTCACCGAAGTCGATATGGCTGCCTTTGCTGCATACTGCCAGTCCTATGCGAGATGGAAGGAAGCCGAGGAGTTCATCACAGAACACGGCACTCTTGTCCGGACACCTTCTGGCTACTGGCAGCAGGTTCCGCAGGTCTCCATCGCGCAGACCTACATGAAGCAGATGGGAAAGTTCGCGACCGAGTTCGGTCTGACTCCGGCATCAAGGTCAAGGTTGATCGCGGATGCCGGGAAGGCAACGCCGGGAGATGAGATGGAGGAACTCTTGGGAGGTGATCCTTAATGGAGGAGAGACCCAAGGAAATGCCAAAGCTGAACGATTATCAGCCGACCCGGTTTATGCTTCCAACGTCCCACTATGATGCGGCGAAAGCGGACCGGGCGGTGATGTTCATCGAAATGCTCCGCCATACCAAAGGCAAGTGGGCCGGAAAACGCTTCTGGCTCCTCCCTTGGCAGGAGAAAATTATCCGGGATCTCTTTGGAATCGTAAAGCCCGATGGAAACCGGCAGTTTCGGACAGCCTACATCGAGATTGGCAAGAAGAATGGAAAGTCGGAGCTTGCCGCAGCTGTGGCCTTGTACCTGCTGTATGCGGACAACGAGCCGTCTGCAGAAGTTTATGGCGCTGCCGCAGATCGCCAGCAGGCATCGATCGTTTTTGATGTCGCCCACCAGATGGTGAACATGACACCGGCGCTTTTAAAGCGCTCCAAGATCATGGCAGCCAGCAAGCGGATTGTGAACTACTCGAACGCCGGATTCTACCAGGTGCTGTCCGCAGAGGTGGGAACGAAACATGGACTGAATGTTTCTGGTCTTGTGCTAGACGAGGTTCATGCGCAACCGACACGAAAGCTGTATGACGTTCTAACCCAAGGCTCCGGTGATGCGAGAGAGCAGCCGCTATATTTCCTGATTACTACCGCCGGAACCGATAAGAATTCGATCTGCTACGAGCTGCACCAGAAGGCAAAAGACATCCTCTCCGGGCAGCGTGTGGATCATACGTTTTATCCAGTCGTCTACGGATTGGAAGAAGATGAGGATTGGCACGATGAGAAGAACTGGTACAAAGCAAATCCAAGTCTCGGGCAGACGATTGACATTGAACGTGTCCGGGAGCATTACCACGAGGCAATGGAAAATCCGGCGGAGGAGGCGGTGTTTAAGCAACTCCGACTGAACATGTGGGTATCTTCAACGACCGCCTTCATTCCGGAGCAGGTTTTTGATCGGGGCAATGAGCCGATTGATCTGGACAGTCTCCGGGGAAGGGAATGTTACGGTGGACTCGACCTTTCGAGCACCGGCGACATCACAGCACTGGTTCTGATGTTCCCGCCGAGAGATGAAACGGAGAAGTACATCTGCCTGCCATTCTTCTGGGTTCCGGAGGACACCATCCCAATCCGGGTGCGAAGGGCTTCGGTTCCCTACGACGTCTGGGTGAAGCAGGGATATATGAAGGCGACGGAAGGAAATGTGATCGACTACAACTTCATCGAGAAGTTCATCCTGGATCTCTACAAGATCTACAACATCAAGGAAATCGCGGTTGACCGATGGAATGCGACTCAGCTCATCATCAATCTTCAGGATGACGGCTTGACGATGGTGCCCTTTGGACAGGGCTTCAAAGATATGTCCGCCCCGACCAAGGAGTTCTACAAGCTGATGATGGAAGGAAAGATCATCCACGGTGGTAATCCGGTCCTTCGGTGGATGGCCCTGAACGTGGTAGTAGATCGGGACGCTGCCGATAACATCAAACCGACGAAGGCGAAATCACCCGAAAAGATCGACGGTATCGTTGCATCGATTATGGCGCTGGATCGCTGTATCCGGCAGGAACAAGCAGAGAGTGTTTACGACAGCCGAGGGCTGATCACATTTTGATGGAGGAAGTATCGATGGGATTTAACGATCTATTTCACAGAAGGAAGGCAAGAGCAGATCCGCAGGACATGACATCTGGGAGCGTGTACCGGGCTTACTACGGACACACCTCCTCCGGAAAGACCGTGACGGAGCGAAGCTCCATGCAGGTGACCGCTGTGTATGCCTGCGTCCGGGTGCTGGCAGAGGCCGTGGCAAGCCTGCCCTTACACCTCTACAAAGAGGAGGACGGCAGCAAGGTAAAGGCAACGGATCATCCGTTGTACTTTCTTCTTCACAGTGAGCCGAATGAGGAGATGACGGCCTACACCTTTTGGGAGACGCTCCTCACACACCTTCTCCTGTGGGGTAATGCTTATGTACAGATTATCCGGAATGGAAAGGGCGAGATCACCGCGCTGTATCCCCTGATGCCAAACCGCATGACGGTGGACCGCGACGAGAACGGCCACATCTATTATCAGTACCTCTGGTCCAAGGGATCCGATGCACCGACGATGAAAGAGACGATCGTCAAGCTCTCTCCCCATGAGGTGATGCAGATCCCGGGCCTTGGCTTTGATGGCCTTGTGGGATACAGCCCGATTGCGATGGCAAAGAACAGTATCGGTCTTTCGATGGCCTGTGAAGAATACGGCAGCAAGTTCTTTGAGAACGGTGCAGCGCCATCCGGTGTTCTCGAGCATCCCGGCATCCTGAAGGATCCGGAGAAGGTACGGGATAGCTGGCAGGCAGCCTTTGGCGGCAGCCAGAATGCCGGGAAGGTGGCAGTCCTCGAAGAGGGCATGAAGTATTCGCCGATCTCCATCAATCCGCAGGAGGCGCAGTTTCTGGATACCCGAAAGTTCCAGATCGATGAGATTGCAAGGATCTTCCGGGTGCCGCCGCACATGATTGGAGATCTTGAACATGCGACTTTTTCTAACATTGAGGAACAGTCGCTGGAATTCGTGACGTACAGTCTGCAGCCGTGGCTTGCCAGAATCGAGTCTGCGATCTCAAGGTCGCTTCTTACCCCGGAGGAGAAGAAGATCTACTATGCGCGTTTCAACGTGGATGGTCTTCTTCGCGGCAACTATGAGAGCCGCATGCAGGGATACGCGACTGGCATCAGTAACGGCTTTTTGTGTGTGAACGATGTCCGGCGCTTAGAGAACATGGACCTCGTGCCCGACGAAGAGGGCGGGAACCTGTTTCTTGTAAACGGAACCATGACGCCTCTTCGGAGTGCTGGCGCAGCCTACCAGAGCGGTTCTGGAGGTAGTGATCCTCCGGAGCAGGATGAGCCCGATGAAGAACCTGAGGAAGATACCGAAAACAAAAAGCCCCACAGAAGGGGAAGGAGGAAAGTTTGAAACAGAAAGGTAGTGGGTAGGGTATACCTACCGGCATAACAAATAAGCCATCTTTCGGTGGCGCGAAAAACTGAATATAGACACAACACCTAATCAGGAAGCAGCGGCAGGCTCGTCTTTAATGGTATAGCCTCTTTGCTTGAGAAGATTAAGTGCCTGTGAAGTGGTCAAAACCTTGTTCTCTTTCACAGGCCGTTGTTCAAGAAAGCCTTCAGGAGTGTAGGGATTTAAATCTGAGAGCATGTGCCAGATAGCGGTCAGGAGCATACGACAGATAGCGATGATGGCTTTCTTGTGACCACGGCGTGCTTTTATGCGTCTGTAGCGAGAGACGAACTCGGGATGCTTTTTGGATTCGTGAATTGAAAAAGTAAATTCCAGTGCAGAAGTAAATTCTACTACATCTTAAAAAACTGCATTTTTTTAATATTTCAGATGCAATTCTCGTTTGAAATACATATAATTAGGATAACTTCTCCGACAAAAACCTAAATTTAGGCATACTTGGTAAGCCGCTGGAAATGCAGTATGCGAGACTGAATTCCACCAGCCACATCGAAAAAATGTGAAAAGTTTACTTCCAGTCTGACAGCAGATTTTTGTCTGGTTAGTTGTTTCGAATCAGCTTAGGCGAGAGTTTGACTTCATCCGGGTCAATGCGTCTAAGCTGTAGTTTTTTTAAGACATCTTCGCCGTATGTCTCGGCAGCAATGTCATAGGGTGTACGCCCGTTCAGGCTTTTTCGAGGCGTAGAGTTTATGTGATTTACGATCAGTTTGACATCCCATTGGGTCAAAAACGAAAAGCTGGTACCTTTGGGCAGGACCATTCGCAGCATGGTATGAACATTCTCCACACCACCCTTCTGGCAGCTTCTCATTGGATCACAGAAGTAGATACTGGTGCGCTCGATGCCTTGGATCCCTGTCTCAAGATCCTGTGGTTTCCCGAATTCGATTCCTCTGTCCGTCAGGATCGTACCGAATAACCGTGTGAACTCATAAGTTCCAAGCCTACCTTCGAGATGGTTAAAAACAAGGCGTACGGCTCCGGGAGTACATCGATTCATCAGGAAGGCCAGAAACAGTCGCTCCTGCGTAAAATAAAAGGTCAGTAGACACTTTCGACTGTCCCTTGTGGATTTTACGGTATCCATTTCGACCCATTTTGGAAGCTGCAGTTTCTGGAAACAGTCATAGGTTCGCCCAATGAAGACCTCTCGATCGGTGATCTGAATTTTGTGGCACTTCCTGGGCTTAAATTTCGTTTTCCGCTTGAGGTCAATATTTCTGGCATAGAAAAGGCCGTCATTGATGTACTGGTACAGGGTTCGTACAGACATATCGATCTCCGGATGATTCGTCAGGATCTGATAGGGAGACTGGCCTTGATCGATCAGAGGAGATACGACCCGGTCAATGGCTTGTAGCTCCTTTCGTGTGCGGTTGATGCCGACTCGTGAACTGGAGAGCAGCTCGGTATATTTCCGGTCCGCAAATCTGGCATCATAGCGGTACTTCTGGCTGATATGGCACTTGGATGGTGTGAGCTGCTTAGGACATCCATTGCAGACATAGGGTGCCCTATCGAGGCGCTGACAGCGTTCTCGCTTGAAGTCCGGGCAGTGCTGATTGCAGGTTGGGCACGAGGCACACTTGATCCCGCAGCGAATGATCTTTCCACATGCATTGGTCTTCCTGCAATGATAGCGATGCTCACAGAAATTCTTCAGGTTTACGAAGAGGCCATGATCTTTCCACACGCTGAGACGGTGAGCCTTGACCTCCTTTGAGATGGTGGTTGGATCCTTGCAGAGATTCTTAGCGATATCCTTGAAGGTACTACCTTCGTTCAGCTTATTTTCAATGTACAGTCTGTCATTGAGTGTCAAATGTTTTTGATTGCCTGGTATTAACTTACTCATTGATTTCCTTCTACTGCTGTCAGAAGGACAGGGCAATCATAGTACAATTATATGAAAGAGTAAATGCTACCTATGCAAGACTAACTTCCACATATAAAACCAAGAGTGGAATTTAAAATTTCATTTTTCATGCTTTTTGGATTTGATCAAAGCATTTGCAACCTGCACCAGAACCGGCTTAAAATAAGAGCCAGCACGGGAAATCCGGGTCGATTTGATTTTCTGGTTGCTTTGATCATTACGAGGACAGCATCCTGCCCATGAGACAAGGTGTTTAGCTGTGGGAAAGACAGACATATCACCACCGATCTCTGAAAGCACTTGAATTGCAGTCAGCGGATTTTTATCAAATCCGGGAACGGTTCTCATTAAATCGAGCGCAGCCTCATATTTTTCACTGAGACGAAAGATTTCCCGTTCTACTTCTGCTTTGTGCTTTTCCAATTCATCGATGTGATTAAGGCACTGTCTAAGCTTAACAGCCTGTTCCTTGGATATCGCACCATCAACGGCTGCCTGTATCTCCTCAATAGGAGTTTTGCATCTGCCATCAACAAAAGGTGCCACATCAAATGTTTCCCCAGGGTGTTGTAGAATCTGCTCTGTTATAGAGCGGGATGATTTACCGAATACGTCCGAAAAGACATCGTCGAGCTTAAGATTGGACACGGTGAGGCAGTTTTGGGCACGGTTTTTCTCTCCTGTGATCATACAGGTGAGCTTGAAACGGTACCTTACCAAATCCCTTAACTCTCGGATGTCCGACGGTGGAATAAAGGACGGCTTCACCATGCCACACATATACAGGTCGCAGATCCATCTGGCATCCTTGCGGTCGGTCTTGTTTCCTTTCATCGGTTTGGTGTATTTAGGATGTGACAGCGTCACCCAAAAGTCACGCTTTTCCAAGACGTTGAAGACAGGGATCCAATACTTGCTGGCAGATTCCATGCACACATCCTTACAGTTGTACTTGGAGAGCCAGTCACACAGCTCATTCAGACCTTTGGTAAAGGACGAAAAGCGAGCTTCCTTGTATTCTGTGCGTTGGTGTGAGTCGGTGATGCCGATACAAGCATAAATCCATGTTTTGTGGACATCGAGTCCGCAACAATTGTTTTTGATGATTTTAAACGACAATAAAATAACCTCCTGTTCTTTATAGTTATAAGACTGACAGGGACTGGTCATCCGGCGAGATCGAGCCGACTTCGGAAGAGATAAGTTTACGGGCTATGGTAATGCGCCATTCATTGATGCCTTTAACGGATGACCGACAACATATACACATACGGGGTTGCCGCTATACAGCCCCGCCACTCACCTCCACGTGTTCTGTAGTGTGTCAGCCTTATAGGGGAATAATAACAGAAGGAAGAAACTTTAGAAAATTTACAAAGTAGCGAGAGAGCCGATCACTAGTTTCATAACCCCATCGGTGTCTTTCGCAGAAAGACGGGTAATACACATGAACAAGTTTTGGAAGTGGGTGCGGAACAAGGCACCAGATGGAGAAGATCCGGACCTTGCAGCACGCACGCTGTTTTTAAACGGAACCATTGCTTCGGAGAGTTGGTTTGACGATGACGTCACACCAGCTCTTTTTAAGTCTGACCTTGATTCCGGGAAAGGACCGATCACGGTCTGGATCAATTCTCCGGGCGGGGATGTCTGGGCGGCGGCACAGATCTACAACATGCTCTTATCTTATTCCGGGAAGGTCACCGTGAAGATCGACGGCCTTGCAGCATCGGCAGCATCGGTCATTGCGATGGCAGGAGATGAGGTTCTTGTAAGCCCGGTCTCCATGCTGATGATCCACAACCCGTCCACGATGGCAATGGGGGACAAGGATGATCTTGCACAGGCCATCTCGATGCTCGATTCCGTCAAGGATTCGATCCTGAATGCCTACGTCAAGAAGACCGGGCTCTCCAAGAACAAGCTCAGTAAGCTCATGGACGATGAGACCTGGATGGATGCGAGCAAGGCGGTGGAGCTTCATTTTGCAGACCGTGTGATGGAGAGACCGGATCTCTATCGCAGGGAACAGGAAGAGAAACCGGAAGAGGACGATCCTGCCAAGGAGAATCCGGAGGAATCTGAAGAGAAAACCGAGCAAGAACCAGATGGTCCCAAGAAGAACAAGGATCTGCTTGCTGCGGGTTTTCTTTATTCCAGTCGTCAGATGGCGGCTGCCTTCACCAACAAGGTGAAGGAACACTACAAGGTTAGAAACAAGGCACAGGATGGTCCTGATGCCGAAAGCAAAGTAGAGGAAGGCCGGAGCGTGGATGCTCTGATGGATCGCCTGAATCTGCTGCACACGATGATGTGAGGAGGAGAACACAATGAACGTACAGGATTTGATTGCAAAGAGAGCAAGAGCGTGGGAGGCAGCAAAGGCCTTCCTCGAAGCACACCGGGGAGAGAACGGCGTCCTTTCTGCCGCCGATGGAGAAACCTATGACCGCATGGAAAAGGAGATCACAGATCTTACGAAGGAGATCGACCGTCTGAATCGTCAGGCTGCTATTGAGGCACAGCTGAGTCAGCCGACTTCTTCTCCTCTTTCCAACATGCCTTCCGCAGGCAGTGATAAGCCGAAGAAGCAGGGACGCGCTTCCGATCAGTATGCAAAAGATATGCTGACCGCCATGCGCACGAACTTCCATCAGGTTTCCGACATCCTGCAGGAGGGTGTGGATGCCGATGGCGGATACCTCGTTCCGGAGGAGTGGGACAACCGCCTCATCGATGTCCTGAATGAAGAGAACATCATGCGGGGCCTTGCAACCCACATCACGACTTCCGGTGAGCACAAGATCAACATCGCGGGAGCCAAACCGACGGCAGCATGGATTGAAGAGGGCGGTGCACTGCAGTTTACCGACGCGAAGTTCGGACAGAAGATCATGGATGCGCATAAGCTCCATGTGGCGGTGAAGGTTACCGAGGAGCTTCTGTATGACTCCATGTTTGACCTTGCAAGCTACATCACCACCCAGTTCGGAATCGCCATCGCCAATGCCGAGGAGGATGCTTTCTTAAACGGCGATGGGAAGGGAAAGCCCACAGGTCTCTTTGATGAGACCAATGGCGGCACGGTCGCAAAGACCCTCACCGGCACCAAGCTTGGCACCGATGATGTGCTGGATCTGGTCTACGCCCTGAAGCGTCCGTACCGGAAGAAGGCATCATTCATCATGAACGACCAGACCCTTGCAGCTCTCCGGAAGCTCAAGGACAACAACGGCGCCTACATCTGGCAGCCGTCCTATCAGGCAGGGGAGCCGGACAGACTTCTTGGCTATGCGGTTCACACCAGCGCCTTTGCACCGGAGCTTGCGGCAGGAAAGCCTGTGATGGCCTTTGGTGACTACAGCTACTACAACATCGGCGATCGCGGCAGTCGTTCCATGCAGGAGCTTCGTGAGCTCTTTGCCGGAAACGGCATGATCGGGTATGTCGCCAAGGAGCGTGTCGATGGACTTCTGGTTCTTCCGGAAGCCGTGCAGATCCTGAAGGCAGGAGCATCTGCCTGATCTGCAGAAGTAATTCAGAAATGATGGAGGCTCAGAGTGTCAAAGCTCTGGGCTTTCTTTGTGATTCGAAGGGAGGACAGGATGATCACGCTGGAGGAAGCAAAGAAATATCTCCGGGTTGACGCAAACGATGAGGACGATGTGATCCAGCAGGAACTGGACGCTGCTGAGAGCCTTGTGGCATCGGTGCTCCGAAAGGACAGTCTCGAGGACGAAAGTAGTCCGATTGTCGTTGTGGCAGTCCTTTATGCCCTTGCCTATCTTAACGAACACCGGGAGGAAGCGGATCATCACGCCCTGACCATCACGCTTCGAAACCTCCTCTTCGGAGAACGGGATGCCAGGTTCTGATGGAGGTGCGGGATGAATATCGCGGCAATGAATGTAAGGCTTACGATCCAGAAGCATGAGGTCATCAAGGACAAGTATGGGAACCATACTAACACCTGGACAGACTTCTACACCTGTTGGGCGACACCGGTACAGAGTGGTGGATCTGAGAAACTGGAAGCCGGAACGACGACTAGCATCGATGCGATCGACTTTACCGTCCGGTATGCAAAGTGTCTCGAAGACTTGGATTCCACAAAGATTCGGATCCGACTGGGAAATGCGATCTACAACGTGACCGCCATTGACCCGATGGGATTTAAGAAACGGAGCCTGAAGTTTAAGTGTGAGAAGGTGAAGCGATGAAGGTGAAAGTAGATGATCTAGCGGCGACGGTGGAAAAGACCCTCTCGGACTACGCGGAGGATGTGAACGACATCGTAAGGCAGGAGATTAAAGATGCCGGGAAAGAAGCTGTAAAAGAGCTGAAGGAGAAATCGCCAAAGCGCACCGGAAAGTACGCAAAAGGATGGCGATCTACCGTCCAGAAGGAGACGGCGGTTGGCGCAGAAGTGGTTGTTCACAATAAGATCTATGGATTGACACACCTCTTGGAGAAAGGCCATGCCAAGCGTGGAGGCGGAAGGGTTGCGGGCATCCCGCACATCGCTCCGGTCGAAGAAGAGATCACCGGGAAGCTGTCAGGTGAGATTGAGAAGGAATTAAAGGGCTGAGGATGGGAGGAAGCAATGGATAAGATCATAAAGATTCTGGAAGAACTGGAGAAGCAGGGCATCCCTTATGCCTATGATCACTTTGCGGAAGGGGAAGGGCCGGATCCTCCCTTTCTCTGCTTCCGCTGTCCGAACAGCGACAACTTCGCTGCGGACGGAACCGTGTATTTCCCGATCACAGAGATCGATATCGAGCTCTACACGGATAAGAAGGATCCGGAGATAGAAAAGAGACTGGAAGATCAGCTGATCCAAAGCGGGATCTTCTTTGAAAAGACAGAGACCTGGATAGATTCTGAGAAGCTCTACGAGGTCCTGTATTCATTTGAACAGGAGGCCTGAAATGGCAAGTAAAAAGAACAAGGTCAAGTACAACCTGAAAAACGTACATTATGCCATCGCGACAATTGCGGAGGATGGGACCGCCACATTTGCGGATCCGATTGCATGGCCGGGTGCGGTATCTCTCTCGCTGGATGCACAGGGAGACCAGACGATCTTCTGGGCGGATGGCGTGCAGTACTATGTCACGAATGCGAACAGCGGCTATAACGGAGACTTCGAGTCGGCAATGGTACCGGAGGATTTCCGTGAGAACGTGCTGGGAGAGATTAAGGACGGCAACGGGGTTCTGATCGAGGATGCTGATGCGCAGCCCATTCACTTTGCGCTTCTTTTTGAGTTTGATGGCGATGTGAACGAGATCCGCCACGTCATGTATAACTGCACGGCATCGAGACCTTCCGTGGCATCCAGCACCAAGGAGGATTCCATCGAGGTACAGACCGAGAGCCTTACGATCAACGCGACATCGATCAAGGATGCGACGCTTGGGAAGAACATCGTGAAGGCGCGCTCCAGTGCAGATACCACCGATGCCACCTACCAGAACTGGTACAGTAAGGTCTATACGCCTGCTGCAGGGAAAGCATCTGGAGGTTCTTCTGCGTCTGGCGGTAGTACTACACCGTCGACAACGACAAGTTCCAGCAAGTGATAAGGAGGAGCAAACATGTATCAGGAAATTTCCCTCCGGCTCAATGATGGGTCGGAGCAGAAGTTCCCGTTTCTCGCAACGGGGACCACAGCGTATCGCTTTAAGCAGGTGTTCCACCAGGATCTTATGATCCTCTTAAACAAGATGGAGAACAGCGAGGATGACCAGACGGATATGACCGTCGGCGACAAGCTGGCCTTTATCATGAACGCGCAGGCAGAAAAGCGTGACATGAACCAGCTGAACGAGGACGCCTTCCTCGAATGGGCGGATCAGTTCGACGGGGCAGAGCTCTTTCTTCACATGCAGGAGTTCGTTATGCTCTATCTTGGATCGCGGAGGACAAGCTCCAAGCCAAAAAAAGAAGCCGCCCAACGGAGCGGGAAGTAAACACGGCAGTGTTTCTCCTGAGGGCGAAGCAGATGGGACTGACACTGTCTGAGCTGGATGAACTGGATGAGGGGACTGTGATGGATATGATCATTGAGTCCGGGAATGACTTCTGCGACGATGAGTACCGGCAGGTGGCGACACAGGAGGACTTCGATTCGTTTTAATTCGCATCGGTGATGAGCCGGTGCTTTTTCATGCCATGAAGGAAGGAGTAGGCTATGGCAGATCGCATTAAAGGAATCACAATTGAGCTGGACGGCGATACGACCAAGCTCTCCAATGCCCTGAAAGGCGTGAACAAGGAGATCCGGGATACCCAGAGTAACCTTAAGGACGTGAACAAGCTTCTCAAGATGGATCCGGGCAATGCAGATCTTCTGGCACAGAAGCAGAAGTACCTGACCGAAGCGATCGATGCGACAAAGAAAAAGCTTGCCGAGGAGAAGGAAGCCCTCGCTCAGCTAAAGGCTGGTCCTCAGACTGAGGAGACGCAAAAACAGCAGGAAGCACTGACCCGGGAGATCGAGGCGACCAAGCAGTCCCTCGAAGGACTCGAGGACGAGTATAAGAAGTTTGGCTCTATTGCCGGACAGCAGCTTCAGGTTGCCGGGGACAAGATGAAGGAAGTCGGCGGCAAGATCAGTGATGTCGGTGAAGGACTCACCAAAGGCATCACGGTCCCTGTCGCTGCGGTTGGTGCTGCCTCGGTTGCCGCTTGGAAGGAAGTCGATGAAGCGCTCGATACCGTGACGCAGAAAACAGGAGCAAGCGGTGCAGCCCTTGAGGACATGCAGAAGCGCGCCAAGTCGATCGCGGAGACCATTCCGACAGACTTCCAGACTGCCGGGGACGCCATTGGCGAAGTAAACACCAGGTTCGGTTTGACGGGTGATGCACTTGAAGACCTCTCTAAGAAGTTCGTGGAGTTCTCGACGTTGAATTCTACCGATGTTTCTACTTCTGTCGATAACGTATCTTCCGTCCTCAACGCCTTCGGGCAGTCGTCCGATGATGCCGGGAACCTCCTCGATGCCTTAAATCAGGTCGGACAGGCAACCGGTGTGTCAATGGATACGCTCTCGCAGGATCTTTCCAAGAATGCCGCACAGTTCCAGTCGATGGGACTTTCTGCGGAACAGGCGGCAGGATTTATGGGCGCGGTGGAGATGTCCGGTCTTGATACTTCGACGATGCTCACCGGCCTTACCAAGGCGCAGAAGGTTGCAACAAAGAATGGACAGTCCTTAAGCGATGCGCTGAAGGATTTCTCCAAAACCATGAACAGCAATGCCTCCGATACCGAGAAGCTGCAGGCGGCCTACGACCTCTTTGGCTCCCGTGCCGGTGGCGCGATCTACAATGCGGTGCAGACGGGGAAGCTCTCCTTAAGCGACCTCTCTACCACGCTAGGAGATTATGCGGGATCGGTGGAGAGTACGTTCAATGAAACTCTGGATCCGCTCGACCAGATGACAGTTGTGATGAACAACTTAAAAGACCTCGGCGCGGAGATCGTAGATGCGTCGGCACCGATGATCACGGAAGCGATGACCCAGATCAAAGATGTGGTGACGGCCCTGAAAGGTGCGTGGGATGGTCTGTCCCCGGGAATGCAGGAGGCAATCGTCAAGGCCGCCCTCATCGCTGCCGCTGTCGGCCCAGTCGTCGTTGGCGTTGGTAAGGTTGTCACCGCTGTGGGTTCCGTCACAAGTGTGGTCGGAAAGTTGGTCGGTTTCCTTTCCACAACGGCAATCCCGGCGATCACAGCAGTTTCCGTTCCGATTCTTCCGATCATTGGAATCATCGCGGCGGTGGTGGCTGCTGTAGTCGCAGTGATCGAGATCGTAAAGCACTGGGGAGAAATCTCCGAGTGGTTTGGTGGTGTCTGGTCTACCGTTTGCTCTGGTGTACAGAGCGTTGGTGAAGGCCTCGGCGACTTCTTTTCCGGCCTCTGGGATGGGATTAAATCTACTACAGAATCGGTTTGGAATGGCATCAGCAGCTTCTTCACAGGACTCTGGGAAGGGATCAGCACGACAGCTACCACGGTCTTTACTGGCATTTCGGATTTCCTCGGAACTACCTGGACGACCATCAGCACCACGGCATCAAACACATGGAATGGAATTACATCCACTCTCTCCGGTGTGTGGGACGGGATCAAGACGACAGCAGGCACGACCTTTGACAACATCAAGACCACAATCAGTACCGCGTGGGAGACCGTAAAGACGAACACCGGGAATGCATGGGATGCGATTCAGTCATCCATCGATCAGCACGGAGGCGGGATCAAGGGCATCATCGGAACGGCTGTGGATGCTTACAAGTCGATCTGGGAGGCGGGCTTTACTACCATCAACAATCTCACAGGCGGCAAGCTTGGCGATGCGCTTTCTTCCGCACAGGGGAAACTTGGTGAGATCAAGGGAGCTTTCTCCTCCATGATCGAGAATGCCAAGAGCATCGTAAGTGGCGGCCTCGATCGGATCAAGGGATTCTTCTCTGGCTGCCATCTGGAGCTTCCGCATATCAAGCTCCCGCACTTTTCGATCAGTGGAAAACTCTCCATTGATCCGCCTTCGGTTCCGCACCTGTCGGTCAGCTGGTACCGGAAGGCTATGGATGATGCCTATCTCTTAAACAGTCCGACGATCTTCGGAGCTTCCGGAGGAAGGCTCCTTGGAGGCGGTGAAGCAGGGCAGGAAGCCGTGGTTGGTACGGATAAGCTTGTGGAAATTGTGCAGGGTGCCCTCGCAGGAGTAGGTGGCGGTGACATCATTATCCCTGTCTACATCGGGCAGGAGCGGATTGATGAGATCGTCGTCCGGGCGACCCAGCGGAGCAACTATCGGTCAGGAGGTCGATGATGCATGTTAAGTGATTACCCAATTTACTTTGACGATGTAAAGCTCTTCACACCGGAAAGCTGGGAGGAGAGCTACGCTGTCGTTGAGAGTACCAATCAGACCGAGGCAGGAACGGATCAGGTCATTGTCACTAGGTATGACAAGCTGTCCGTCTCTGCCTCTTTTCCGTGTTCGAGTCGGTGGGCGGCGGCCTTTGCCACGTTCCGGGATAAGGATTCGATACAGGTAAGGCTCTATGACCTGAAGACACAGGGCTACAAGACAAGAACCATGCGGATGCGGAACTTCAAGACCGGACCGGAAAAGAATTCAGAGAAGACGAGAGAAACAAATGGGCTCTATACCGTAAGCTTCGATCTGGAAGAGTTCTAAGAGAGTGTGATGAGACAGTGGGAAAGGAGGGCTGTGGAATGTACAGCGTAAGTGATGCATATAGGGCTGCCATGAAGCAGCCGGTGCAGAGATTTCGGATGACTGGAAAAGTCGGGAGGGTGTCCTTTACAGATGACAACATCCTATCCGGATCCTTCTCCATCACGAACCAGTGCTCGGATGATTCCTCCGTCCAGATCGGACAGGTCTACATCGGGGAACTGGATGTGACGCTCATGAATCTGCAGATTCCTCGGTATAGCTGGAAGGGCCAGGAGATCGCACCGATTTTCGGAATGCGGCTTGCAGACGGAAGCTTCGAGGATGTGCCGCTTGGCGTGTTCACCATAGACTCTGCGAAACATACCGCTTCCGGTGTGGTGATCAAAGCCTACGATCACATGGCAAAGTTCGATAAGAATTGCTCCGTCACGTCCATCAACGGTACCGCCTACAACCTGATGCTGACAGCCTGTACGGCTTGTGGCCTCTCTCTTGGAACTACCAGTGAAGCGTTCGCGGCAATGGCAAACGGCTCGGATGAGCTTTCCCTTTATAGTGAATCAGATATCGAAACCTGGCGGGATTTTGTTTCGTGGGTGGCTGCCTCGATTGCCGCCAATGTCTACGCCGGACGGGATGGAAAGATCTATGTCCGTGCCTACGATCAGTCAGTGGTGGATGAGATCGACACAGAGCACCGCTTCATGGGGTGTGAGTTCTCCGATTTCTCAACCAGATACACCGGCTTCTCTGTTGTGAATATTGATGCGAAGAGTACATCCTACTATGCCCTTGATACGGATGACGGCCTTACCTACAACATCGGCTCGGATCCCTTCCTCCAGTATGGTGTGGAGGAGAAAAAGGACGCACAGAGAAGGGCTATCCTCACCGCACTTTCGAAGGTTGACTACGTGCCGTTTAAGGCGGAGCTGATCGGGAATCCCGCCTATGATCTCATGGACGTGTTCCGCTTTACCGATGGGCTTGCTGATAAGGATAAGCTCTTCTGCATGACAAAGTTCACGTTCCAGTACAACAAGTCCTTCACGATGCAGGGCGTAGGGCAGGATCCGGCTCTGGCATCGGCAAAGTCTAAGACGGACAAGAACCTGCAGGGGATCCTGTCCTCCAATGAGAATCAGGACTATATCCGCTACTACGATTACCAGAACGCTGCTGATTTCGACATCGCGGATACAGCAAAAGCCAAGATCATCGATATCCGCTATGTCACGGTGAAGGATACCCACATTGACTTCCACGCGGAGATCAAGCTGACGCTCGACACGATGGAGACGGAAACCGAGGAACTCCTGTCTGATACCGATGTGGTGATGACAGTCACCTACTACCTGAATGGGGAGGAGATCAAAGACTACATCCCGGTGGAAATGCTGCCGGACGGGACGCACCTTCTGCATCTTCTGTTCACCTGGAACAGCACGGCAAACCTTACCGGAAACTTTGAGGTGTGGCTCTCCGCTTCAGGAGGAAGCTGTCACATCGCACGTGGGGATGCAAGAGCTTACATGGCAGGACAGGGACTCGCAGGAAGCGGTGCGTGGGATGGCACCATTTCTGTTTATGATACGGTTCCGGAGATGAACCTGTTTCCGGTGTATCGCAGTTTTGATGCTTCCGTAACCGTTGGCCTGCTCTCGCCTGAAACCACAGGCTATTCCGATATCGTTCCGTCGATGTCTCTTGCGAGCGTGCTGCAGCCGATCACGGCTGCCATTGGCGCGGTGAAGTTTCTGCACCGGTTTGATACGGAGCATCTCGATACCGTCACCTACAGCAACGATGAGATTGAGGTGAAGGATGGCGCATGGAAGCTGAAGGATGGTGTGACGATCGCGGAACTTGTGACGTCGGACAATGCCGCGGATCATATCCTTTCCGTTACTTCGAACTGTGACAGCAATAACGTAAACTTCCTCGCCTCCTTCGATCACGGCAGTACCTGGTGGGAATACGCCAATGGCTGGATCACGCCGGATACCACGAAGGAATCCTATGGCATGTTTGCTCCAGCAATGAAGGAGATCACCAAAAAGCAGTGGGCAGAAAAGCTCAATGGATCCATTCAGCTGAAGGCAATCATCCACGAGAAAGGAACACTTACGGACATCCAGATCTTTACGAAAGAGGTGGAAGAATGATCAAAGGACATACCAAAATCGAGCTCTTTAATGCGGATACCGGAGAGCGCGAATTTCAATACGAGAAAGATAACCTCGTCACCAATGCTGTGCAGGAGCTGATTGCCTTCCAGACCATGATGGGAAGATCGATGAATTATAACGTCTTTCCCATCGCAAAGAATGCGCTCGGCGGCATCCTGCTTTTTGATGGAAAGCTCACCGAAGACGTGAACAATACGAACTTCCCGACAGAGGCAAAGCTTGTGGGCTACGCTTCCCGAGATACCAACACGGATGATGCGATGCGGGGATCTCTGAATGCGATCGAGACACATAAAACGGATACCGGCTATGTTTCCGTCTGGGACTTTGGCACTGCACAGGCAAACGGAACCATCCAGTCGGTTGCTCTGACGAGTGCCTATGCCGGAGTAAATCCCTTCCAGAGACAGGTCTGCGGGGATTTCTACTGTGACATGGACACCATCGAGAACAAAGAGCATAACGGGAGACCCTTCCTCGTTCAGGATGAGTTTGTGTACTGGCTGAACTCAGATGGTGTGACGGTGCAGCGGGGAAGATTTGATCCCTATGCGGTGAAGGTCGCAGACCAGACCTATGGTTCCTTTACTCTCCCGTATGAAACGGTGACGACGCTTAAGCTTCCGGATTACCAGAACTTTAGCAATATCGGCCCGGCAAAATACTGGATGCCCGGCACGGACGGCTACCTTTACCTCATCACGCAGAACAACCGGATCAGCAGCTACACCTCTTACGGGAACACCTACTACAACTATTATTACGATGAGGGGAACGAGAAGAACGATGCGAAGCTCTATCTCACGAAGTACAAGATGTCCGATCTTTCCTTTGAGAAACAGCCGGAGGAAGTGATCACATTAGCCGGGGTACATCTGGCTTCACGAAGTGACTATTCGATTGTGGTCAACAAGGGATATCTCTATGCCAAATCTTATGACGAGCACGGTATCTACATCGTGAACCTGTCCAATCCGGTGGACATCAAGACCTTTACCTTTGATAACAGCGGAACCTTCGATGGGATGACGCCGATGCTCTATAACGGAGGCATTCAGTACCAGTATCGGTACCAGAAGGACGGGGACAGCTACTACAAGACCGGCTTCCTTTATCCGGATGCGTCTCACTCCGAGGAGGCGGTTGACGGAGCTGCAATCGAGATTCCACCGATTCTTCATTCTGATGGGAAGCTCCTTGCCACCTATCACTACGACGGGTATTACGACAACGACCGGATCCGCACCGCACTCCGATGCGCCTATCTTGGCACGATCAACAACCTGTCGTCGCCAATCACAAAGAACGCCTCACAGACTATGAAGATCACGTATACGCTGACGGATAAGGAGGACGCATGAAGAAGCAGTATGAACTCCCTTACAACTTTTCCTACGACTTTATTCCAAAGCTCTCGCGACAACGGGAGCTTTTTTCGTACATTCGCTGCATTTACCTTCCGGCATGGAAGGAGGATGCCATAAGCACACGACAGGACATCGAGACCAGAGAGGAGTATCCAAAATCCTATGAGGAGTATGTTCTTCGCCTGAAATGCCTGCAGCAGTTGGGGCTTCCACTCTGCGTGCTGATGCAAAGAGATGCGACACTGGACGCTCTGGAGAAGTATTACAACCTTGGTATTCGGATCTTCACGATCAGCGAGGATGCGCTGGCGATTGCCGCAAAGAGCAGACATCCGGAGATCTCGGTCACACTTTCGATCACAAGCGCTCTTACAGCGGCAGACATCCAGAGCCGGGATCTCTCCATGTACGACCACATCGTGCTGTTCTACTGGTTCTCCCGTCACCTCGATGCGTTGAGAAATCTGCCAAAGAAGTACCGCTATATTCTGATTCCGAACACGGACTGCTACTGGAACTGCAAATGGCATGATGCACACTGGTTTGCCACAAGCCGGGAAGAAGAGAGGGCAGCCACGAGGCTGTGCCGGAAGTGCGTTCATGATATGCAGGATACCTCGTTTATCGAGCCGGAGAATCTTTCCTACTTTGATCCGTATATCGACAGTTACAAACTGGTGGATCGCCTCAATACAACGGACCAGATCCTCACTGATCTCGAGCGGTATGTCTCGCGGAACACCGGTGCGCAGAAGCGGGAGGAGGCGTACTTCAATGTCGATTAAGAAGATCCAGTATGGTGGAGCGCACAAGGTGATCAAGCGGCTCTGCGAGGCAGTGAACCAGCTGATTGATGAGGTGAAACAAGTAGCGGAGTTTGATGCCGACGGGGACGGAGTTGTGGACAATGCCGCAAAGGTGAACGGGCACACGGTGGCCTGCGACGTACCTGAGAATGCGGTCTTTACGGATACCGCTTATGACGATACGGAAATCAAAGCTGCCGTGAAGGAAAACGCCAATGCCATCCAGAAAAATGCAGAAGCCCTTGGCGGTCATACTGTAAAATCCGATGTCCCAGAAGGAGCCCTCTTTACGGATACGACCTACACCTTTGAACTAAGTGACGGCAAGCTCACCATCCGCTCCTCGGAAGGAACCAAACAGGTGCTGACTCTTCCGGTATCCGGATCTGGAGGATCTTCCGGGGAGGTCACGGAAGTAGGCAAGCCCTCCTTCGATCACATCAAGAACGTCGCTGCGGTGACAAAGCTTGCGCTGGACGTGGATGACGGGAGGGGCTTCATTACCTATCCCGCAAACAGCGCTGTGCATTTGAAGAGATCCTCAATCACGAAGAGTGATCCGGATATCCGCCTGAAAGTCGTGGAAGTACAGCTTTCGGACGGAACCCTGTCAACGGACATGGATACCTATAACGGATTCCGCTTCTACGCCACAACAGGAAAGTGCATCATAGATAGCGAAGATAACGGAACAAGAAGTTATCCAGATGCGGATCAGATCGGGCATTTCAAGTTTGCCGATGGTGTTGCTAACGATGAGACAACTCTGATGGCTTATAACCAGGCAACGCTCAAGTACAAGTACCTCATGGTGTATGTGGAAGATTAAAGAAGGAAGGTGATTCCATTGATCGACTTTATCTTGAAATACTGGATTCAGGAGCTCTTTGCCATGATCCTTGCCGTCCTCACGTGGCTTTGGCGGACGCTGCTCCGGCGAAAGCAGGAGAACGATGAAATTAAAGAAGGAATGATGGCACTGCTGCATGACCGTATTTATCAGGCCTGCAGCTTTTTTATTGCTCGGGGATGGTGCTCTCCTGAGGATCGGAGCAACCTTGAGTACCTGTACAAGCCGTACAAGGCACTCGGTGGGAATGGCACCGGAGAGTCCCTGTACAAGAAGTGTCTGGAACTGCCGCTTTCGGCAGACAGAAATAAAGAAAAGGAGGAATGACTTATGGACTTTGGAATTGCAAGTGTGGCGGCAATCACAGTGATCGCCTACCTTGTCGGCATCGGCTGCAAGGCAGCTGGCTCGGTGAAGGATGAGCTGATCCCGGTGATCTGCGGATGCGTTGGTGCGGTGCTCGGCGTTGCGGGACTGTATCTCATGCCGGACTTTCCGGCAAAGGATGTCATCAATGCCCTCGCTGTCGGCATCGTGTCCGGTCTTGCAGCGACTGGTGTAAACCAGATCTACAAGCAGCTCACCAAGACAGATGCGTGAGAGGAGGTGATCCTCATATCTCGGAAGCTCCTTCCGTAAAGGGAGCAATGTTACGTTTGGCTCTTCGGGCTCCAAAACCCGGAGGGCTTTTCTTGTTGGAATGAAGGAGGAGAAACACATGAGTGAATTCAGAGGAATTGATGTAAGCCACTGGCAGGGAGACATTGACTGGGCAAAGGTAAAGGCTGCAGGCATCCAGTTTGCGATCATCAAGGCGGGCGGATCGGATGCTGGCTTCTATACGGACCCCAGATGGGAAGAAAACTATCGGGAAGCAAAAGCAAATGGGATTGCTGTCGGAGCATACTACTTTGTAGGACCTGCCTGCACATCGGCAGAGGATGGTGAAGCTGATGCCCAGAGGTTTCTTGCGCAGCTTAAGGGCAAGCAGCTTGAATATCCAGTCTTTATGGATAACGAAGCACAGCCTGTATCTGCAAAAGCAGGAATTACAGAGGCAACGATCGCATTCTGTCGGGCACTTGAGGCGGCAGGATACTTTGCTGGCATCTATGGATCTACCTATTCCGGATTCCGTGACCGGATGGATGATTCCAGACTCACGTCTTTCACGCACTGGGTAGCCCAGTATGCTTCAAAGTGCACCTATGGCGGAGCATACGGAATCTGGCAGTATTCATCTTCTGGCAGAATTTTCGGTATTAATGGCAATGTGGATCTGGATATTTCCTATCAGGATTATCCTTCTGTCATCACTGCCGGAGGCTTCAATGGTTATGGCAAGGGAAGTAAACCGGTGCAGATTACACCAGCACCTTCTCCTGCACCATCACAGCCAGGAAGTTCCGGCTTTGCCGTTGGCGATGTTGTTCAGGTTACCAATGCAGTGACTTATGATGGAGTACCTTTCAAACTTTGGTACAACGAATACTCCGTGATGGAAGTGTCAGGTGACCGGGTTGTGATTGGCATCGGCGGTCAGGTGACAGCAGCAGTTAATGCAGCTAACCTTACCAAAGTATCTGGTGGAGGGAATGCTCCTTCCTCTGGTGATAATCTTTCTGTCGGTGACCAGGTAAAAGTTATCCATCCTGTGACCTATGATGGCAGACGCTTCACTGTCTGGTATGGCACCTATACGGTGATGGAAATCACTGGTGATCGTGTAGTCATTGGTGTCAACGGGACAGTCACGGCGGCAGTCAAACGGAGCAGCATCGAGAAGGTTTAAATCGGGCAACTGGGTAAAATGAAAAGCACCCGGTAAGGATGCTTAAAGGTGAATGAACTGCTTCACGCACAGAGCAGGCCGCAGGGCATTTACTATACGGTGCAGAGAGGGAATACACTCTCCACAATCGCAGCAAGATATGGAACGAGTGTTTCTGCGATCCAGAAGATGAATGCCTCTCTGATCAGAAATGTAAACTAGATTCAGGTGGGATGGAAGATCAGAGTGAAGTAACCGAAGATATAGTGCCTGCATTACCCCGCAGATCTACCAATTTCTGACCTTTTGTGAATGGTCAGGTTTGGTGGTTTCTGCGGGATTTATTCGTTGCTATAAACAGGTTTTAGAGTGATGAATAGACCAGAGAGGAGACATGCAAACATGGAATACACAATCATTACCGATAAGAAAAAAATCATCAAACGGATGATGGATCTTACCGGACAGAAATCAAAGTATCTCGGAATTCCGAGTATGGCCTACCAGGTCGGAAACTACACGGTGGACAGCAACATGATTTTGTCCTTTGAAGAGGATGAGCAAAATGTGGTTCCGACTCTTGCGAGGGAGAGGATGATCCTCACAGATGAGGTGTTTGAGGAGACCAAGCCGGAACAGGTACCGGAAGAGCCAAAAAGGCCAGAGAAAAAGCTGGTGATGCCACAATCAAAGGAAACCGAAGTCGGGATCGCCGTGCCGCTGAACCAGCACACAGGAAACAGCCTGCTAAGGCTAGTTCACCTGATCCGCGCACACCAGACTGTCTTGAACCATGCCACGCTTGGGCACTTTGCGATCGATGATGATTTCATTGCATGGATCAACATGCAGGATGAGGCGGTCTATGGAGTCCGAAACTTCCTTACCGCTGTGGAAACCTACGAGGAAGAACACGGAAAAGCGATTCAGGGCCTTACCATAAAGGGAGACCTTCTGATCTACACCGGATACGGAGATGTTGATCTTCATGCCTGTCAGACCCTTACCAATTTCATCAATGCGGCGGCGATCAATCAGAGAAAGGCAAGCAGCTTCGAGAACCGGGACGGGAGCGACAAGTTCATCTTTCGAAGCTGGCTGGTACGCCTTGGCATGACAGGCCCGGAGTATAAAGAGGATCGAAAGCAACTGTACCGCCACCTTACCGGATACACTGGCTTTCCTACGAAAGAAAAGTATGATGCCTGGAAAGAGGAGGCCATGCCAAAGATCCTCGAAAGGACAAGGAAAAACCGGGAAGCATTAAGGACTGAGAGACTGCTAAGAAGAGAGGAGGCCATGTAATGAGTGAGATAACTGTACTACCGGCAACCAAGAAATTCTTCCAGACTGCCGATACCCTGGAGCGGTCCAAAGGAGTCCGTGTGGCTGCTTACTGTAGGGTTTCCACAGACGAACAAGATCAGGAAAACTCCTATCAGAACCAGATGGACTACTACAAGCAGTACATTGCAGCGCAGAAAGACTGGATCTTCGCGGGAATTTATGCAGACGACGGTATCTCCGGCATGAGCACCAAGGGAAGAGACGGCTTCAAGCAGATGATCGCGGACGCAAAGGCGGGAATGTTCGACTACATCATCACAAAGTCCATCTCCCGCTTTACCAGAAACACGGTAGATGGATTAACCATTGTGAATGAACTTCTGCATCAGGACCCGCCGGTCGGGGTCTACTTCCAGAAGGAAAATCTGGACACCATGCAGAAGGGTGTTGAGTTTCTGCTCACAATCATGACCGGCATTGCCCAGAGCGAGAGCGACTCTACGGGAGAGAACATCACCTGGACGATCCGCAGAAAGTTTGCTGCCGGAGATCCGCTGGTCAACCCGAACCGAATCTACGGATACCGGAAAGGCGAAGATGGAAGCTGGGAGATTGATCCAAAGCAGGGGGAAGCCATTCGCTTTATCTATGAGAAATACCGGGAGGGCTGGGCATCCAGGGACATCGCAAAAGACCTGATGGATAGAGGCGTTCCGGCACCGGGTGGGAAGATTTGGTATCCGTCTACCGTGATCCAGCTGATGAAGAACGAGAAGTATAAGGGCGATGTCCAGATGCAAAAGACGATCACCGTCGACCGGAAGAACAAGATCTGCAAGAAGAATGAAGGAGAAGCCAAATCCTACTACATCAAGGATCATCACGTACCGCTGGTTTCCCGGGAACTCTGGGAGGAATGTAACCAGATCACAAAGGACAGGGAAGCGGCAAAACTTGAGAACTTTAAAAAGAACCGGGCAAAACCGCCGTTTAAGCTGTTGAACCTTATACACGACAAAGACTATTACAAATCTCGTAATGAACGGTCAGTACAGAACTATGAAGACGAGCGGGGAGAAGGGCATTACTACTTCCGGCGAGAATTTATAAGAAAGCACAGTACCGGCGAGAAATGGTATGCGTTTACGTTGGAGCAGAGCTTTATGGAAATGCTCTACGTCTGCAAGGAAGACTACGAGACCTACGGAGACGGATCGGATATTGCGATGGACTTCAACGAGAAGTACGATGCGGCACGGTTGAGCAAAGCTCCACAGGGTGAAGTAGACCAGATGATGGAAGAGTACCAGGACTTTCTGAAGGCGCTCTCGGAGTTACCGACTACCACAAAGACCGGAAGGCCGCTCATGGTCAACGGAGTCAACGCGCAGGGAACATTGATGCGGACCGTGGAAGGGTACATCATCCCCGGAGCCTACTCCATGGTGAAGCACGGAAGGACCAAGGTGACAGACGACAAGATCCAGAAAACTCCTGACATCTTAACCTTCGACAGAGCCTTTGCAGAGAGGTACTTTACGAACATGGACCTGATCGGCGATGAGGCAGAGTACACCACAAGGTTTGGTGTGAAACTGAGGAGCATAAGGAATCAGCGAACCCTGAATGCATTCATGGGATACCGAAAGTTCGATGAGCAGGGCAACGCCTCCCTGGTGATGGAAGAGTATCAGGTGGTTCTGGATAAGCCGATGTTTAGGGAGAAGTGAGCGGAGCAGAAGACAAGGCGGGCTTGATTTTTTTGCAATTTTGTGTATACTTAAGTTAAAGAAGTATGTCAAGAGAAAGGAGGACTGCACTATGGCAACAAGTACATTTGATCGCAAAATCGTAATCAATGACGACGAGTCTGCGGATAATTTAATTAAAATTCTCACTGCCGATAAGCCGAAGAAGCCTTCATCCAGACATCCTTTTTCTTATGAAGATAGGAAAAGGAGTGAAGAACTATTAAGACATTATCTTTCCCACTCAAAACGTTAATTGATGACGAGAACTTTTCCGAAGACAGGGTTTCAGAAATCCTGTCTTCTTTTGTGTGCAAGGAGGATGAGGATATCGAAAACTTCCTGCACAATCGTGCCATTGAATTTGAAAAAATATCAAAAGCAAGAACCTATCTTATTGTTGATGCAGATAAGTTGATGGCTGAAGACAGCAAATTTGTGATTTGTGGGTATATTTCACTTGCATTAAAAATCCTGACGATTTCAGAGCATGAGTCAAACAGAATACGGAAGAAGTTGGACGGGTTCAATGCAAAGATGCATGGAATTCCAATTCAAGAATTCCCGGTTTATCTCATCGGACAGCTGGCGAGAGATTCACGATATACCAATTCCGATCTTTCTGGAAGTGAATTGCTACAGTGTGCTATTGATGTAATCGCGAGTGCTGTGAATGCAGTAGGCGGTAGATACGCAATGATCGAATGCCACAATGAGCCAAAGCTGATCTCTTTTTATGAGAACAATGGATTTAAGACTTTGACAAAAGTTCCGGATCAGGATATGCCAATGGTTCAGATGATCAAGGGCGTGTACTAAAATGCTATTTATCCAAGGAAGATCCCTTCTGTGGGGGTCTTCTTTTTTTGTCCTTTTCGAATGAGTTTCTTCCTTATTATATATACACATTTCGAGCGAGCTGCTGCCACCTTCCGGGAGGAGGAATCTAGTCTCACCTCCCAGAGTCGCTCCATCATTCTTAAGCCCCTAATCAGGAACGAGTTTCTTCCTTATTATATATAGTCCATAATCAAGCTCATAATCAGACTCATAATCACGATAGGGGTGATTATGACTTATAGACTATAGTACCTATCTATTCCTTTTTCAAAATCTCCTATTCCCGGGCATTTCTGCCGATTCCCACGATCCTTCCCTCATATCGTGGTAATACCCCTTAACAAATCAATATCTAGTAGCTGTACGAATTCGATACCGCAATATATAGCGATGAACCGATTCGTGGGGTGCCTTTTCCTCACTGAGCTTAACAATCGCTTGCTTATGAACGTTTGTATTCCATACTCCGGCATTCATTCATGGGTTGGTCAGTGATTGAACGGCGAGAGAATAATTAGACCCGCGGGTGAATGGAAGAGTAGGTACTGGGATTCTTATGGAATTCATTCACGGGAAGTTTGGAAGACTTTCTGGCTTATAAAACGAAGATGAGGGATAGAATGCTAACCCGAAGAATAGCATAAATTTAAGGAGAAGAGTAGATGATTAGTGAAAAGATCCGCGAGGAATATCAAAGATGGTGTCAAAAAGCAACAGCAGATGCGGATCTGATTCCAGAGTTAAAGGGATTGAATGAATCAGGTATCGAGGACGCATTTTACAGGAATCTTGCATTTGGCACTGGCGGACTGAGAGGCACGATCGGGGCAGGTACAAACCGGATGAATGTCTATACGGTTGCAAAAGCCACACAGGGCCTCAGTAATTATCTTCTTCGTAAATATGGTACAAAGGCATCAGTCGTAATAGGTTACGATTCCCGTATCAAATCAGATGTATTTGCCAAGGTTGCAGCATCTGTCTTCTCTTCAAATCACATTTCTGTGAATATCTGGCCGAGGCTCAATCCGGTTCCGACCGTTTCTTATGCTACACGTTATTTACATACATCAGCAGGTGTGATGATAACCGCATCCCATAATCCATCCAAGTATAACGGATACAAGGTATATGGGGATGATGGCTGTCAGATCACTACAGAAGCAGCGACGGAAATCTTGAAAGAGATCGAAGCCGTTGATTTTTTTGATGTGCAGATTCCGGAGCTCAAGGCAGAGGACAAGATCACTTATATCCCGGATGAAGTGCTGACATCCTTTATCGAAGAGGTAAAGAAACAGTCCGTCGTAAAGGAAGACATCGACCGGAATGTTGCTATTGTTTACAGTCCTCTTAACGGCACAGGTTTGATACCCGTAACGAGGACATTAAAGGAGTCTGGATTTACCAATATCAACGTAGTGAAGGAACAGGAACAGCCGGATGGAAATTTCCCAACCTGTCCATATCCGAATCCGGAGATACGCGAAGCAATGCAATTGGGGCTTGAGTACTGCAAGAAGGTTGGCGCAGATCTGATGCTAGCGACCGATCCTGATTGTGACCGTTGCGGCATTGCGGTAAGGAACAGCGAAGGGGAATACCAGCTGCTGACTGGTAATGAAACAGGGCTTCTCCTTCTTGACTTCATCTGCAGTCAACGGATCAAGAATGGAACTATGCCGGAGCACCCGGTGATGATCAAGACCATTGTTACCTCCGATATGGGGAAGCAGATCGCTGACCATTACAGTGTGAGAACGATTGATGTCCTTACGGGATTCAAATTTATCGGTGAGCAGATCGGCATCTTGGAGAAGCAGGGACATGTGGATGATTACATCTTCGGTTTTGAGGAATCCTACGGATATCTGACTGGTGGTTATGTCCGCGACAAAGACGCTGTGGATGCGGCATTCATGATCTGTGAGATGTTCGCATATTACAAGACACGCGGAATCTCTCTCCTGGATAAGTTGGATGAGCTTTATAGGATATACGGATATCGTCTTAACACCCTTCATTCCTATGAGTTCGATGGATCTGCAGGCTTTGAGAAGATGCAGGAGATTATGAAGAGGTTTCACCAGGGGATGACTGAGTTTGGCGATAAAAAGATAGAAAACACACTGGACTACAGTCAAGGGCTGAACGGCCTTCCGAAGTCGGATGTTCTGAAATTTTTGATCGAGGGCAACAGTTCGGTGGTAGTCCGTCCTTCCGGAACAGAGCCGAAGCTCAAGGTTTACATTTCCATCTCTGCGAACTCTATGGAGACAGCGAAGTCTGAAGAACAGAAGATCGCAGACCAGATGACAGAATACATGCAGTAAGGGGAGATAAGTCGTGAATATCATTTTACTTTCAGGCGGATCCGGCAAAAGACTGTGGCCGTTATCTAATGATGTAAGAAGCAAACAGTTCATCAAGCTCTTTAAAGATGAGGAGGGAAACTATGAATCCATGGTTCAGAGAGTTTTCCGTCAAATCTCCAGAGTGGATAAGGATGCCAAGGTTACGATCGCAACATCCAAATCGCAGGTTGCTGCTATCCACAACCAGCTAGGCGATTCTGTGTCAGTCTGTATTGAGCCGATGAGAAGAGATACTTTCCCGGCAATCGCACTGGCTGCAACTTATCTGCATGATGAACTGAATGTAAGTGATGATGAAGCAGTTGTAGTTTGCCCGGTCGATCCGTATGTGGATGATTCCTACTATGAGGCAGTAGCAGGATTGGAGATATTAGTAAAGAACGGTGGATCTAATCTGACTCTTATGGGCATTGAGCCTACATATCCTTCTGAAAAGTATGGATACATCATCCCGGAGACCAAGAATCAGGTCAGCATCGTAAAAGAATTCAAGGAAAAACCGGATAGTGAAACAGCAAAAGAATATTTAAAACGAGGTGCTCTTTGGAACGCTGGTGTATTTGCCTTCAAGTTGGAGTATCTCGTAAAGAAAGCACACGAGATGCTTGACTTTAAAGATTATAAGGATCTCTATGCCAAATACGCATCGTGTCCGAAAATTTCCTTTGATTATGCAGTAGTAGAGAAAGAGCCTTCCATTCGGGTGACTCGCTATTCCGGAGAGTGGAAGGATGTCGGCACATGGAACACCATGTCCGAGGTTATGGCGAATCCGATCAAGGGTAATGCAATTGTTGATGAGACCTGTGAGAACGTAAATATCGTAAACGAGCTGGATATTCCTATCCTTGTTATGGGCGAGAAAAACATGGTGGTCGCTGCATCCGGTGACGGAATTCTTGTCGCTGATAAAGAGCGCTCCGGATATATGAAGCCATATGTGGAGAAGATTGCCACAGAGGCAAAGTATATTGAGAAGTCATGGGGATCTTATCATGTACTGGACGCTGGAGAAGGATACCGTCTTCTAAAGGTTAAACTGACTGCCGGAAGACGAACCTCCTATCACTGTCATGAGTTAAGAGACGAGTCCATCACAATTCTAAGTGGTAATGGAAAGACTGTCATCGACGGCATGGAGCAAATTGTTCGTCCAGGTGACATCGTTACCATGGCAGCTGGATGCAAACATACTCTCATTGCTGAGACTGAAATCATTGCATTGGAAACACAAGTTGGGGAAGAAATCACTTTTGACGATAAGAAGAAATTTCCACTTGATAGCAGGTTTGTAGAAGGAAGAATTTAATGTCGCCTATTTTGCTGGCACCGTCAGGGAAGGATTATCTCTGGGGTGGTAACCGATTGAAAACAGAATATGGGAAGGACATTAAATCAACTCCACTTGCAGAGACATGGGAGTGTTCGGTTCATCCAAACGGCCCATGTTATGCCATCTCAGGAGAGTATAAAGGAATGACGCTCGCTGAGATCATCAAGATGCATCCGGAGTATGTGGGAAACAAGAATACCAAGATCCCTGTACTCATTAAGTTTATTGATGCAGCAAAGGATCTTTCTGTTCAAGTGCATCCTTCTGATGAGTATGCCAGAGAATATGAAAACGGACAAAACGGCAAGACGGAAATGTGGTATGTGCTCGAGGCAAAAGAAGGGGCAAAGCTCGTCTGGGGATTTGAGCACAAGGTTACAAAGGAGATCCTAGAGAAGGATATCGCAGAGGGCACTTTGCAGAACGATCTCCATTATGTGCCGGTTCATAAAGGCGATGTGTTCCTCATTGAGTCTGGAACGGTTCATGCGATTGGAGAGGGAATTCTTCTTGCAGAGATTCAGGAGAGTTCCGATCTGACCTATCGGCTTTACGACTACAACCGGAGAGATAAGAATGGAAACCTCAGAGAGCTTCACTTTGGCAAGGCGGTGCAGGTTCTCAATATGAATCCCATCGGTGATACCAGTCAGAAACCACGCTATGTCCGGTATTTCTACGGATGCTCCAGAGAAATGCTTTGTCGGTGCAAGTATTTTGAAACAGAAAAAATTCAGGTTACTAAAGGATTTTCTTTCTCGGTGATGAAGAACTCTTTCCAGGTGCTTCTCTGTACAAATGGAGAAGGTGGTCTGGAGACAGACGGAAGCAACAGACCGTTGAGATTCCAAAAGGGAAGTTGCATTTTCCTTCCCGCAGGACTTGGAAGATGCCATGTAATTGGCGAATGTGACCTGTTGAAGATTAGATGTTAAGTAGGTGGGGGTAGATATGTCGCGTATTAAGTTTATGAATACAGAAATAGACAATCTTACAATGAATGAGGCTCTCGATGCGATTGACGATCTGATTAAGCAGAATAAGAACGCTTACGTTGTCACTCCAAATGTGGACCACATCATCCAATTGGAGCGTGGAGGAGAAATTGTAGAAGTCTATAAGAATGCAGATCTTATTCTCTGCGATGGAAAGCCGCTGATCTGGATTTCTAAGTTATATGGCACCCCGATTAAGGAGAAGATCTCCGGGTCGGACCTGTTCCCGCGCCTCTGCGAAAGAGCTGCTAAAAAGGGTTACCGGATGTTCTTTCTTGGGGCAGCAGAGGGGATTGCAGCGAAGGCTGCTATTAATCTCTCCAATCGCTATCCGGGACTGCAAGTGGTTGGTACTTATTCACCGCCTTACGGATTCGAGAAAAACGAAGATGAAATGAATAAGATCATCAATATGATCCACGAGACAAAACCGCATATCCTGATTGTTGGTCTTGGCGCTCCGAAGCAGGAGAAGTTCATATATCACAATCGTGAAAGATTAGGGGTACCGATCTCGCTCGGACTTGGCGCAAGTCTGGATTTCGAAGCCGGACATATCAAGAGAGCTCCAAAGTGGATGGCGGATCATGGACTGGAATGGTTGTTCAGGATCACACAGGATCCGAAGAGACTGGCAAAGCGGTATTTAGTAGATGACAGAATTATATTCAAATTGGTGTGGAAATATAAATAAATCCATGAAAGTGTGTTATCAATGAACCTGGCAGATCAGAATATTTTATTTATATCAAGAGCAAATTTTCATGGCGGTGCAGAGAATGTCATTCTTCAACTCTGCGAGATCTTCAATCCTCTTGTGAACAAAATCGTCGTTTGCGCAGGAAAAGGATTTGATCAAAAAGCACTGGAAAAACTCCATATCAAGTTTTATGAGATCCCGGATATCGAGAAAAAAAGCATCGGGACAATACTGACCGTTTCAAAAACTCTTCGACATGTGGTAAAGAAAGAAAAGATCACGGTCATTCATACGCATCACAGAATGGCTGCTTTCTATGTATCGCTTCTTGGATTATATCGGAACCGAATCTTTATCAATACAAGTCATAACACCTTTTATAATAAAATAAAGCTGACGCAATTCTCATATAGGCACGCTCATCTGATCGCCTGTGGTGAGATGGTAAAAAAGAATCTGGGAGAAATCTTCAATCTGCATGACGTAACTGCGATCCATAATGCTGTCAAGAAATTTGCTGGGCCAGTTGCTCCAGATTTAACTTTGACAGCACTTCATGATAAAGGTTATTTCTTAATAGGAAATATTGGTAGACTAACTGAGCAGAAAGGCTTCGAGTACTTCATTGATGCGATGCCAGACATCTTAAAGAGACACCCAAAAACGAAATTCATTATTGTTGGTGCCGGAGAATTAGAACAATCACTAAAAGAGAGAGTTGCAAGACGGCATCTTGAGCAGGATGTGATCTGGCTTGGCTTCCGTAAGGATGTTCAGAACGTTATGAGCCAGCTAGATTTGGTTGTTCTTAGCTCTCTTTGGGAAGGGTTACCTCTGACGCCAATCGAGGCCTTCAGTGTTGGAAGAACAGTTGTAGCCACTGCAGTTGATGGGACAGTAGAAATAATAGACGACGGCATAAATGGATATTTGGTACCGCCAAGAGTCGGAAATGTAATTGCAGAGAAGAGTGTAGAATTAGCTGAGAATCGAAATAAGCTGGAACAATTTGAATTAGCTGCGCAGGAAAAGTTCCAGAAGGAGTTCTCGTTTGAGACGTTTAAAGATAGATTTATCAAGTACTATGAGGAGCTGTAATGAAAGAACATCATAAGAGCCTCGGAAACTCAATGTCCAAGCCGAAAAAGGCAGCATATTATGCGCTTGTCTTATTTGGTAATGTGGTCATCAATAAGATCCCTAGTCGACATCTTCGTAAATGGTGGCTACAACTGTTTGGCGCCAAAATTGGTAAGAGAACTCTTCCGTGCAGACGAGTAGAAGTGTTATTGCCTATGGGATTGAAACTTGGTAATGGAGTTGCAGTTGGCTGGTTTGCTGAGTTAGATGCAAGAGGTGGTATTGAGGTCGGAGACAATACAAATATTTCCAGTCATGTGAAGATAATTACGGGGAGTCATGATGTTGATGATCCTGATTATACTGCGGATTTTAAACCTGTAAAGATTGGAAGTCACTGCTGGATTGGGACTGGAGCTATTGTGCTGCAGGGGGTCACAATCGGGGATGGGGCAGTTGTAGCAGCCGGAGCCGTTGTGACAAAAAATATACCGCCTTATGAAATATGGGGAGGGTGTCCCGGCAAGAAAAATTCGAGACAGAACTACAGAATTAAGATATCAGATTGGAGCTGCGCCGCTCCTTCATTAGAGGGTAACGCCCTATGAAGATTATCAAGTGTCTTCATGGGATCAAGTCTACTATTCTATATCTTAAATATAAAGCAAAATATGGATCCAGAATTGAGTGGCATTGCTTAAATGCCATTCGAGGAAATTTGATTATACAGTTAGCTGCAGGAACAAAACTTAGCATAGGAAAGTTTTTAATGTCGGCTGGTCCTCTTTATATTAAGACTTTTCAGCAGGGGCATCTTCAGATTGGAAATAGAGTTTTCTTTAATCACAACTGCTCTATTACTTGTGCAGACAATATCATAATTGGTGATGACTGCAATTTTGCTAACAATATTGTGATTGTCGACCATAATCATATGGTGGATCAAAATGGTATTAGGAACGAGTATGTAACGAAACCTGTAATTATAGGATCCAAGGTTTGGATTGGCGCAAATGCAACGATTCTTTCTGGGGTATCCATCGGTGATGGAGCTGTGATAGCAGCAGGGGCAGTTGTAAATAAAGACGTTCCCGCGCATACAGTCGTTGGCGGAGTGCCAATCAAAATATTAAAGGAGATTTAATTGATGATTCCCAAGGTCATTCATTATTGCTGGTTCGGACATAATAAACTTCCGAGCGATACAAAGAGATATATTGAAACATGGAAAAAGTATTGCCCTGACTACGAGATTAAGGAATGGAATGAATCAAATTTCGATATAGATTGTTGCAAATTTGTTAGGCAGGCCTATGACAACAGAGCGTGGGCTTTTGTATCTGATTATGCGAGATTAAAGATAGTCTATGATAATGGTGGCATTTATTTAGACACTGATGTAGAACTTCTGAAGAATCTAGACTTCCTTCTAGATAATTCATTCTTTGCGTGTGTCAGTCAGGTCGAGAATCTTTGCAGCTCAGGGTTGGGCTATGGAGCTGAAGCTGGGAATCCTGTTGTAAGGAAGATGATGGAAGTTTATGAATCTATGGAATTTGATCAAGAGAAGAAAGATCAACTAGCTTGTCCGTATATCAATGATTCAGTTGTAAAATCATTCGGTTATAAACTGTGCAATGAGATGATTAAAGTCAATGGTATGACAATTTTACCTCCTAGGTATATGGATCCTTTATCACCGGGGGATAGCAAAAATCTTTTATGTGAAGACACAATTTCGATTCATCATTATTCAGCCAGTTGGACATCGACACCTAACAGGCTGAAGAGAAAGATATTTGATGCTGTTGGACAGGAACGGATTTATAAGCTGAAAAAATTATTAAGCAAAAATGAAGATAAAGATTAATACATCCAATTTTATATGGTATCTGGCTCTGATACCATTTTTATTTCCGAAGGGCTTTGCCGAATATTTTTCTAGCTATAAAGCTTTCAGTGTTTTGATCCTTGGCATTGCTACATTTATAATCCTTGCGCGCGAACTTGTTATTGGCGCATGTTTCCACTGGACTATAGAGTTAAACGTTCCGTTAATGTTGATATTGCTTTATCATATCGTTTTATTGGTGATAACTATATCAGAACAAGGAACAATAACTGAGGGTCTTCAAAAAATATTTGTAGCACCAGCTGTTTGTTTGTTGTTAGCTGAGGGCGGTAGGCGAAATCTTTTTAATATTATTGATGCAACTTGTAATATTTTAATAATAGAATTTCTGCTTAACATTCTGATTTTTAATCAATGGTTTTTTCCTTCTTATTTTTTAGTTAATAATCATATTACATTCATAGGACATGTTCAGGTTGCTGCCGAAATAGGAATACTAGGAGTATTGATTTCCTATGCAGAATATAAACATGGAATGCATAAGGCCAAAGCCACGTTACTCATCGTATTGTCATTTATTACGATGATATATTCGAAAACGACAGCATCTTATGCTTCTATTGCATTGATAACGGTATTACTTCTGATTGGGAAAGTTGTACAGATTAAAGAATTTACTGTTAGACACATAAAGTTGATTACTGTGATATTAATTGCATTAACATTTATGTGGATCAACGTTGATAATATTTCAATTTTTTCAAGGTTCCATAATGCTTTAGTTCTTTATTCAAATGGACGAACATTTATCTGGAATCAGGGAATAGAGTTATTCAAAGAAAAACCACTTTTTGGATATGGTGCTTATGGAGCAGAGATTAGGCCATTCTGGGTACAGTGGACAAACAATGGATTAGGATTTAACTATGCACATAATACAATTCTTCAGTTATTGCTGGATGGAGGAATTGTATTAATGACAATGTTTATAATTGTATTATTTACATATTTACATCATACCCAAAAAAATATAAAAGATCATAATATTAAATATGTGATATACGTACTTTTTATAACATTCTTATTTGTTGGACAATTTGAAAGTATAACCGAATATTATTATTTCTTTATGTTTTTATCTCTTATTCCTTATATGAGAGAACTTGAAGGAGAATCAACGACATGAATATTATTAGGACTTGGTGCCAGAATTTTGTTAAATCGCACTGCAAAAAGAGAATTATAGAAGTAGCCAAAAGTGTTGGTACTGGATTATATGTGGGCGGCAATTCTTATGTGACTTCAAATACGGAACTTGGAGATCATGTTAATTTTAATGGCATGGCTATGTCTGGAAAAGGGCATATAAAAATTGGTAACTATTTTCATTCTGGACCGGGCTGTCAGATAATCACATCATTTCACAAATACGAAGGTGAACAGATCCCTTATGATAATCAGTATATTGATAAAGATGTCATTATTGGTGATTGTGTTTGGCTAGGAAATAATGTAATTATTCTGGGGGGGTGAATATAGGGGAAGGAGCAATTATTCAGGCGGGATCCGTAGTGTGCAAAGATGTTCCTGCCTATGCTATTGCCGGGGGACATCCTGCAGTTCCGTTCAAATACCGTGACATTGAACATTATAAAAAACTGAAATTAGAAGGAAGATTCCATTAGTATGAGGAAAATTCTTACTAAATATAAGAATTTAACAACTGTGACAAAAGCGACACTGTGGTATACGATAGCAAATATTCTAGTAAAAGGAGTGGCGTTATTATCGACTCCTATCTTTACCAGAGTTATGACTGAGACAGAGTATGGTACTTACTCTATTTTTCAATCATGGTACGGAATAATTCTTATATTTACATCTTTGAATATTTTTCTAGGGGGATATACAAAAGGTCTCTTGAAATATAAGGACGAGGTGGATTCCTATACATCATCTTCCTTATCAATGACGACTTTTATTACTTGTTGTTGGAGTATCGTTTATCTCATCAATATATCGTTTTGGACAAATATATTTGAACTCACTCCACATATGATGGCCGCTATGTTCATTGAACTATTAATTATGCCAGCATACGAATTATGGTCATCAAAGTCTAGATTTGCATACAAATATAAAACAGTCGTATTTGCTTCTGTTTGGATGAGCATGTCTAGTATCATTTTTGGCGTGATTGCTGTACTGACGAACTCACATCGCGTTGTGGCAAGGGTAGATGCGGATATTTTTGCAAAAGCAACGGTAGCTGTTCCGATATTTATCCTGCTAATTGCCAAAGGACGTACACTTTTTAACAAGAAATTCTGGAAGTACAATTTCCTGTTCAACTTGCCGTTGATTCCACACTACCTTTCAAACTATGCATTAAATCAGTCCGACCGCCTGATGATCAGCAGGATGATTGGGAACGCACAAGCGGCATATTATAGCGTAGCCTATACAATTGCTACGATGATGAATCTGGTGGTTACTGCAATTAATAATGCTTTGACACCATATATTTATCAGTCAATAAATGCTGGGAAAAGTAAAGAAATAAAAAAAACGACTGCACCAGCATTTTTTATTATGGCTCTAATGTGCATTGTTACTATGGCCTTTGCACCTGAGCTGATAATGATTTTTGCAGGAAAGAAGTATACGCAGGCGATTTATGTGGTCCCACCAGTGGCTGCCTCCGTATATTTTATATTTTTGTATGGAATGTTTAGCACGATTGAATATTACTATCAGAAGACTGTTAGAATCGCAATTGCAACATTTATTTCAGCAGCACTTAATGTTGTCCTCAATTATGTGTTCATCAAAGCCTTTGGGTATTACGCAGCCGGATATACAACACTTGTCAGCTATATACTTCTAGCATTTCTACACTATCGTTTTTATCGAAGCGTACTACGAGAAGAAGCACATGCAGATGAGAATCTGTACGATATGAGGGCAATTATGCTTAGTGCGATTCTGGTTCTTGCTGTGATGTTTATTATGACATTGACATATAAAGAGATATGGCTCAGATACGGAATTATTACGGTGATTTGTGTGATCGAATATATCAAGAGAGATGAACTGAAGAAGATGCTAAGTCAATTTAAGGCAAAAAATTAATGAAGAAGAAAAAGAAAATCAACTCAGAATTCAAAAGCACAGAACAGCCTTCTACAGCAGAACTATTATACAAATACGCAAAAGAGCTATCGAACGAAAAGTATCACGAGGAGATCCGCCGAGAAGAATCATTGATACAGCAATCTAATTCAATGCAAACTGCATTTGCGTTTATGTCTGCAGCGATTATGGCAGCCGCTGATATATTTGTAAATATAAAACCACAAATTAGTAGAAGATTCTTATTTGTCGCCTTTGGAAGCGTTCTCTTGGCATTGCTTGTCAGCTTGCTCATGGCCTCATTCGCTCAGTTTAGAGTCAAACGACATGTTATGTTGAATGTAGAAGATATCGAGAAGTATATTAATGATAATTGTGAACTTTTGGGATCAAAAGCGCAACAGGATAAACAATGGGTAACAATGATGATTGATATCGATAAAGATGTAACAGTGGCTAATGATAGGAGAGTAATACTAGTAATGATTTCAAGATATTTCTTTTACTTATCTATTGTGTTTATTATTGGATGGACATTAATAGGAGTCAGTGTATTTTGAATTGGAGGTATTCAATGAGTAAAGATAATAAGAGTGAAACAAAAGATAAGAAAGGCAAACGTCCCATGGAAGACGTTAAAATCCCCCAAAAACCGATGACTGCATTTAAAACGTTTTCACATGAAGACGATTCTGGAAAGGACAAAGAAGCAGACGAAAATTAATTTACGCATAGGAAATAAATATGAATCCAATTAATTATATTAAAAACCATGGCATCAAAGGTACATGGGATATTGTTTATCGTTATAAAATAAATCAGGTTCTACGCAAGATTGCTATAAAAATAACCGCTAATACTCCTTTAAAGGATACTATTGTCATCGAGAGTCACAATGATTTTGATTCAAATGGTGGTGCTTTTTATGACTATCTTATTAAAAATCATTATAACGATAAATATAAAATTGTCTGGTTGCTGAAGAACAAGAAGCCAGATCATCTTCCAAAGAATGTATCTGCATACTACTTGTATAAGCCAAGTCTGAGAAAGCAAATGACGATCTGTACAGCGAAATACATCCTCACATGCCAGGATGCGATTGGCTCGGTTAGAGAGGGACAGATTTCGGTATACATGACGCATGGCCCTCTTGGACTTAAAGCTTTCAAAGGCAAATGCGATTTGCCGGGAAATCTAACATATATATTAATGCCTTCTGAATACTTATTGCCTATTCTAAATGATCAGTATGAAATAGAAAATAGTAAAATTAAAGCCGAAATTCTAGGCTATCCTCAGCATGATTGTTTGTATACATCTGAAAGAGGAGATTTGCATAAAATCACTTCCGATAAATTCAGAAAAGTAATTTTATGGATGCCTACATTCAGAAAGGGGGTTGCATTTGGAAGAGAAGACTCTACCGCTATCGAACCGCTTGGAATTCCTATATTTAAAACAATGGATGAAGTACAAGACTTAAATGGTTATCTAAAAACTAATAATGCTCTACTAGTTATAAAAATTCATCCAATGCAAGATCTCAGTTCTATAAAATTACATGACTATTCTAATATCAAGGTGTTGAATGGTCATTCGGTAAAAAAGCTAGGCGTTGATAATGATAGGTTGATGAAAGATGCTGATGCATTAGTTAGCGATTATTCATCTGCTGCTTATGACTACATGCATTTAGATAGACCAGTTGGTTTTACGATGGATGATGCGAACGAATATAAATTGGGATTCATTGTTGATAATCCTGATGAGTTAATTGGAGGGCAGATCATTAACGATAAGAATGATTTTGTAAGCTTTATTAACGATGTTTTAAATAATAAAGATCCGTACAAAAAAAAGCGGCACGAAGTTTTTAACAAGTCATACAAATTTCATGATGGTAATAGTTGTCAGAGATTGGCTGAATTATTGAAATTATGAGATGAGAGGAAACATTATGTTAAATTTTACAGTTGGTCCGGTTATGTCATCAGAAGCTGTTCGAGCAGTTGGTGCAGAACAGGTTCCATATTTTAGAACATCTGAATTTTCAGAAACTATGTTCGAAAATGAAAAACTGATGCTTAAGTTTGCTAAGGCCTCGGAGGGTTCTAGGGCAGTTTTTCTGACAAATTCTTCAACAGGTGCAATGGAAGCAGTTATTATGAACTGCTTTACGGAGAATGACAACGTTCTGGTAGTTAATGGTGGAAGCTTTGGCACTCGATTCGCCCAGATGTGCAAAATCCATGATATTCCACACACAGAAATTAGACTCCAGCATGGGCAGAAACTTACAAAAGAGATGCTGTATCAGTATGATGGCAAGCCATTTACTGGGCTTCTGGTAAATGTAGATGAAACTTCGACCGGTGTTTTGTACGATACACAGATGATCGGTGAGTTTTGTAAGAAGAATCATCTATTCTATGTCTGTGACTGCGTATCTTCATTCCTTGCAGATCCATTCAATATGGCAGTATGTGGTGCTGATGTTATGCTGACAGGATCACAGAAGGTTCTTGCATGTCCTCCTGGAATTTCTATTGTTGTAATGGCACCTGATGCAGTGGAGAGAGTCAAGAACGCACATGTTAGATCAATGTACTTTAATTTAGCGGATGCTCTGAAAAATATGGAGCGTGGGCAGACACCGTTCACACCCGCAGTTGGAATCCTTCTTCAGATCAACACAAGAATGAAAGAGATCGAGACCGCTGGCGGAGAGGATGTAGAAGTTGCTCGAGTTGCAGCACAGGCAGCTGATTTTCGTGAGAAGATTAAAGATCTGCCGTTTGAAATGGTTTCAGAATCGCCTGCGAATGGAGTAACGCCACTTCATCCGCTTCATGCAAATGCCTATGATATTTTTCTGAAGTTGAAGGATGAATATGGTATTTGGATCTGTCCGAACGGTGGTGATATGAAAGATACTATATTCAGAGTCGGCCATATAGGATATCTGAATCATGATGACAATACAACCCTGGTAGAAGCGTTTAAGGATATGCAAAGCAAGGGACTTTTAGGATAAGAAGGAGGACTGATATGATCAAAGTAATTACATATGGCACTTATGACCTGCTGCATTATGGTCATATCAGGCTGCTTGAAAGAGCCAAAGCATTGGGAGATTATCTGATTGTCGGGGTTACAGCAGATGATTTTGATAGACAGCGCGGTAAGATCAATGTCCAACAGACACTGGAAGAACGTGTTGCAGCAGTTAAAGAAACCGGAATTGCAGATAAAATTATCATTGAGGAGTATGAAGGTCAGAAGATTGACGACATCAAACGCTATGGTGTGGATATCTTCACGGTGGGGTCTGACTGGGAAGGTTATTTTGACTATTTGAATGAATACTGTAAAGTAGTATATCTCCCTCGAACACAGGGCGTATCCAGCTCTGAACTACGTGCGGAAAAGAGCTCAGTAAAAATCGGGATGGTGGGCTATTCGTCCTTTTTAAATAAGGTTTACAGAGAATCCAAGTTCGTCAATGCAGTCGATGTAACTTCTATTTGCTCATCGGATTTTACCAAGTTGAAAGATATCAGAAAAGAAACTCTACAGTGTACTGATAATTATAGCGCAATGTTGGATAATGTGGATGCGGTATATATTCATTCGCACCCAACTCTGCATTATGATGAGATTCATAAGGCTCTTGAGGCAGGTAAACATGTTCTGTGCGAGAGCCCAGTCGTACTCCAAAAGAAACAATATGATGAGTTGCTTCAGCTCGCTGGTAAAAATAATCTGATTCTTATGGAAGCGATTCGAACAGCTTATATGCTGGCTTACTCTAGATTACTTCTTATTGTAAAAGGTGGAAAGATTGGAAAAGTAGTGTCTGTAGATGCAACTTGTACCAGCCTTAGTACTTATGGAAATTTTGGAGAGAATAGTAAGAAATGGGGAAGCCTTGAAGATTGGGGTCCGACGGCGCTTCTTCCTGTGTTCCAGATCCTCGGTACAGGATATACTGAGGTGGATTTCTTTTCCATTGAAGATAATAAATATCCAGGTACAGACGCTTTCACAAAAGTAAATGTCAGTTATCCGGACGCCACAGCAACCATTAAGGTTGGTACTGGAGTGAAGTCAGAAGGGGAGCTAATTGTATCAGGAACAAAAGGGTATATTTATGTACCAGCTCCGTGGTGGAAGACGGATTACTTTGAAGTGCGTTACGAACATCCAGAAGACAACAAACGGCAGTTCTATCAGTTGGAAGGCGATGGCATCCGGTATGAATTGGTAGAATTCGCTCATGCAATACAGAAAGGTGATGCAGAATTCTATATTAACCGAAATGTTACCGGAGCTATCGTGGATGTGATGGAGAGGTTCACAAATCAGTATTGCTAATATAAGAACATTTGAAGGAACGATATAACAGCAACATTTGTTGAAAGAAAGTTTAAAAATAAACCGTTTAAAGGTGACTTGATGAATATTCCGCACTTAAAAAGCCGCCAATCCGGGCGCACCACCGCGACTCCGCTACCAGATTGCCAACATTCCTCTTCATCCTGTCCGGAATACTGATACCGTAGATATCTCCCCTCACAATTACTCCCGCACCGGCTCTATTCCACAATAACTAATGATAGAGGTGAACTTGATTTATTGTTTAAAAAGTATATTTCCATCCTACTTGTAATCCTATCCATCCTCCTCATCATTGCATTTACGCTACAACCAGGCTCGGCGTCAGCTGCGCTTGCTATGCATTTTGTCAACGTTATTGCGAAGGTGAATAATAAATTGAATCACACCACGGCAGATTGGTATTCCTTCTACATTCTCGTCCGAAAGTTTGCCCATTCAGTAGAATACCTGGTGATGGGAGTAGCGTCAAGTTTTTTCTTCCTTGTGTGGGGCAAGAAACATCCATATCTTTTGGCTGTAGTATTCTGCGCTGTTGTGTCGATATGTGACCAGCTCAGTAAGATCGTTGTACCAGGACGCGAATTCGACATTACAGACATTCCGTTCGATGTGATGGGATATCTGATCGGAATCTTATTCGTGTATGTAGCGAGCCATGAGTGGCATAAGTTCAAACAGAGGTGATGTGATTCACTCTGCTTCTCAATACCCGTACTTCCTCCGCATCCTGAATAAGTAACGCTGTAGCTGCTATCCTAGTAACAGGTGGATGGGGGAGGCTATGGCAGCACGATAGAATAAAAATAGAGCGGTTTCATGCTGTTGCACTGGCCAGGTACTTTCCATCTCCAGGGGTGGGTCAGTTTTAAACGTTAAACATGGGTCAGTTTTAATTATAAACCAACACACGAGCATAGGAGAGAAAATGAAAACAACATTACTTATCATGGCAGCCGGTATCGGTAGCCGCTTCGGAACGGGAATTAAGCAGTTGGAGCCAGTGGATGATGCTAGACATATCATTATGGACTACTCAATCCATGATGCGATTGAGGCAGGTTTTAACCATGTAGTGTTTATCATCCGCAAAGATATCGAGAAAGAGTTTAAAGAGATTATTGGGGATCGAATTGCCTCCATTTGCTCTTCTCATAACGTAACAGTAGATTACGCTTTCCAGGATATCAACGATATTCCGGGAGAACTTCCGGAAGGCCGTACAAAGCCGTGGGGAACCGGTCAGGCTGTTCTTGCAGCGAAGGACGTAATTAAAACTCCGTTCATCGTCATTAACGCAGACGATTACTATGGCAAGGAAGGCTTCAAGGCCGTCCATGAGTATCTGGTGAATGGCGACAAGTCCTGCATGGCTGGTTTCGTTCTGAAGAACACGCTGTCTGATAACGGTGGTGTGACTCGTGGTATCTGCAAGATGGATGAGAATGGAAACTTGACTGAGGTTGTGGAAACCAAGAACATCGTAAAGACTGCAGATGGAGCAGAGGCAGACGGTGTTGTTGTTGATGTGAATTCTCTGGTATCCATGAATATGTGGGGCTTGACTCCTGATTTTCTGGATGTGCTGGAGGAGGGCTTCAAGGAGTTCTTCGAGAAAGAAGTACCGGGTAATCCGCAGAAAGCAGAATATCTGATTCCTATCTTCATCGGTGAACTGCTGGAGCAGGGAAAGATGTCCGTAAAGGTCCTGAAGACCAACGACACCTGGTACGGAATGACCTATCATGAAGATGTCGCAGCAGTAAGGGATAGCTTCGAGAAAATGTTAGCGGATGGCGTATACATGACTGATTTATTTGCAGACTTGTGATATAAAGGGGAGTGGTAGCTCCCTACGCTGCTTGAAACTTTGCACACCTCTCCGTGGTGAGCAGCAGGCAACGATCTTATGGTCGGCGAAGATGTGAGAAAAGAAAATTAGATTGGGGGACAATAAAATGTATAGAATTAATCACAATGACGCAATTGAGTTGGAACATCAGGTTAGAAGGCTTTATGGCTGTGATCGAGGTGGCATCTCTGGTATGGCTGATGCAGATTATTTTGAAGATCATCCAATTCAGGCAGCAGTTTTGGTTGTTTCTTATATTCATGCTAATCATCGTGAGCGCGGTCCATACCAGTTTGATGAGTTTCTCAATAAATATGAGACTATTTTTGAATATCCGGACGAGAATAATGCAGCCGATGAGGTAAGAAATTATATTGATGAGCTCAGTTCTATTGTCAAGCAGTACATTTAAAGATCAATGGTAAATGAGTGTATGTAAAAGAAAGGCTGAATTAATATGCCCAGAACGAAAGGCAGCAAAAACCGTCCCAAAACCAATATCACCAAAGACTACGCATCCCAGATCGCAGAAAAGCAAGAGACTATTGCGTCTCTGAATACTGAAATCGCATCCATCACCGCCAACATTGACACTTTGAAGGCTGATTTGAAGGAGAAGAAGACTGCTCTGAAGAAGGCCGAAAAAGAAGTGGCATCTCTGGAAGCGAAGAAGGCAAAGGCAGATGCTAAGGCCGCTGAAGAAGCTAAGAAGACCGAAGCAGAGGCTGTGCTGAAGAAGCTGCTGGCCAGCGGCATGAGTGCGGACGAAATCCTCGAAAAACTGAAATAAGATCGGCCGTGTGGACAAACTGAACTCCAGAAGTTCACACGTTTTTTTTGAAGGTCGCTATATAGTTTATAACGGAAATAAAAGAAATGGAGTGTGACATAAAATGAATTTATCAAAAATACATCATATTGCAATCATTGTATCTGACTATGAAGCAGCTAAGGATTTCTATGTGAACAAGCTGGGATTCTCTGTCATCAGAGAAAACTATCGCCCAGAGCGTAAAGACTGGAAGCTGGATCTGCGTGTTAACGAACACACAGAGCTGGAGATTTTTGCAGAAGAAAACCCGCCGAAGCGTGTGAACCACCCGGAGGCCTGTGGGCTGCGTCACCTTGCATTTTGTGTGGAGAGCGTGGAGCAGACAGTGAATGAGTTGGCAGAGGTAGGAATTGAATGTGAGCCAATTCGTGTGGATGATTACACCGGCAAGAAGATGACCTTCTTCCATGACCCGGACGGACTGCCGTTGGAGCTGCATGAGTAAAATGAAGAAAACAAGAAAACCAGGGGGTGGCCGGAAGAAGTTGAAGCCAGAGTACGATGCCGGGAAAAATCTGAAAGAGCAGATGGAAAGTGCTGTGGCACTTTATGATTCTGAGATGTCCTTGCAGGCCATCGGCGAAGAACTGGGATTAAATCCAATCAAAGTAAGAAAGCTGCTCATCACGGCCGATGTGTACGAATCTGAAGTGGCGGAGAAGGTGCAAGCTACCTTTCAAGAATACCGTGAAACACAAGACTACAAAACCTCCATACTCTCAACTGCAAACACTCTGAAACTTTCCAAAGCCTCCGTCACCTCGTACCTGCCATATCGGAAAGGTGTGTACTTCCCAAGCACAGCAGAAAAAGGGAAGATCAGTGTCGGAGCAGAGCGGCAGCGGAGATACAGAGCAATGAAGCGGTGGAGGGTTGATCCGACAGAAGAAAACTTTTGGGGCATGGTTGTGTCCTATGCCGGGGTAGGATTTAAAACCTACTCTGGATTGTCATTCTCTTACGAAATTAAAAAAGGCAGGAACGGTGAGTACACAAAAGAGCTGTGGATCGACCGCCGGGAGAAGAGTAAAAGTCTAGCATGGAGTTCAGTGCTGCTGGCGCTGAAGAATATTAAAGGAGAAGTGGTAGACCGCCCGAAAGCTCTGGGCGATATCCGGGGAGTGAATTACATCTACGGAATGTTCTATCGGTTCGGATTGATCGATGTGCCGGATGAAGTGAAGGAGAAGATGGGGCATCCGAAAGACCGCAAAAAATAGGTTGCTATGTGCAAAAGTCTACGGTAAGATGTGCCGTAACTGAGGATGTGAATCTCAGTTGGGAAGGATGGTAGCATTATAGAAAAATTGAAGAAAATGCTGGAGGAGTATTTGAAGAAAACGGAACCAGAGTATTATCCGCCAGTGGAGAACCTGCTTGATCTGATCTACGAGCATTACACGGAGAACAACCCAGTAGAGAAAAACACAGTTTGAAGAATCCGGAGCCCGTTGAGCACCCTGTCCGGTGCAACTGAGCCACCATTTCGTTATTAACAGAGCCACCATTCCGGCGATAACTGAGCCACTTTTGTTTGGGACTCCTACAATGATGACAAACGCAATAGTGCGTTGAGATTCATTCAAAGGAGGTCACAGAAGTGACGAACTACAGAGAAATCCTCCGGCTGAAAAGCCAGGGGTACAGCGAGAGAAATATAGCTCTTGCTGCTTCGTGTTCCCGGAACACTGTTTCCGAAGTATTACAGAGGGCTGAGGATCATGGCCTTACCTGGCCGCTGTCCGCAAATGTAACCAATGCGGACCTGAAGAAGATCCTTTATCCTCCAGTAACTGACAGCCACAAAAGGCTGCCGGATTATAACCGCGTCAGAAAGGAGTTGATGCGAAACGGCGTAACCAAGAAGCTGCTTTGGACCGAGTATGTCAACGAATGCCAGCTGGCTGGCGATGAGCCGCTGATGTATTCCCAGTTCTGCTATTACATCCAGCAGGACGAGGAGAAACGGCGTGCAACAATGCACATCAACCGGAAGCCTGGTGAACGTGTGGAAGTCGACTGGGCCGGAGATCCGGCTCATTTCACCGATCCTGCGACCGGCGAAATTGTCAATGCCTACGTTTTCGTCGGGGTCATGCCCTATAGTCAGTACACCTACGCGGAAGCCTTTCTCGATGAAAAGCAAGCCGCATGGAACACCGCTCATGTACATATGTTCCAGTTCTTCGGCGGTGTACCAAAGATCCTGGTCCCTGATAATACGAAGACTGCAGTAGTCCACAATAAACGCTGGGAAGATCCGCAGGTGAACCGCTCCTACCATGAACTGGCAGAACATTATGGAACTGCAATCATTCCTGCGCGGATACGCCATCCGAAAGATTATCGGCGAAAAAGTGTTATCGGCAATCTCAGCCTGAAGTCCGATGTTCACGGCAGATTTCAGGCTGAGCAGCTATTGTGTATGTAACAGAAGAATCTGCTGCTTTGTCAGCATATTTATTTCGCAAGTTCCTCATAAACGTGTTTGTTTCGTTTTAATAGCTTTGCTGAGGAAGCAAGCACATCTGCATCAGATGCAGCTTTTACAGAATCATCTTGTGGAGCATAGTGGACAGTTAGAAAAACTTTGTTGTTTTTCAGAATCGTGACGTCACCATATTCCATTGCCATACGGGCAACCTTGGAGAAGTTCTGATTAGCTTCTGTCATCGAAACAGTTTTATCAGTGTCAATAATCATAATGAGTACCTCCTTGGTATTTTTGATTACAGATAAATTCTAGGATAAATTCAATGGATTATTTTGTTTTTTGCACCCCCAAAGGCAAAATGAAAATGTAGGTCGTTGCAAAATGGTTTTGTAGGTCGTTGCACCTACATTTTGCAGATTATTGCAAAGGATGAGTTTTAGTTGCAAAATATCTGGAAGTTCACATGATAGTGGCTTTCTCCACCATACAAATTTCACAATTTGCCTACTGTTTAGGATCCTGTAGTTGTGGTATATTATATCAATGGAGAGCAAAAAAATGGCAAATGTTTTTGATACAGCAAAATATATTCTAGAGCAGTCTGGCTCTATGTCAACGATGAAGCTTCAGAAACTGTGCTATTATTCTCAGGCATGGTCACTTGTTTGGGATGATTCTCCTTTATTTGAGGAAGACTTTCAGGCGTGGGCTAATGGTCCTGTATGTCCTGAATTGTTTTTCAAAACACAAGGGAAGTATTCGGCAAGTGCGAGTGATGAGACTGGCGGAGAAGGCGATTTATCGGACAATCAAAAAGACACCATAGATAAGGTGCTAGAGCATTATGGCAGCCACAACGCTCAATGGCTTAGCCAATTGACACATATGGAAGATCCGTGGATAAAAGCGAGAGAAGGTGTTCCGTCTGGTGCAGGATGTAACAATGTGATTACAAAGGAAAGCATGGCGGTATACTATGGCGGGCTCTAAGAGAAAAAAGGAAGTGAAACAGAAAAGAAGTTCCCAAAGGAAAATAATCGCTCAGGGTGGAGATCCTGAGCGATTTTCAGGCTATGCTTTTTTCACAGCCCCATTTTTCAAGGTACGGATTGTTTGCCGTTTACCCGAAAGTTCGATGAGCAGGGCAACGCCTACCTGATGATGGAAGAGTATCAGGTGGTTCTGGGTAAGCCGATGTTCAGGGAGAAGTGAACAAAAAAGGAGCCCGACGCATCAGGCTCCCTCTAGGTGTTGTCCGAAGACGACCACCGCAATTCGTATTACTTATATAACACAGACCGGGATTAAGTGCAAGCCATTTCAAGAATTGCTGATGAATTCCTGAAGCTTCCTAACTTTCCTAAACTTTTCTAACTTTTTAACCCTCAGGCATCTAACCCTAAAATATCGAATCGAGAAAAGCAGCTGAAAGCGATTATTCCATTGGTTACGATGTGAACAACCGTGAGCCACTGATGTACGAGAAGTATCCGGGAAGCATCAATGACGTTTCGCAGCTGCAGTACATGACCGCGAAGACAAAAGGGTACGGGTACAACAACATTGGTTTTATTCTGGATCGGGGCTATTTCAGCAAAGAAAACCAGAAGTTTATGGATGAAAACGGATTTGCATTTATTATCATGGTGAAAGGCATCAAGAACTTTATTCATGATCAGATCCGTCAGCAGAAAGGCTCCTTTGAAAACGACTGGCGTAATCAGATCGCGGAATTCGGCGTGTACGGGAAGACGGTTCACACACTTGAAAAAATCGAGATGTGCAGGCAGTTGGATAACGTATACAGGATGGATCATGCGGTGACGAAGACACAGAAAGAAATCCTGAGCGTCTTTGGAATTGATGCATCTCATGTGAAATATAAGGCTGCCTGCATCAGCAGTGCGCTAAAGGAGGGAACAAAGTAATGGCAAGAACAATTAGCAGAGATGCACTGGAGCAAAAGATCAATGAGTTTTAGTTGCAAAATCTCTGGAAGTTCACAGAGGACAGCAATCCGACGTATCGGTACTGATTGACAATACCCTATCTGATAGGGTATACTTTTTTATATACAAGTGAAAAGAGATTCAACATAGATGATTGCCATGCTAGAAGAACAGGCAAGAGAACTACATGGAGGTGATGGGGATGAATGAAATCTATGACAGCATCATGCGTGGCCTTCAGGAAGCTGTTGATGACGCCAAAGGGAAAAGAAAGCTTCAAAGAAGAATTGTTTCTGTGACGCCAGTAAAAACGTACACAGCAAATGAAGTAAAGGAGATTCGAAAGAGGACAGGAATGTCTCAGCAGTTGTTTGCTGAGTACATGGGAGTTTCTGATAAAACAGTGGAAGCATGGGAGTCAGGACGAAATCATCCATCTGGAAGCTCAAGCAGGCTCCTTAGCATGATGGAAGAGAATGACAATCTGACAAGGGAATATCCTTTTGTTGAAGTTAAAGCGTAAAGAATAGAATGTTTTTTGCAAGCCCTATTTGAAGAAAAGTATCTCCTGCTTCCAATCTGCTGCACCGCGACGGCCTTTGCTATTCATTATAGGAACATGGAAATATCTCTATCGAAGAAGATCCGGAAAACGTCACCATTTAATATTGCGAAGAGGTCAATTCGTAAAGGATTGCCTTTATTAAGTCTGGCAGAGGCTGTTCCCTTATGTTAATATGAATTTCATGAGATACCTACTGTAATTTCTTAATAAAAGTCACAGAATATTTTTTGCGTGGAGGAGGGTATAACATGGCAGAAGGAAAACGTACACGTCGCAGTCGCTCAGAGGTATTGCAGAGCAAACTGGAAAAGTTAAAGGAAGATCAGGTAAAGTATACACAGAAACTTCAGGTAATAAACGATCAGATAAAGCAGATCGAAGATGAACTGAATGAACAGCGTGTGGACGAAGTAATGGCAGAGATCACGGCACAAGGACTTACCATAGACCAGGCACTGGAAAAACTTCGTTCCTGACATTAGATATGTCTGTGAATGCTTCATGAAGGAATTGCTGAAGGCAATCGAAGCAAGCCCACGATCCTACGACGAGATCATAAAATTCCTTGCCGGAAAATCGGATTTAGACGAGGAATGAGGGAGCATGCAGCTTTGAGGGTTATTTTTTCAGGAAGTTGACGGGAGCACAATATGAAGCGCTCAATGAAAGCTATGTGATCTTCATCACAGAAAACGATGTGCTGGGGAAGAGCCTTCCGATTTATCACATTGAGCGCATGATTGCGGAAACCGGAGAGCCGTTTGAAGATGAAGAGCATATCGTTTATGTGAACTCACAGATTAAAGATGAAACTTCTTTCGGAAAGCTGATGCATGATTTCGCTTGTACCGAAGCAAAGGACATGTATTATCATGTGTTGGCGGATCGGGTCAGATATTTTAAAGAAGACGAGAAAGGAGTGACGGCTATGTGCAAGGCTATGGAAGATATGAGAAATGAAGCAAGAGCTGAAGGTTCAAAAGAAAACGCCGTTCGTTCGGCTCGTGAGATGATCAAAGACGGAGATTTAAGCTATGAGAAGATAGCTCAATATTCAGGACTAACCGTTGACGAAGTAAAGGAACTGGCAACCAAACAGCCTGCATAAAAATTTAAATCATCTTTTCTAAGGAAGATCCCTTCTGTGGGGATCTTCTTTTTTGCCTTTTTCGGATGGGTTGTAAACGGTAAACAATCCGTGTAAATGGAAACGACCGGAAGATCGGAGATGAGGAATCCCAGCTGTAGTTGAAGAGATGTATTTGTGCGGTGGTGCGGATGCGATAACTGGCGTTGAAGATATATGTAATCAATGATATAATTTGCATATAGATTTGTTGGGAGGTGTTTGACATGATGACTTTGAAGGAATCCATCAGACCATCGGCTGATCTACGAAATCATTACAATGAGATCTCAAAGCAGTGCAAGGAGAACCGAGAGGCAGTAATTATTACAGTAAATGGCAGGGGCGATACCGTTTCGATCTCCTATGAAGAATATCAGAATATGAGAGCCCGGATCGAATTGCTGGAGCTTCTGGCACAAGGTGAGGACGACGTGAAGAACGGTCGTGTGGCACCGATTACGGAAACATTCGATGATCTGAGGAAGCAGCTTCAGGTGCGCTAATGGAAAAGTACGAGATTGTAAGAACAGATACCGCAGATGAGGGAATCCGGCGCATCATACTTTATGTTGCACAGAATTTTGGAGCGGAGGTTGCGCTGAAAAAACTGGACGATATGGAGAAAAGCATTCTGTCTCTGGGGGACAATCCCTCTGCAGGAGTTGATCCGCGATATCTGGTGTTGAAACGCGAAGGATATAAGGTTCTTATTCTGGAAAAGGACCTTATATTCTATAAGATAGACGAAAATAGAAGAAGAGTAATTGTGTATGCGGTCGTCGATCAGAGACAGGATTATTTGAACGTTATTCTTGGACTGTGAAGTCCGTAAGCATGAGACTTTTCAAAAACAGACTGCTGCGGAATGAAAGATATTGATGAAATTCAGTAAAGGAATATTTTCATATGGACACACATGATATAGATCAGTATATTGCCTCGCATGTGGAGGAGGCATTGGCGAAGGGATGGGTTACACCTTATTTTCAGCCAATTATCCGTACAATAACGAATAGTTTTGCGGGCGCCGAGGCGCTTGCCCGTTGGGAAGATCCGGTATTTGGCCTTTTAATGCCGGGTACCTTTGTGCCGATCCTGGAACAGAAGGGACTGATCTATAAATTAGACTGCTTTATCCTGAAGGAAGTGGCGAAGCTGCAGCGGAACCGGATCGATGCGGGTCTTCCTGTCGGACCGATTTCGGTTAATCTGTCACGACAGGATTTTGATCACGTGGATATGGCTGCATATGCGAAAAAAGTTTGCGATACGTACAATATTCGCCGCGATCTAATCGTGCTGGAGCTTACCGAGAGTCTGCTGGTCACGGACAAGGAGAAGATGACGTCAGTTGTCAGAGAACTTCGGGCCGAGGGATTTGCGATCTGGATGGATGATTTCGGGAGCGGCTATTCTTCCCTGACTTTTCTGAATGACTATACGCTTGATCTGATTAAGCTGGATATGGGCTTTTTGAAGTCCTTTACACATACCTCCATGGAAATCATGAAAAGTGCCGTCAGCATGGCAAAGAATCTGGGCATACGGACGCTTGCGGAAGGGGTTGAGACAGAAGAACAGGCACATTTTCTGAAGGAGATCGGATGCGACATGATGCAGGGGTATTATTTCTCGAAGCCGCTGCATATGCAGGAGGTGCCGGAATTTCTGCGTCATATGAATATGCCTTCGGAAGTGATCGAATGGAAGGACTTCTATGACCGGGCAGATGCCTGCGTGATTGACAGCGACGTGCCGCGGGCGGTCATGGAGTACGACATAACAAATGATCATATTCATTATCTGTATATCAACAGACATGAAAAGGAGCAGCTGCGCAGTATCGGACGTGTTCACAGAGAAAATTCGGAATTTGTCCTGAATGTCAGGAATACTTCGCTACATGCCAGACTGCTGGAGTTCTACGGTCATTTGCTCCGGGGTGACGGAAGCGCTTCCCTGTATGTATCGGACAATTCTTTTTTTGTCCGTCTGGATGGAAAAATGATCGTTAAACAGGACAATCGATGCGTATTTCTCCTGTCTATCGTCAATATTACCGAGGAACGGACGCAGAAGATCGGTGAAGTACTCTACAAATCGGTATCGGATATTATGCTGTTGTTTGATGATGTCCATGTGCTGAACCCGGAACAGGATACTGCGGATACTGTGCTCAACAACTTCGGCATTGAAGGCGGCCGCACGGATCATGATCCACTTCGCAAGGGGCTTGAGAGCTTTTGCCATCATATGATTTTTCCGGAGGATCGGGAACGTTACTGGGCTTTTGCTGATCCTGACACGATGCTTGAACGGTTACGGAAGGCTCCGGACGGAGTATGCCGCGATTACTTTCGTGTGCTGCATACCGCCGATAATCAAAATGAAAGCTTTGAATGGAAAGAATTCAATCTTCTGCTGATTCCCGGTTCGGAAGAACAAAAGGTTCTTTCCTGCATCAAGAATGCCGAGCCAACAGAAGGCAGAAAATTCTTTTGGGACTGCTGATTCAGACGTTTCCAAAACTGCCGCCTACTTGTAAATGACGAATGGATCAGAGTGACTGAGGCTTTTGAGATGGAGGTGCCCATGGAACTGATTCGATTTGAGCATGTGTACAAGACCTATGGTAAGGGAGAGGGACAGGTTCATGCCCTCGCTGATGTTTCTTTTTCGGTAAAGGAAGGAGAGTTCTGTGTCCTTCTGGGTGCCTCCGGCGCCGGCAAGACGACGCTGCTGAATCTTCTGGGAGGCATGGACCGGGTAAGCTCCGGTACCATCCTCTTTGGCGATCAGGAGGTTTCCGCCATGAAGGAAAGGAAACTTGTGGATTACCGGCGCAGGGAGGTGGGTTTTGTCTTCCAGTTCTACAATCTGATTCCCAGTCTGACCGCTCTTGAGAATGTGGAGATTGCGGCGATGCTCTGCGACCATCCGATTCCGGCAGAAAAAGCTCTTGACATGGTCGGTCTTTCAAAGCGGGCAGGGAACTTTCCTGCGCAGCTTTCCGGCGGGGAGCAGCAGCGGGTCGCGATTGCCAGAGCGCTTGCGAAGAATCCGAGGATGCTTCTCTGCGATGAACCGACGGGTGCGCTGGATTTTGTGACCGGCAAGGCGGTACTTAAGATGCTGTATGATCTCGGCAGAGAGAACGGGACCACTGTGCTGATGATCACGCACAATTCCGCGATCGCCCAGATGGCGGACCGGGTTCTCAGAATTCAGTCAGGGCGGATTGTGGCAGATGCTTTGAATGAGCACCCGAAGAAGGCGGAGGAACTCGAATGGTGAGACAGGGGAAGACGGCCGGGAAGCTGGCTCGCCGCAGTATTCTCGCCCAGAAAAAGAGATATTTCGCGATTCTTCTGATTGTGCTGCTGTCCGTGGGCTTTCTCTCCGGGCTTAAGGTGACAAAGGAGCAGATGTGGGATGCGGCAGGGCGGTACCTTGCGGCGACAAACATGTATGATTACAGAGTTTATTCCACACTTGGCTTTTCCGAAGAGGACATCGGGAAGCTTGGGGAGGTTACCGGAATTTATGACGCGGAAGGGGAGAAGACGGCGGATGTGATCTTCGATTTCGCGGGGACGGCAAGAGATTATCAGGTCCTGTCACTTCCGGAGAAAATCAACGTTCCGAGTCTGTACGCGGGGCGCCTTCCCGGGAAGGATACCGAATGCCTCGCGGATCATAGAGCCTTCTCGGAGAGCGATATCGGAAAGACCATCAGGGTTTCTTCGGACAATGACGCGGAGACAGGGGATCTTCTCAGCCACAAGACCTATACGATTGTCGGGCTCGTGAACTCGCCGCTGTTTCTTTCTTCCGACAGAGGAAGCGCTCCCGATGGAAAGGGTGAGCGCGCGGGTTATCTCTACCTGCCTCCGGATAATTTCACCTCGGATTTTTATACCGGGGCAGATCTCGTTCTGAATCCGGACGGTGAAGAGAAGGAGCCGGATGCGATATTCGGGAATGCGTATGAGGATCTGACGGCAAAGTATAAGAACAGCGTGAAGGAGGAGGCGAAGGAGCTTTCGGAGAACCGGTACGAAAGCATTCTCTCTGAGATCCGGGAAGCCGCGGCACAGGCTGCGATGTCAGCGGCAGCGTCCGAAGACCCGGCAGCAAATGCCGCAACGTCGGAAGGGCCGTCGGCAGCAAATGCCGCAACGTCAGAAGGGGCACAGGCAGCAATGTCAGCGGCAGTGTCCGAGGGCTCGGCAGCAAATGCCGCAGCATCGGAAGGAATGTCGGCTGCGTCGGAAGGGCCGTCGGCTGCGGCAGATGCTGTGGCGGCGCCGAAGGTATATGTGCTCACCCGCGGCGAGAACGCGGGGTATGTGAGCTTTGAGAGCGACACCTCGATTATCCATTCGATTGCGGATATCTTCCCGCTGTTTTTCATATTAATCGCGCTTCTGGTATGCATCACGACCATGCTGCGGATGGTGGAGGAGGAACGCGGACAGATCGGAACGCTCAAGGCTCTCGGGTATTCGGAAGGCGCGATTGCCGGAAAGTACATGCGGTATGCGTTAAGTGCCGCTGTTCTGGGCTGGGCGGGAGGCTTTTTTCCGGGAACCTTTTTCCTGCCCCGGGGTTTCTGGGCGGCATATTCTACGCTTTACGACTTTATCGGGCTCCGGTACCTTTTTGATGGCGGACTGGCTGTCGTGACACTCCTGGTAACCGTTCTGTCGATCGGAATCGGCACCATGGCGGCCTGTGTGCGGGTGATGCGGGAGACGCCGGCATCACTGATCCGTCCGAGGTCGACGAAACCTGGAAAGCGGATTCTGCTTGAGTACTGCACGCCGGTCTGGAGGAGGCTGTCGTTTCTTCGTAAGGCGACGCTCCGGAATATGCTTCGGTATAAGATCCGGATGATTATGATGCTGGTGGGTGTCGGCTGTTCGGGCGCTCTGGTGGTCACTGCGTTCGGAGTCCGTGACTCGATGGTTCATGTCGGAAGTCAGCAGTATGACGGAATTCAGACCTATCAGCTTGAATGCGCGATCGATACAGATCAGAGGTCTCTGGCGGACATTATAAAGGAGGTAGAAGAAGAGAAGGACGTCACAAAGGTTCTGCCTGTCTTCAGCAAGGTTCTGGATGTTTCGTCGAAAACCTCTTCCATGAGCTCGGTCAGTCTTTACGCCTTCGCGGACAGGGCGGACCTGTCCGGTTTCTGGAAGCTGTCAGATGTGTCGGACGGCGGAACGCTGGTCGTGCCGGATGATGGTTCGGCGCTTGTCTCCAGGCGGCTCTCCGAGAAGCTCGGTCTGTCGGTGGGAACGAAATTTACGGCTTCCGGACAGACGCTGCGGGCGGGGCACACCTTTGTCAACTACATTGGAAATTTCATTCTGACTTCACAAAAAACAGGTGAGGATCTCTTCGGGGAGACAGGTCCGAACACGCTGCTGATCTGCACGAGGAATCTTTCTGCCGGACAGGAGCAGTCTCTGAGCGAGAAACTGGGGATGATAACCGGTGTGACCGGTATCACAAGGCTCTCCGAGAGCCGGGCCAAAGTGGATGGATCTGTCGCCTGCCTGAATTATATTATCTGGCTGCTCATAGCCTTTGCCGGAGCGCTGTCCTTCATCGTGATCTTTAATCTGACAAACATCAACCTTGAGGAGCGAAGCCGTGAGATCGCAACGGTCGAGGTGCTGGGGTTCACCCCCGGAGAGGTGCGCTTCTATGTGCTCAGGGAAAATCTGGTGCTTTCTTTTATTGCGGGACTTCTGGGAATTCCGCTGGGGATTCTCTGTACACATGCAGTGGTGAGCCGGATTCTGCTCGACAATATGACGTATCAGATTGCGGTTCGGCCGTTCAGCTGTGTGCTGGCACTTATCATTACGGTGCTGTTTGCGGTGATCGTGAACGTTCTGATGCGACGGCAGATTCGCCGTATCAATATGGCTGAGTCGCTCAAGGCGGTGGAATAAAGGAAGATTCGGAATTCTTAGGGCGTGTCTTCCGCCGGATAATGGATCCGGCGTAGATAATCATTTGTATTGATTCGTATGAATTGAGCAGGGGCAGGAAATATCCTGCCCCTGTTTCTTGCAGTGCGCCTAGCGGCGCACGTTTCCAACGGGTTCAAGTCCCGAATCCACCCGGTAGTGGGAAGGATATAGCCGAAGGCAAGGGTGTCCGCCGCGAGACGGAATCTGAAGGAA